>NZ_JAKUKE010000001.1:1200000-1500000 GCF_024197615.1 Desulfuromonas sp. KJ2020
CGACCTGCGGCACTGCCCTGACAGAAGAGCATGCCCGGCTGCTCAAGCGTTACGCCAAAAAGGCCCTGCTCCTTTTCGATCAGGATGAGGCCGGCCGGCGGGCCACCTTCAAGGCCATGGATGTGCTGCAGGCGGCCGGACTGCCCGCCGCCGTTATTGCCCTGGATGAGGGGGATGACCCCGACTCCTTTCTGGCGGGAAAAGGGGCAGAGTCCTTTCGGAGCCGATTGCAGGCCGCCCGTCCGGTCCTGGAAGTCTTCATCGATGACGCCCTGGCCCGGCACGGGGGCAGCGTCGAAGGGCAGGCGAAGGCGGTGGAGGAAATCGCCGCCAAGCTGCGGGCCCTGACGGATGACATCGAGCGCAGTCTCTATATCCGGATGGTGGCGCAAAAGGTTGGCTTGGACGAGAGCCTGTTGCAGACGAAGGTGTCGGGACGCCGGCCGGCAGCGCCGTCGCCTCGGCAGGAAACACGGCCCAAACGGACGACTGCCTCGCCGCCTTCGGCGCCGGCCGCCGGTCTGCGGGCCCAGATGATGCTTCTCTACCTGTTGGTGCGTGAACCGCGGGCCCAGGAACGTGTAAAAGAGGAGGGAGTTGAAAATCTCTTTTTAGATGCGAATATAAAGGAACTTGCCGAAAAAATTCTGACCCTGCCCTCCCAGGAAACCGCGTCGGCCGAAAGTCTGTTATCCCTGGCTGTCGATGGCGTTCAGCAAGATATTGTGCAGGGGGTTTTACGCGAAGATGCCGCCGCTTTTGCCGAGGAGGCGGAAGCTATTTTTGTCGATTGTCGCCAGGCCGTGGCCAAGGAGAGGCTCCGGCGGCGCAAACAGGAGCTTCATCAGCTCATCCAGAGAGCTGAAAGTAGCGGAGATCTGCTGGAGATGGCCAGGCTGCAGGCAGAGCTCATGCAGGTGAACCGTCAACTGAAATAAAAAATGTTTCGATAATAGAAATAAATCCACCAGGCCCCGTCAGGCAGGGGCAAGAGGAGAAGAGGTTCAATGGCGAAAAAAACCGCAATGGAAGAAGTTCAGAATCTGATCGATCTGGGCAAGGAAAAGGGCTTTCTCACCTATGACGAGGTGAACGATTCCCTTCCAGCCGATCTCATTTCGTCCGATCAGCTTGAAGATGTCATGAGCATGTTCGGGGAGATGGATATCGCCGTGGTCGATTCCGACAAAAAGGTATCCCTTTCCGACGAGCGGGGCATGGACGAGGAGGGCGGCGATGACGAGGAGGAAGAGGAGTCCGAGTTCGAGGCCGGCGTCCTTGGCCGTACCAGCGACCCTGTCCGCATGTACCTGCGTGAAATGGGGCAGGTCTCGCTGTTGACCCGCGAAGGGGAGGTCGAGATCGCCAAGCGCATCGAAGAAGGGGAAGCCCTGGTGACCAGTGTCATCATGAAGACTCCCATCGCCTTCAAGGAGATCATCGGCTTGGGCGACCGCCTGGCCAAGGGGCAGATCAGCGTCGCCGAGATCACCAAGGACTACGAGGAAGAAGAGGGGAGCGAAGAGGAAGAAAAGCATCGCCTGCGCATCCTCGCCCTGGTCGACCAGATCCGCGAGCTTGACACCCAGTTCATGGAGGCCCGCGAACGTCTCGCCGGGGAAGTCACCAAGGAAGAGAAAAAGGCGCTGGAGAAACAGACCAAGGAACTCAAGACCCAGATTTCCGAGCTGATGCGTCAGATCCGCCTCAAAGATTTCCAGGTGGCCAAGATTGTCGACACCCTCAAGGACCTGGCGGAGCAGGTTAAAAAGGGAATGATCGAGGTCAGGGCCTGCGAAGAGGAGCTGAAGCTCCCCCACAAGGATATCAAGCGGCTGCTGCGCCGCATGCGCAAGAGCGACGAAGATGCTCTCAAGGTCTCCGAAGAACTCAAAACCCCCATCGACAGCCTGCTGGTGGTGGAAAAGCGCCTCAAGAGCGCCCAGCGCAAGTTCAAACGGGTGCAGGAAGAGTCCGGCTTTGCGCCGGAAGAGCTGCTGGAGTCCCTGAAAGAGCTGCAGAAGGGGGAATGGCGGGCCAAGGCCGCCAAGACGGAGCTGGTGGAAGCCAACCTGCGTCTGGTCGTCTCTATCGCCAAGAAGTACACCAACCGCGGCCTGCAGTTCCTCGACCTCATCCAGGAGGGAAATATCGGCCTCATGAAGGCGGTGGACAAGTTCGAATACCAGCGCGGCTATAAATTCTCCACGTACGCCACCTGGTGGATCCGGCAGGCCATCACCCGGGCCATTGCTGATCAGGCGCGCACCATCCGCATTCCGGTGCATATGATCGAGACCATCAACAAGCTGATCCGTACCAGCCGTCAGCTTGTCCAGGAGATGGGACGCGAGCCGACGCCGGAAGAGATCGCCGAGCGTATGGACCTGCCCCTGGAAAAAGTTCGCCGCGTCCTGAAGATCGCCAAGGAGCCCATCTCCCTGGAGACTCCCATCGGCGAGGAGGAAGACTCCTCCCTGGGGGATTTCATCGAGGACAAGGGGGTTGTCTCCCCTCTCGAAGCGGTCATCAAGGGGAACCTTTCCGACCAGACCTCCCGGGTTCTTTCCACCCTGACTCCGCGTGAAGAGAAAGTCCTGCGCATGCGCTTCGGCATCGGCGAAAAATCGGACCATACCCTGGAGGAAGTCGGCCAGGATTTCGCCGTGACCCGCGAGCGTATCCGGCAGATCGAAGCCAAGGCTCTGCGCAAGCTCCGTCATCCCAGCCGCTCCAAGCGCCTGAAGAGTTTTGTGGAGTTCTAGGTGAAAAAAAGGAAAATGGCCTTGACACACATGAGTCCAGGCCATAAACTAGGCGCTTGTTCAATGCAACGGGCCTATAGCTCAGTTGGTAGAGCCACCGGCTCATAACCGGTTGGTCCCAGGTTCGAATCCTGGTGGGCCCACCAACAAGGAAGCGCATGAGACGAACGCTCATATTGCATATACAACAGACAGAAAAAGCAAAACCATAAGTTCCCAGGAGTGCAACCAGACCCAGAGTTGCACTCTTTTTTTTGGTATTCAAACGTAACAAGCGGAGCATGAAGAAAGAACAGATCGTTCGCATACAGGATCTCGTCGGCCTGATCCATGCCCTCTACCCTGCGGCCTTGGCCGAGGACTGGGATAACGTCGGGCTGCAGGTCGGGGATCCGGCGGCCGCGGTGAAGACCGCCCTGATCTGCCTGGATCCCACGGAAAGGGCCCTGACCGCCGCCCGCTCGGCGGGAGCCCAGGCCATCATCTCCCACCATCCGCTCATCTTTCGCCCCCTTAAAAATATCCAGCCCACCGACGAAACGGGCCGCATCCTCTATCAGGCCATCCGTGACGGCATCTCCGTCTTCAGTGCGCATACCAACCTCGACCGGGGGCGTGACGGCCTCAACGACTGGCTTGCCCAGGCCCTGCAGTTGACGCAGGTGGTTCCCCTGGCTTTGGGCGGCAACCTGGTCAAGCTGGTGGTTTTTGTGCCCCGTGGCCACGAAGAGGTGGTCGCGGAGGCTCTCTTTGCGGCCGGGGCCGGGCAGGTCGGTCGTTATGACCGCGTCTCTTTCCGCAGTGCCGGGCAGGGGAGTTTTCGTCCGGGGCCCGACGCCCAGCCTTTCATCGGCGCCATCGGCGAGACCGAGCGGGTCGACGAGCTGCGGCTGGAAGTCATTCTGCCACGGGAGGCGGTGGACAAAGCGGTCAGCAAGATGATCAAAGCTCATCCCTACGAAGAGGTGGCCTATGATCTTATCCCGCTGCTCAACAGCCCGTCGGATATCGGCCTGGGCCGCCTTGGGCGCCTGTCTGAACCGACCCCCCTCGCGGACTTCGCCGCGCGCGTCAAACAGGCTCTCCGACTCTCGTCCCTGCGCATCGTCGGTGGCGCGGATCACCGTGTTGCCAAGGTCGCGGTGTGTGGTGGCAGCGGGGCTTCCCTGCTTAACGAGGCCAAGCGCCAGGGGGCAGATGTGCTGGTAACGGGTGATGTGAAGTATCATGAGGCGCGCCAGGCCGAAAGTCAGAATTTAGCCCTCATTGACGCCGGCCACTTCGCCACCGAACGGCTTATGGTGCCGAACCTGGCGAGGGTGCTCAAAGAGGAAGCGACCAAGAGAAAACTGCAAATCGAATTCATAGAAATGGAAGGGGAGGGGGATCCGTTTACCGCGGTCTGACTCCCCTTTCCTGTTTCAACCGTTTCGCCGTCAAGCAACAACCTGAAAGTTTCAACCGGGAGGTAAGGAAGGTGCAAGAAAAGATGGAAAAGCTCAGAGATCTGCAGGGACTGGATCAGGAACTCATCGGTATTCGCCATAAGCGTCAGACGCTCGAAAACGAGCAGCAGGCTCTTGGCGAGGACCTGGCCCGCATCCAGGCCATGGTGGACAAACTCGACGGCGATATCGACGCCCTCAAGGGGGAGCGGGCTGCCCTGCAGCAGGCCCTCGCCCAGGAACAGGACAACGTGCAGAAGGCGGAGAGTCGCCTGCCGGCCATCAAGACCCAGAAGGAGTATGTGGCTGTCCTCAAGGAGGTCGATACCGCCAAGAAGATGAACAAGGAACTTCTCGACAGCATTCAGCGCAAGGACGCCGAGATTGACGTGCTCGCCAAGGATCGCGAGGAAAAGGCCGACGAACTGGGTGCCTTGCAGGAGAAAGCCAGCGCCCGCAACGCCGAAATCGATGCCGCCATGGCCGAGTTCGACAGTACCCTCGAAGAAAAAGGAGGGCAGCGGGAGGCCTTGCTCAAGGAACTCTCCACCACTGTGCGCAAGCGCTATCAGATGCTGCTTGAGCGGCGGGGCGGTATCGCCGTCGTCGAGGCCCGCAACGAGACCTGCCTTGGCTGCAACATGCATCTGCCGCCGCAGCTTTTCAACAACCTGTTCACGGCCAACGAGATCCAGAGCTGTCCCCACTGCAATCGCCTCCTGTACGTCATGCCCCGCTGACCTCTTGTCTTTTCGGGCAAAGACATCGATAATGGCACACGGCTGGAGAAGGACAGATGATCGCTGGCCCCTTCGGGGGCGGGAGGAAAGTCCGGGCTCCGCAGGGCAGGATGGTCCCTAACGGGGACCGGGGGCGACCCCAGGGAAAGTGCCACAGAGAGGAGACCGCCCGTTCGCGTTTCGGCGCAGACGGGTAAGGGTGAAAGGGTGAGGTAAGAGCTCACCAGTTCCGGCGGTGACGTCGGAAGCTCGGTAAACCCCATCCGGAGCAAGACCAAATAGGGGAGCGTTTGAGGGCGGCCCGTCCGAAGCTCCCGGGTTCGGTTGCTTGAGGCTGTCGGCAACGGCAGCCCTAGAGGAATGATCATCACCCCGTCGCGGGGAACCGCGGCGAGGAACAGAACCCGGCTTACGGCCTTCTCCAGCCAACTTTTTTGCGCAAACGGCACGCCCTTTTTCCGGCCGTGCCGTTTGCCGTTTTCAGGATGCCGATGACCTCTTGCCCCGAGATTTTTTACCGCTGGTCCCGCATTGTCGACACCGTGGGGGTAGAATTTCTGCAGTTGTCCCCCCAGGAACGGGACTGGATGGATCACCGTCTGCGAAGCATCGGGCTTCTGCAGGAGCAGCTCCAGACTCTTTTTCTCAAAGCCGGCGGGGATAACTGCTGCGCTGATTGCCTGGGGGCCTGCTGTGACTGTGGCAAAAATCACCTGACCCTGGTCAACCTGCTGGGGCTTCTGCAGGCAGGAGTGCCGATCCCCCGGCCTGATTTTACAGCGCCCTGCCCCTTTTTGGGCCTGTCCGGCTGCCTGCTGCCGGCGAGCTTTCGCCCCTTCAATTGTGTCACCTTCAATTGCGAACGGGTCGAGAACCGCATGACGCCCGCGGAGCGGGAAGAGTTTTACGACATTGAAAGGCGCCTGCGCCAGCTCTATACTGAATTCGACGCGCGCTACGCCGGCGCCGGGTTAAGCGGCCTGTTCATCCGGCAGGAGCGTTTGGCCGGCCAGGCTTTTCTGGCCCGCAAGTCCGCCTAGCCGGTTCGGGCGATTATTTTTCAGGCCTTATCGGGCCGAGGAGGGATACCTATGGATTTGCATTTCAGCCGCTCCAACGGCGAGGTGGACGAGATGATCGACGATTTGCTCCGCCGGGTCGACGTGCATCACCCGGGGCTGGTTCGCGAGATGATTCTCAGCTCTCTAATGGCCGGTCAGGAGACCGATTACCTGGCCGACCTCAAACTCATGCGCACCACCATGAAGGAGATGCGCTATACCAACAAGGTCTTTGGGCCCTATCGCCAGCGCAAGAAGGTGACCATCTTCGGCTCGGCCCGCACCGAGCCCAGCGAGCCCATCTATCAGAAGTGCGTCGAATTCTCCCGGCGTCTGGCCGAGCTCGGCTACATGGTCATCACCGGCGGCGGGGGCGGCATCATGCAGGCCGGCAATGAAGGCGCCGGAGCGGATAACTCCTTCGCCGTCAATATTCGCCTTCCTTTCGAGCAGGACACCAACCCGGTGATGGAGAACAGCAAAAATGTCATCACCTACAAATATTTTTTCAACCGCAAGGTGGCTTTCCTGAAGGAAGCGCAGGCGGTGGCCCTCTTCCCCGGCGGTTTTGGCACCCTCGACGAGGCCATGGAGACCCTGACCCTGGTGCAGACGGGCAAGAACCCTCCCATTCCCCTGGTGCTCATCGATGACGATAATGGGGATTACTGGGAGCACTGGTTTCAGTTCATAAAAAAAATTCTGCTCAAACGCGGCCTGATTTCCGGCGAAGATTTCAGTCTGTTCACTATCACCCGGGACGTCGAAGAAGCGGTGCAGGTCATTGACGAATTCTACCGGGTCTACCATTCCAGTCGCTTCGTCAAGGAGACCCTGATTATTCGCCTGAACAAGGCCCTCAGCGAAGAGCAGGTCGCCACGCTGCAGAGCGAGTTCAGCGAGATCATCGAACCCGGCAGCTCTCTGCGCTTGACCGAGGCTTTTCCGGAGGAAAAGGACGAGCCGGATCTCCTCGGTCTGCCGCGTCTGGCCTTCGAATTCAACCGGCGTAGCTTCGGTCTGCTCAAAGCCTTCATCCGCCGTATCAATTCCTTCTGATCCTTCCGTTCCCCGGCCCCAGAGGCGTTCCTATCGCCTTTGGGGCTCTTCTTTTGCCAAAATCCGTTCATCCGTTATACTGAAAAAGTTTTCCGACGCGTTGAGGTCGCCCGTCACGAGGAATGGAGGCGATCGGCGCGAGGCCCTTCTTTGTCCTGACGCATGTCTAAAACCCATCAAGGAGGAAAATCGGTATGAAAAAGCTGTCCGTGTGGATTCTTGCCCTGGCGCTGCTGGTCTTCGCCGGGGGCGATGCCCTGGCCATCCAGTATGTCACCATCGGCACCGGTGGAGTCACCGGAGTCTACTACCCTACGGGGGGCGCCATCAGCAAGTTGATCAACAAGAAACGCAAAGAATACAATCTGCGCATGACCGTCGAATCTACCGGCGGTTCGGTTTTCAACGTCAACGCCCTGATGAACGGTGATATCGAGATGGGAGTCGTCCAGTCGGACCTGCAGTGGCAGGCCTACAATGGCAAGGGGGAGTGGGAAGGCAAGCCCCAGGAAAAATTGCGGGCCATGTTCGCCATCCATCCCGAGGCGGTGACCATTCTGGCTGCGGATGACAAGAACATCCGCTCTGTGGCCGACCTCAAAGGCAAAATCGTCAATATCGGCGCGCCGGGCACCGGCCAGCGTGTCAATGCCATGGACTTCTTCCAGGCGGCCGGCATCGATGTGGACAAGGATCTCAAGGCCGAAGGGATCAAGCCGTCCGAAGCGGCCAGCATGCTGCAGGATGGCCGCATCGACGCCTTCTTCTACACGGTCGGCCACCCCAACGGCTCGATCAAGGAGGCCGTCGCCGGCGCCCGCAAGGTCAACTTCGTGCCCGTTGATGAGGCCCTGGTGGCCAAGCTCACCGCCGACCAGCCCTACTATGCCCCGGCGATGATTCCGGTGGCGCCCTATCCCGGCGTCGTCAACAAGGAGGACGTGCCCACCTTCGGCGTCAAAGCCACCATCTGCACCTCCGCCGATGTGCCGGCAGACATCATCTACACCATCACCAAGGAAGTCTTCGAGAATATCGACGAACTGCGCGACCTGCATCCGGCTTTGAGCGTACTGACCCGGGAGAATATGCTGCAGGGGCTGTCGGCGCCTCTTCATCCGGGGGCCGAAAAGTATTTCAAGGAAGTCGGTCTGGTGAAGTAACCGTTGCGGCCGGAGCCTGGCGAACCCAGGTTCCGGCCGGCTTATACCCGCAGAGAGGATGATGGATATCTCTAATCATGAGCGAGTGAATCTATGACGGAAACTCCCCAGGACGTTCGTGACGAAGGCCTGGCCGCGGCCCAGCGCATGAAGGAGGAGGAAGAGCTTGGCCTGCGCCGTCTGCAGGGGTGGACCCGCTATCTGGTGCCGGCCATCGCCTTGGCCTGGTCCCTTTTTCAGCTCTCCCTGTCGAGCTGGCTGCTGCTCGATTCCACCTATATCCGTGCCATTCACCTGGCTTTCGCCATGGCCATCGTTTTTCTGTCCTATCCGACCTTTCGCCGCGACATCCACCTGCCCGGGTTGCGTTGGCTGGGAGAAAAGCACAAGATTCCCATCGCCGATTTTATTATCGCCCTGCTGGCCACCCTGGCGGCGCTCTACATCGCTCTCGATTACGAGGGTATCGCCAATCGGGTAGGACGTCCCAGCCAGCGGGACATGGTAGTCGGCATCTTCCTGGTCATCATTCTGCTGGAGGCGGCGCGCCGCGTGATCGGGCCGGCCCTGCCGGTGATCGCCTCGGTCTTTACCGCCTATGTCTTTTTCGGGCAGTACATGCCCGACTTCCTCGCGTTCAAAGGGGTCAGCGTTTCCCGCTATGTCAGCCAGATTTCCCTCACCACCGAAGGGATCTACGGTATCCCGCTGAGCGTGTCAGCCCGCATCGTCTTTCTTTTTGTGCTCTTCGGCGCCATGCTGGAAAAAGCGGGAGCCGGCAAGTTCTTCATCGATCTCGCCATGAGCCTGCTCGGCCGCTACAAAGGGGGGCCGGCCAAGGCGGCTGTTTTGGCCAGCGGCCTCACGGGCATCGTCTCCGGTTCCAGTATCGCCAACGTCGTCACGACCGGCACCTTCACCATTCCCCTAATGAAGAAAGTCGGCTACCCGGCCAAAAAGGCGGCGGCCATCGAGGTGGCCGTATCGACCAATGGCCAGCTGATGCCGCCCATTATGGGAGCAGCCGCTTTCATTATTGCCGAGTACGTCAACATCTCCTATCTCGAAGTCTGCAAGGCCGCGGCGGTACCTGCCTTTGCCTCCTACGCCGCCCTGTTCTGGCTGACCCATCTGGAGGCCGGCAAGTTGGGCATGCGCGGGCTGAGTAAAGAGGAACTACCGGTCTTCTTTCAGATTCTGCGTCAGGGATTGCACTACCTCATCCCCATCTTCATGCTCCTCTATGAGCTCATCATCCCGAGGCATTCCCCCGATCTGGCTGCCTTTCGAGCTATCCTGGTGCTGATGGTTATCATGCTCTTCCAGCGTGCTATCGGCCGTCGTAAGTATGGCATCAGCTTCGGGCAGGGGGTCAAGCTCGGCGTTCTGGAAATTCTGGGGGGGATGGTCTCCGGCGCCCGCAACATGGTCAGCGTGGCCGTCGCCACCGCCGCTGCCGGCATCATTGTCGGCGTCGTGACCATGGGACTTGGCGGTCTGATTACCGACATCATTGACACCCTGAGTATGGGCAATCTCATCCTGATGCTGCTGATCACCGCTGTGGCTAGCCTCATCCTGGGCATGGGCTTGCCGACCACGGCCAACTACATCGTCATGGCCTCCTTGACGGCCCCCGCCCTGGTGACAATCGCCGAATGGCAGGGTTTCGAAGTACCTTTGATCGCCGCCCATCTTTTTGTCTTCTATTTCGGCATTCTGGCCGACGACACGCCGCCTGTCGGGCTGGCTGCCTATGCCGCCAGTGCTATTGCCAAATCCGATCCCATCCCGACGGGACTGCAGGGGTTCATGTACGACATCCGTACAGCGATCCTCCCCTTTATGTTCATCTTCAACACCGACATGCTGCTGATCGGGGTGGATGGCATCGGTCTTTCCCTCTACATTTTCGGTATGACCTGCGTCGGCATGTTTGCCTTCGCCTCGGCCACCCAGGGTTGGTTTCTGGTCCGGACCCGCTGGTATGAGATCATCCTGCTGCTCGGCGTGGCTCTCATCATGTTCCGTCCCGGCTTCTTCGCCGGCTTTGTCGGCATCAGCAACCATTACCTCAGTTATCTCGTGGGCCTGGCCCTGTGGGGAGGAATTTTTGCTCTGCAGAAGATGCGCGTCAATAATGACCGGCCAGCGGGTAAGGAGGCGTTATGATTCCCCAGTACAAAACCATCCTTTATGCGACAGACCTGACCTCCAATGCGACGACGGCGTTTCGCCACGCGGTCGGTATTGCCCGCTGTCACAATGCCCGCATTCACCTGCTGCACGTGATGCCCGAGATGGAACCGGCGGTGCTCAACTATGTTTCCACCGTCATGGGAGAGGATAAACTGGCTGATTTCGAACTGGAACACAAGCAGGAGGTTAGCGAGACGATCCGCCAGCAGCTGCAGGCCTTTGCCGAAGAGGAACTGGCCGACCACCCGGAAGACCTGGCGCGGATCGCCGCTATCGAAATTCATCACGGCCATGCCGTGGGGCTAATCCTCGAAATATCGGACCGCATTGAGGCCGATCTGGTGGTACTGGGGAGCCATGGCAAGGGGGCGCTCAAGTACACTTTTTTGGGGAGCGTGGCCGAGAAGGTGCTGCGCAAGTCACGGCGACCCGTGCTGGTGGTACCGCTTGACCACCCGCATGATTAGAAATGCCGCCGTACCTTGCCAAGAGGGAATTTGGCGCTAGTATGTAATTCTGCCGGCAAAAAATACAGGTTCCTTAAATGAAAACGAGGGTAGAGCGATGATCCGTTCAGAAGCACTGGTCGATTATGAAAAGTTTCGCAGCGCCAAAGTGGCCATCTTCGTCGATATCGGCGATACGGGCCGCTCTTACGAAACCATGGCCCGCCATCGCGAGGCCATTGAACGTCTGGCAGGGATGTTTGGCGCCCGCATCCTGCTGGTAGAGCAGAAGAAGCTCCTGTGCGATGCCATTGTGGAGAGTGACTATGCCGATGCCTGGATTCTGCTGGTGTCCGATGGTCCCAACCGTTCCATGACGACTAAAAAGAATCCCCAGCGGATCAATGTCGATGCCAAAGCCCCCTGGGAAGGGTGCGCCTTCAAGGAACTGGTCCGCCAGGTCAAGGAGTCGACCCGCATTCTGGAAGACATGACGGATTACTACAGCCGTTTTACCGCCGCCTCTTCCCGTCTGGGCCTAACCTCCGTGCAGACCAGCCCGAACTAGCTTTACCACCCTCCGAGCTTCCCGCCCATCAAGCATGGATGGCCGCCCCGTTAGCGGCCAGCGCCGCCTCTTTGACCGCCTCCGACAGGGTGGGATGGGCGTGGATCATCAGGGCGATATCCCGGCTGCTGCCGCCAAAAGCCATGACCGCCGTCGCTTCCGCAATCAGGTCCGATGCCCGCGGACCGACGATGTGGATGCCCAGGACCTTGCCGCTGTCGGGCTTGGCCAGCACCTTGACAAAGCCGTCCGTTTCGTCGAGGCAGCGGGCGCGGCCGTTGGCTGAAAAAGGAAACTTCCCTACTGCATAGTCAAGGCCGGCCTCCTTCAGTTCTTCCTCTGTTTTGCCCACCGAGGCCATCTCCGGCCAGGTATAGATGATCCCCGGTATTTCATTGTAATCGACGCGGGATTGCTGTCCGGCCAGGCGCTCGGCGAAGACCACGCCTTCTTCCGAAGCCTTGTGGGCCAGCATGGGGCCGGGCACCAGATCGCCGATGGCATAGACGCCCGGTACGCTGGTCTGGTAGTCGTCATCGACCTTGATGCGGCCCCGCTCGTCCAGCTCCACACCGACCTCTTCGACTCCCAGGCCTTCCGTGAGTGGCCGGCGTCCCACGGCCACGAGGATGCGGTCGCAAAGAACCTCTTTTGACCCCTTCTTGCTCTCGATGGTGGCAGTAGCCCGCCCATGCTTCTCTGTAATCTCGACGATTTTGCTCTCCAGCAGAAACTCCATACCCTGCTTTTTGAGGGATCTCAGAAGCTGGTCGGCCGATTTGCGGTCTGAATTGGGCAGGATGTGGGGGAGCATCTCCACCACGGTGACCTTGGCGCCCAGGCGAAGCCAGACGGAACCCAGTTCAAGGCCGATGAAGCCGGCGCCCACCACCAGCAGATGTTCGGGAATCAGGCCGAAGGACAGAGCTTCACGGGCGCTGACAACGAGATCGTCGTCGTAGGGAAGGTCGGGGAGTTCTGTGGCGGTGCTGCCGGTAGCGAGCAACACTTTCTGGCCGCGTATCTGCTGAGCCTCGTCTTTCCCTTCACCCTGAACGCGAACCTGGTGTCCGGCAGCGCCATCCTCGGCTTCCAGCAGTCGGCCTCTGCCCCGGAAACGCTTGATCTTGTTCTTCTTGAACAGAAAGGCGACGCCGTCGGTGAGTTTTTGCACCACCTCATCTTTGCGGGCCATCATTTTTTCCATATCGAGCTTGGGCGGTTGAATCTCGATGCCATGGTCGCCAAAGCGGTCCCGAGCCAGGGCAAAGAGTTCGCTGGATTCAAGCAGGGCCTTGCTGGGGATGCAGCCTTCGTTCAGACAGACGCCGCCAAGGGTGTCGCGACTTTCCACCACAGCGACCTTAAGGCCGAGCTGGCTGGCGCGGATAGCGGCCACGTAGCCGCCGGGGCCGGCGCCGATAACGATCAGGTCAAACATATCTTCACTCATGGGGTATTTCCTTATGTGGCTGTCGGGTTAGGGCGCGAAATCACGGCTCAGAGCGCGAAGAGCAGCTCTTCCGGCGCTTCGAGCACTTCCTTGATCTTGCGCAGGAACTGGACCGCCTGCCGCCCGTCGATGATGCGGTGGTCATAGCTTAAGGCCAGGTACATGATGGGCCGGATGACAATTTCGCCCTCGCGCACCACCGCCCGTTCTTCGATGGCGTGCATGCCAAGGACGCCGCTTTGCGGGGGGTTGAGTATGGGGGTGCTGAGCATGGAACCGTAGATACCGCCGTTGCTGATGGTGAAGGTGCCCCCTTCCAATTCGTCGAGGGTGATGCGGTTGTTCTGGATGCGGTCGACCAGCTCTTGAATGCCCTCCTCGATGCCGGCGAAGCTGAGCTGATCGGCGTCGCGCAGCACCGGTACGATAAGGCCCCGCTCGGAGCCGACGGCGATGCCGATATCGTAGAAGTTCTGATAGACAATATCCTCACCGTCGATGCGGGCGTTGACGTCGGGGAAGGCCTTGAGCGCCTCGACGCAGGCTTTGACGAAAAAGGACATCAGCCCCAAAGAGACGCCGTGTTTTTCACGGAAGGCTTCCTTGTGCTGCTGGCGCAGAGCGGCAATGCGGCTCATGTCCGCTTCGTTGAAGGTGGTCAGCATGGCCGTCTGCTGCCGCACAGCGACGAGCCGTTCGGCGATCTTCTTGCGGATCGGGCTCATGCGCTGGCGGGTGGTGCGTCCGCTCTCGTCCGGTTCGGCGGCGGGTTTCTTAAGGGGAGCAGCGGCCGTTTTCTTTGCCGGGGGCGCGGGTGTCTGCTCCTTTTCTCCCTCGTCGCTGGTCCGCAGGACGTCGTCAACGGTAATGCGGCCATCCCGACCACTACCGGAGACGCTGTCGAGGTCGATCCCTTTCTCTCGCGCCATCTTGGCGGCAGCCGGATTGACGGCTGGCGTTTTGCCTTCAGTCTTCGTGGGTTTTTCGTCCTCTTCTTCGTCGTCCTCGGACGATTCCTGGTCGGCATCTGCTGGCGACGACGCCTTTTCGTCGATGCTGCCCAGGGTGCCGCCGACCTTCACCGTCTCCCCTTCCTGGGCGCTGATGGCCAGGGAACCTTCCGCTTCCGCCTGTATTTCCAGATTGATCTTGTCGGTCTCCAGTTCGAGCAGAACTTCGTCTTTGCGGACGAAGTCCCCGTCTTTTTTGTGCCATTTGCCGACGACCGCTTCAAAAACGGATTCGCCGATTTCAGGAACTGTAATCTTCATGGGGATCTCCGGGAAAAAACGGGGTTAAAATCTCAACAGCCTGACCTGAGGTGCGTGCCGCTCAGGTGGAGAAGGCCGCTTCAAGAATCTCCTCCTGTTCTTTTTTGTGCAGGCGATGGGAACCCACGGCGGGGGCCGCCGCCGGTTCGCGGCCGATATAGTCCGGCTCCAGGCCAGTAGCCTTCGCCAGGCGCGGCCGCACGAACTCCCAGGCGCCGGCGTTGCGGGGCTCTTCCTGAACCCAGACCACCCGCTCCAGCTGGACGAAGGGGGCTAAAAGCTCCTGCAGGCGCTCGCCGTGCCAGGGGTAGAGCTGCTCGACGCGCACCAGGGCGATGGCGTCATGACCCTCGTCCTTCGCCTTTTCCTGCAGTTCGTAGAAAATTTTGCCGCTGCAGAAAAGAAGCGTCTTGACGGTCTCGGGTTTTTCGGCCGTCAAAAGGAACTCCTCGAAGCGCCCATCGGTGAATGCCTCCAGCCTGGAGCGGCAGGCGGGATGCCTCAGCAGGCTCTTGGGGGTGAAGACAATCAAGGGGCGCCGAAAGGGCTGGAGCACCTGACGGCGCAGCAGATGAAAAAACTGGGCCGGCGTAGTGGGGTTGGCCGCCTGCAGGTTGTTGTCGGCGCACAGCTGCAGAAAGCGCTCGATACGGGCGCTGGAATGTTCAGCGCCCTGCCCCTCGAACCCGTGGGGGAGGAACAGGGTCAGGCCGCTGTGCCGGTCCCACTTGGAGGAGCCGCTGGCGATGAATTGGTCGATGATGACCTGAGCGCCGTTAGCGAAGTCGCCGAACTGGGCCTCCCAGATAGTCAGCGTATAGGGCGTTTCCAGGGAATAGCCGTAGTCAAAGCCGAGCACTGCCGCTTCGGAAAGCATGCTGTTGTAGATGCGGCAGGCCGCCTTGTCTGCGGCGAGAGTCGCGAGGGGCATGAAGGTTGCGCCGTTTTTGGCATCGACCAGCACGGCGTGGCGGTGGTTGAAGGTTCCCCGGCGTACGTCCTGGCCGGAGAGTCGCACGCTTTTGCCTTCCTGGAGCAGAGTGGCCAGGGCCAGATGCTCGGCGTTGCCCCAGTCGATCTCTTCCCCGGTGTCGATGGCTTCCAGCCGCTTCTGCAGCAGGGTGGCGATTTTGGGGTGCGGCGTAAAGTCGTCGGGGATCTGGGCCAGCCGGCGGGCGATATCCTGCAGGGTGTCAGCGGAAACCGCAGTGGTAACCGGTGCCGGTGTGGTGTCGCGGTCGATATCTTGCCATTTGCCCCGAAAACCGGCATCGGCTTGCTTCCCCGGTTTTTCCAGGGCCTCCTCCAGCTTCTGGGAGAAGCTTTCCGCCATGGCTTCTATTTCCTCGGGGGGAACACCCTCTTCCTGCAGACGCGTGCCATAGATTTCATAGGCTGGCGGCCGCTCTTTGATCTTTTCATACATCAGGGGTTGTGTGAAATAGGGCTCATCGCCTTCGTTATGTCCGTGCCGGCGATAGCAGATGACTTCGAGGATGACATCGCGGCCGTAGCGCTGGCGGTAATCGAGGGCCAGGTCGGCTACATAGGCCGCCGCCTCGGGGTCCTCCCCGTGGATATGGAAGATGGGGACCATGAGCATCTTGGCCATGTCCGTGGCATAGTGGGTGGAGCGGGCGTCAGCCGGGGCGGTGGTAAAGCCGATCTGGTTGTTGAGGACGATGTGCACCGTGCCGCCGGTACTGTAGCCTTCCAGTTGGGAGAGATTGAGGGTTTCGGCGACCATCCCCTGTCCGGCGAAGGCGGCATCGCCATGGAGGAGCACCGGCAGGACGAGCTTGGTCCCGCTCTCCCCGAGGGCCTCCTGCCGCGCCCGGGCCTTGCCTTCGACGACAGGGTTCACCGCCTCCAGGTGACTCGGGTTCGAGGCCATGGTCAGGTGCAGGCTCTCCTGGTCGGGGAAATCGTGGTCGATGGAGAAGCCCTTGTGATATTTGACATCGCCCTCACCGACGAATTCGTACTCCAGGTTGTCTTTGAACTCGGCGAAGATGTTTTCCAGCGGTTTATGGAAGTTGTTGGCCAACACGTTGAGACGTCCCCGGTGGGCCATGCCCAGGACCAGGGTTTTCAGGGAGAGAGTAGCGGCCCGGTGAATAAAGCGGTCGACGAGCGGGATGATGATCTCCCCCCCCTCCAGGCTGAAGCGTTTCTGCCCGAGAAACTTACGGTGCAGAAAATTTTCGAACAGGGTCGCCTGCTGCAGCTTCTGCAGGATGGACTTTTTTTCGGCCAGCGAGAAGGAGGGCCGGTTGCGGCAGCTCTCCATGCGGTCGATGAGCCACTGGCGCTCGGCCGGATCCTGAATATGCATGAATTCCACGCCGATGGACCGGCAGTAGGTCTCCTGCATGGTCGTCAGGATTTCTTCCAGAGTGGCGCTCTCTTTTAGAAAGCGTTTGGTATGAAACTCCCGCGGCCGATCGGTCTCTTCCAGACCGAAGGCCTCAAGGTCGAGCAACGGGTGGGAGAGGGGGCAGGGATTAAGCGGATCGGTGCAGGCCAGCAGGTGACCAAGGGAGCGGTAGCGGTACAAGAGCGACTGAACGGCGGACTGCTTGAGTTCCAGAGCATGGCATGCATCGGCCGGCGCCGCCTCGGTCGATTCGGTACGGCCCAAGGTAAAGCCTTCGAAGAAGAGCTGCCATTGGCGGGGTACCTGCTGCGGATCCTTCTTCCAGAGGGCATATTGAGCGTCAAAGTAGTCGGGGCTGGCGTTGTCGAGAAAGGTCATAGGGTATCCGCGGCATGAAAAGGATGGCGTTATTGAAAGGTGAAGGCAAGCCACGGCTGGCATGGCGAACCCGTCAATTATAACAGGGGGACAATGGCATGCAATGGCTGCAAAGTCTGGGTTGGAACGTCGCTCCGGCCAGGCGGAGAAAAGGCTTTTACGGAGTCAGGGTCTGGCCAAGGTACTGGCTGACGCCTCCCATGATCATCTGCACGGCAATGGTCGTCAAGATCATGCCCATCAGGCGCTCAATGGCAATAATCCCCCTTTTGCCCAGCCAGCGGTTGAGGTTGGTAGCCAGGGAAAGGATGGTGCCGGTGATGAGCCAGGCTATGAAAATGGCCAGCAGCCATTCGGGCCAGCGGTTGCTGTCCCGGTTCATGATGAAGAGCACGGAGGCCAGGGCGGAAGGGCCGGCAATAAAAGGAATGGCCAGGGGAACGATAAAGGGTTCGCCATCGAGGGCGATAGGAACCTCGTAGAGCCCGCCGGGGGAGGGAAAAACCATGCGGATGGCGATCATGAAGAGAATGATGCCGCCAGCCACCGTCAGTGTCGGATCCGAGATATTCAGTACGCGCAGCAGAAATTTGCCGAGAAAGAGAAAGAGCACCAGAACCAGCAGAGCAATGAGCAGCTCCCGGATGATGACCTTCTTCTGCCGTTCGGCCGGGACATCCTTGAGTGCCGTCAGGAAGAGAGGGATATTGCCGATGGGGTCCATGACAAAGAGGAGCAGCAGAGTGGCCGACAGAATCGTCACGGCGGATACCTCGTCCAAAGGGGCAGTGGATTTCTGATTGGAGACCGAAGGTGTGGCAGGTGGTCACGCTAGCATGAAAAAAAGCCGGCGTCCAGCCTGTTAACTGGCGGCGCCTCCCCCTTTAATCAGAAAATAGTAAAGAGCAAAAAACATGAACAAAATAAAAAAATGAACACCGTGGGTCCGGTGGCGAGGTTCCGACCGGTCAGGAGGATGCTTGGACCAGCGTCGGTGGTGGCCAGGGCAGCAGCAGGGCCTCGCCTATGGGGATGCGGTCGGGCGGTGCCGTTGATCCCAGGTTGCGGGCGACAAAGTCGTGGTTGATGGCGGCCAGCAGCTGGTTCAGGCGGTCGAGGTCGATGAGCGAATTGCCGGAGAGGCTGTCACAGCCGACAAAGTTGAGAGGGCAGAAATCGACGCGGTTCCCCTCGGGTTCGCGCAGGAGGATGGGCAGACCATGAGTGCGGCAGATGATGGGGCGGTCATCATAGAGAAGGCAGCGCCCCCCTTCCAGCAGGGGGCAGAATCCCGTTTTGGCGGCTTCGCCTGCCCGTGCGCGCAGTCTCTGCCGTATCGGCTCCGGCTGGGCGGCGACGGCCCTGGCCAGGGCATAGGCCTCCACGGGGAAGAGGGTCAACGCCTGGCAGCAGCTGTCGCAGCCGGCCTGGCAGGAGATAACCTCGGGGTGGGCACTTTCGATCTGGCGGCAGAGGGCGTCGACCTTGCCGCGCAATTGCAGATAGGAGTCAAGTGGAGCCATGGCAGCGATCCTTGAAGGGGGTAAGGCTGGTGGTCAGGTGTGAGAGGCTGGGAAAGCGTCAGTGTTCTGGCCCAGGTCCGGATGGTGGTCGAGCAGGCGTTTGAGCAGCTGTTTGACCATGCGAAAGGTGAGGCCCCAGAGCACGGGCCGGCCTTCCCCCAGCAGGTCGATGGAGGGTACGGCCCGGCTGCGCTCGTTCCAGCGGATGCTGGTCTGCAGGTGACGCTGTGGGTTGACGAGTTCGGTGACGGGGAACCAGAAGACTTCCCTGACCTCGTGGTTGAGGGTGAAAGGACCGGCGTGGGGGAGGTGGTATACGAAGCAGGCGACCTGTACGGGGAGTACGGCACCGGTGACATCGTCCAGGCGGCCGAGAAATTCCGCCTCGGACAGGTCGAGGCCGATCTCTTCCCGCGTCTCCCGCTCGGCGGCGTGGCGCAGGTCGGGGTCACCGGGATCAAGGCGGCCGCCGGGAAAGGCGATATTTCCCGACCAGGGGTCGCGTTCATGCCGGGCCCGTTCGATGAAAAGAATTTTGAGGCCTTCCCGGCTCTGCCAGAGAATGAGGGCGACGGCGGCCTGGGTTTTTTGCCCGGCGGCGCAGAGTTTCGGCTCATAGGGAGCCAGCGCGTCGCGAATGTGATCGATGGAAATCATGACGAAAGGAACCTTTGCGATTTTCCCCTAGTTTAACGGCAGAGGGGGGCCGCGGTCCAGCCTTCTGTGCATCCGGCTGGAAAAGGATCAGGACTGGACGCACTGGCGCGCGCACAGTTTCTGCCGGTCGTTGAGTTCTTCGAGGTAGCGCTGGGCCTGCAGGGCGGCCATGGCTCCGGTGCCGGCGGCAGTGATAGCCTGCCGGAAGTGGGGATCCTGCACATCGCCGGCCGCGAAGACGCCGGGGATGTTGGTCTCGGTGAAGTTGCGCGTAACGAGAAAGCCCTCCTTGTCCATGTCGAGTTGACCTTTGAAGAGCTCGGTGTTGGGGTGGTGGCCGATAGCGATAAAGAGGCCGTCACAGGCCAGGTCGTCTTCACGGGCGTTTTCAAGGTTGCGGATGCGCACACCGGTCACGCCTCCGGTTTTATCTCCCAGGATGGCGGCAATTTCCGAGTTCCAGCGGAAGGTGATCTTCTCGTTGTCCCGGGCGCGCCGTTGCAGAGGCGGCGAAGCGCGCAGACTGTCGCGGCGGTGCACTACGGTGACCTGGCGGGCGAAGCGGGTGAGAAAGGAGGCTTCCTCCATGGCGGTATCGCCGCCGCCAACGATGACGACTTCCTTGTCGCGGTAGAAAAAACCGTCGCAGGTGGCGCAGACGGAGACGCCGCGCCCGTAGAGGTCCCATTCGTTGGGCAGGCCCAGCATCCTGGGGGAGGCCCCCGTGGCGATGATGAGGGAGCGGCAGCTGAGCTGGTCCTCGCCGAGCCACAGACGGAAAGGGCAGCAGCCCACCTCCACCCGGGTCACCTGCCCCTGGAGAAACGCGGCGCCGAACCGCTGCGCCTGCGCTTCAAACCGCTGCATCAGCTCATTGCCGTCGATTCCCTCCGGAAAGCCAGGGAAGTTCTCAATGGTGGTCGTGGTGGTGAGCTGGCCCCCGGGCTGCTGTCCGTAAATCAGCAGGGGTTTGAGATTGGCGCGGGCGGCATAGGTGGCGGCGGTCAGACCGGCCGGGCCGGAACCCAGGATGATGACGTCGCGAATATCAGGGGATGCGGTCATGCAGCGACTCCTCGAACTGTTCTTCAGCGTGATAGGACGAGCGCACCAACGGGCCGGCTTCGACATGGGTGAAGCCGAGCGAGCCGGCGGTCTCCTTCCAGGCGGCGAATTCGGCCGGCGGCACATAACGCCGCACGGGGTGATGGTCTCGACTCGGCGCCAGGTATTGGCCGATGGTCAGCAGGCTGACGCCGCAGTCACGCAGATCGCGCAGCACGGCGACGACTTCCGCCTCCTCTTCACCCAAACCGAGCATGATACCCGTTTTGCTGGGGATGTGAGGGGCCTGCTGGGAGACTGCGCGCAAAAGGTGCAGGGAGCGGCTATAGGAGGCGCCCTGTCGGACTTCGGGATAGAAGCGTGGCACCGTTTCGACGTTGTGGCCAAGGATGTCCGGGCCGGCGGCCAGAATGGTGTGCAGCGCGTCCAGGTTGCCGCCCAAATCCGGAATCAGCAGTTCGACGCGGCAGCCGGGCGCCAAAGAACGAAAGGCTGCAACCAGGGCGGCAAAGTGAGCGGCGCCGCCATCGGCCAGGTCGTCCCGGGTGACGGAGGTGACCACGGCATGTTTCAGGCCGAGTTCGGCGGCGGCCGCAGCTACCTTGGCCGGCTCTTCGGCATCGACGGGCAGGGGGCGGCCGCCGGCGACATTGCAGAAGGTGCAGCTTCGCGTGCAGCGATCGCCCAGAATCATGAAGGTGGCGACGCCGCGACTCCAGCACTCGCCCTGGTTGGGGCAGGCGGCGCTGCGGCAGACGGAGTGAAGCCCCTGCTGCCGGTGGTAGCGGTCGATGCGGGCGTACTGCGGCCCGGCGGGGAAACGGACCTTGAGCCAGTCCGGTTTGCGTTCAGGTCGTTGCTTCATAGGCTCCTGCGTGCGTGCTGGCAAAGACGTTGGCATAGGACGAAATGAGCTGCTCTTCGACCTCGGTCAAGGCGATTCGGCGGCCAAGCAGTTCCTCCAGCGAGGTCATGGCCACTCCCGTGAGCCCGCAGGGGACGATGTGGGCGAACCCGGCGGTCTGGTCGCTGACATTGAGGGCGAAGCCGTGCCAGGTCACCCACTGGCGTACGCCGACGCCGATGGAGGCGATTTTCTCTTCGCCGACCCAGACCCCCGTCTTCCCTTCAATTCGCCGGCCAGCGATGCGGAAGGCAGCCAGGGTGCTGATCAGCACCTCTTCGAGCCTTCGCAGATAGAGGTGCAGATCCCGGTTGAGGCACTGCAGATCGACGATGGGATAGCCGATGAGCTGCCCCGGGCCGTGGTAGGTGACGTCGCCGCCGCGTGCGGTGTGAATCACCTCGAGACCCAGGCGTTCCAGTTCGGCGCTGGCGGTCAGCAGGTGGGCGTCCTGGCCGCGCCGACCCAGGGTAATGACCGGCGGATGTTCGAGCAGCAGCAGGATATCCTCCCGCCCCTTTCGACGGGCGAGCAGGAGCTGCTCCTGAAAAGCGAGGCCCTGGCGGTAGCTGACCCGCCCGGGCCTCAGGGTACAGAATCGTCTCATCAAGAAAGACGCGGAGCGATAAGGGTTTCAGGCTTTCTCAAAACTGGCTTTGCCGGCCCCGCAATCGGGACAGACCCAGTCGTCGGGCAGATCGGCGAAAGAAGTGCCGGCGCTTATTCCCGCCTCCGGGTCGCCCAGGGCGGGATCATAGACATAGCCGCAGATGGTGCAGACGTATTTATCCATAGAAAAGATTCTCCGTTGGCTGGATCACATTTTTTCAAATTCGGACTTGTCAGCGCCGCACAGGGGACAGACCCAATCCTCCGGCAGTTCTTCAAAAGGGGTGCCCGGCTCGACGCCGTTTTCCGGATCGCCGGCAGCGGGATCATAGATGTAATCACAGATGAGGCAACGGTATTTGTCCATAAGGCAGTCCTCCGAAACAAAGGCTTTGGTTGACAATCCGGGCGAAAGAAACTCGTTTCATTCTAGACGAAATCCCTGTCTTGACAAGGGGGTTATTCCGTCATGGTCGCCGGGCGCACCGGCGTGCCCTCCGGCACGATCTTGACGAAGCGGGTGCGGCAGTGGGAAACAACGCGGCTCACCCAGTCGGCCTCCTCCAGCTGGTCCGAGTGGAGCAGTTCGCGGTGATACTGCATGAGCAGTTCGTTGATGTTGTTGACGTCCTCTTCTTCGAGGCTGCGAATTTCCACGCCGGAGCCTTGGGCCAGCCGCCGTCGCAGCGCCTCGCGGGTCATGCCCTTTTCGGCGTCGAGATGGCAGTAGACGACGCCGCCAGTCATGCCCGAACAGATCCAGGGGCCGGGGTCGCCGAGCACGACGACGCGGCCAGCTGTCATGTATTCGAAGGCGAATCCCTTGAGGTTGGCCCGACCGGCGATATTGCCGGCACTGTCCTCGAGGGGGCGGCGAATGCGGCCGCCGAGGACCACATCGGCCCCCGACAGGCGGATGCAGGCCCGGCTGTCGGCGTCCCCCTGGATGAGGAAGGTGCCGCCGAGGGCGCCGTAGGCCAAACCTTTGCCGACGGAGCCGCCGACGCGGAGGCCGTTGCGGTTCTCCCCTTTCAGAATGACGATCTTGCCGCCGCGAGCCGATTTGCCCAGACCGTCCTGGGCGCCTCCCTCGACCCGGTAGTTGATGCGCGGAATGTTGAAAGCGGCCAGCCCGTTGCCGGGGATGGAGTCGCGGCGAAAGTGGAGAAGGACTTCCTTCTCTGGGCCGTAGCGGTCATCGGCTGTCCCCCGGGCCATGGCGCCAGCCAGATAGGTGCCCAGGGCCCGGTCCGAGCTGCTAGCGCTGTCGTCATTGTAGCGGACCCGGTTTTCGCCCTCGTCGAACGCCTTGGTGACCAGGGAGGCGATGAGGGAGGTCAGGTAGTTGAGGGGCTTGCGGATGATGCGCACCTTGTTGAGCACAGCCGGGGTGGGATCGCTGGGGTTCGGCGCCAGCAGCGCCTCGAGGTCGAGCCGGTCCTGCCCCCGGTTCTGTGCCAACAGCTCCGCCCGGCCGACCAGATCCTGGGTGCGGCGGAAACCGAGCTTGGCGGTAATGGTCTTGATCTCCTGGCCGAGGGCGCGGAAGAACGTGGTTTCGTAGATGATGCCGTTTTCCAGCACACGGGGAACAAAACGTTTGAGACCTCGCTGTTCGGCTTCCGCGGCGGTCTCGATCTGGGTGGCGATGCCGACATGGCAGGTGTCGAGATGGCAGCCCCTGCAGGTGGTGCAGCCGATGACCACCATGGCCAGGGTGCCGAAGCCCACCCGGTTGGCTCCCAGGAGCATGAGCTTGACCACGTCGCGTCCGGTGCGGGCGCCGCCGTCTACCCAGATCTCCAGGCGGTCTCGCATGCCGGCGCTCACCAGGGCCCGATGGGCTTCGCGGACACCGATCTCCGCCGGTAGGCCGACGAACTTGATGGCGTGCTTGCGGGCCGCACCGGTGCCGCCGCTGTAGCCGCTGACGGTGAGGATATCGGCACCGGCTTTGGCGACGCCCATGGCGATGGTGCCGATACCGGCCACGGCGGGGACCTTGACCGAAATGCGGGCCCGCGGATTGGCGGTACGCAGTTCTTCGATGATCTGGGCCAGATCTTCAATGGAATAGATATCGTGATTGTTGGAGGGCGAGATCAGGGCCACTCCCGGGGTGGCATTGCGGGCGGCGGCGATTTTGGCCGTGACCTTGAAACCGGGTAAATGGCCCCCTTCGCCGGGTTTGGCTCCCTGTCCCACCTTGATTTCGAGGAAGTCGGCGGAATTGAGCAGATCCATGTGGACGCCGAAACGGCCCGAGGCGATCTGCTGGCCGCGATTAGCGCGGTAGCGCCCCAGCATGTCGGCGATTTCGCCGCCTTCGCCATTCATGCAGATGATGTTGAGACGTTTGGCGGCTTCAGCGTAGATGCGGAAGGGGGTCTCCCCTTGAGAACCGAAACTCATGGCGGAGATGAGGATAGGCAGGTCATGGTTGCCGACAGTCGCGTCAACCTCTTCGGGGTCGACGGTCAGTTCCGGCGTAAAGCGAAAATCGACGAGATGGCGGATGGCCAGCGGATTTTCCGTTTCCAGTTGCCGGATGAGTCGGGAGAGGTCGGCATAGCTCTCTTCCATCTTGGCGACGGCGCCGACCATCTTCCAGATGCGCGGATAGATACGGAACTGGGCGGGCACGGGCTGTTTTTTCCGGCTGCGGGCGACCGTGCCGCGCTGCCGGTTGTCCTCTTCGAGCCTGGCCAGGGTCAGGCCGCCTCGAGCGGTACCACAAAAATCGGGGGTCTCGAAAATGGCGGCAATCTCGGGTGACAGGCCGATAGAGGCGAAATATTTGCCGTACCCGCCAATTTCGTGGGTCCCCATGGTAGAAATGACTTTTTCCAACCCTTTGCTCAAAACGTCCAGCAGGTGACCGAGGCCTTTTTCCTCCTGGGCGGCGATTTCCCACATGAGGTAGGGGCAGAGGGCGTCGGCTCCCATCCCTAGAGCCAGGATCAGGTCGTGCAGGTTGCGCAGGGCCCCGGAGCGCAGCACCAATGAGACCTGGCTGCGCAGGGAGACTCCGCCGCGGCTGCGGGTTTCCTTCAGGGCCTTGTGCAGGCTGGCAATAACGAGGTAGGGATCGAGGAAACTCCGGGTGGGGGAAAAAACCAGAGAATCGTCAATGAGCAGCAGCGTTTTGCCGCGGCTGGCGGCGGTCAGGGCTTCCTGCGCCAGGCGTGCCAGGGCTTGCTCAACCGTTTCCTCGCGCTGTAGACTGCAGGAGATGACCCGATAGCGGGGACGCTGACCGCCGAAGTGATGTAGTAGGGCCTCCAGGGTGCAGGTGCCATGGGCTTTGGCCGCGTCTTCGTCGGCAGCGGTTGGCGCCTGCCGGCCCCCGCCCGTCAATAGAGGCGAGTCCAGTTCAACCACCGGCTGTTTGCGGCCGCCCAGGCGCGGACGCGGGCCGAGGTAGACCCGGGTGGAGAAGTGCTCGGACTCCCGCTCCCGGTCAATGGCTGGATTGGTGACCACGGCCACCTGCTCCTTGAAATAGTCCGAAAGATTCTGGCGCCCGCTGGCCAGAGCCGCCAGGGGGCCGTCATAACCGAGGGAGGCGATGGGATCCTGACCGCTGCGGGCCATGTCCTCCAGGTTGCGCAGGTCGCTCTTCTTCCAGGCGAGCGCGGTAAGCAGGTTCTCCTGCACGAAGGAGCGACTGCGGGCGAAGGAGGCGGCCTCTTTCACCGGTGCGGGCTTAAGATCCCGGGCGCGGGTCAGCAGCTGCCCATGCTCCTGCAGCCGGGTTCTGCGGCTGAAGAGCCGGTGGACCTCCTGCCGCAGGGCATCGTGTTCCAGCAGTTCGACCTGTTGCCCGACCTTGACCCGGAGGGCGACTTTTTCGCCGGGAGCGAGCACTTTGGGGTCGGAGAGGATCTCCTCCTGCGGCACCACGCCCACCTCGGAAGAGACAAAGTATTCCTTCTCGGTCTCCCCCACCCACAGGGGGCGCAGGCCCATGGCGTCGACGCTGAAGACGCAGCTGTCCTGATGACGGGCGATGATGGCGGCGGGTCCCTGGGCGCTGGCGGTGAGCAGGCGCCGAAAGACCCGATACATGTCCTGCAGGGGCGCAGGCAGCGTCTCCATGATGCTGAAGATCGGCGGAAAGACCATCTCCATGGCCTCGGCCAGGGTCAGGCCGACCTGGTGAATAAGGCCCTCGAGGAGGCGGTTGAGGTCCTGGGAGTCGCTGCCTCCCGGCGGCAGGGGAATGCCGAGGATAGCAGCCTCTTCGCGCAGGCGGGCGATGGTGTTGATCTCGCCGTTGTGGCCGAGCAGGCTGAACGGCTGGGCCCGCAGTACCGTCGGCAGGGTGTTGGTGGAAAAACGGCTGTGCCCGATGGTGACCGCCGACAGAAAATCGCGGCGTTTGAGTTCCGGGTAGTAGCGCGACAGGATTTCCGGGGCGCCGTGCACCTTGTAGGAAGCAACCTGGGTGGAGAGGGAGGCGACATGCACCGGAAAGCGCGCCTCGATGTCGGCGTGCAGCCGGTAGAGGGTCGCTGGCGCTTTGTTGGGCTGAGGCAGCAGCAGCGCCACCTGCCAGAAACGGGGTTCGGTGCGCCGTGCCATGGCCGAGAGCAGCTCGTTGCGCACCGGCCCGGGCCGCTCGACCAGGACCTGGGCCCCGGCCTCGCGAAAGAGCGTCAGAATTTTTTCCTGCAGCTCGGGATCGTCGGCGAGGGCCTCTTTGGGCAGGAGGAAGTGGCCGATGGCGAACCCTTTCGCGTCGACGAGGTCGCCGTTGTGGCCGGCCCCCTCCAGAATATCGCGCCAGAGACGTCGCGGCAGGTCGGTCAGGATGCCGCAGCCGTCCCCTTCGCCGCTGATCTCGCCGGCCCGGTGTCCCATCTTGATAAGCGCTTCGATGGTTCGTTGCACGTTGCCATGGGTCGGATGCCCGGCCTTGTTGATGTAGGAAATGATGGCGCAGGCGTCCCTTTCGGGGGGCATCAGGCCGGAAGGGTCATGGCTGGCGTTTATCATGGGGACTCCCTTCAACTCGGGTGCCGGGTCAACAGGCAGCCGAAAAAAAGCGGGCACCGCCGGTGCCCGCCCGGAACGGATCGGGGGGAAAGGTCAAGGCGGCCGGCTCAGATCATGTCGATAAGGGTCTTGATCGTTTTTTCAATCCCGTCTGCCGCTTCACTGATGCGCTCTGCCAGCATGTAGGCCGGCGTGGTGATGATTTTGTTTTTCTGGTCAATAACGATTTCCCGTACGGGACAGGTCACATGCTTGCCCCCCATGGTCTCAAGCGCCTGGGCGGTTCCCTGGTCGCTGCCGATGGTGATTTCGGGGGCAAGACGGTCTTCGCCGAGAACCTTGGCGATAAGGGCCGGGGCAATGCAGATGGCCGCCAGAGGTTTTTTCGCCTGGACGATTTCTCGCATCAGCCGCGCTACGTCGGGGTTGACAGTGCAGTCGGGGCCCTTGACGGCAAAATCACACAGGTTCTTCGCTGCGCCGAAACCGCCGGGGAGGACGAGGGCGTCGATGTCCGCGGCCTTCACATCCTTCAGGTTCTTGATTTTGCCCCGGGCGATGCGGGCGGCCTCCTGCAGGACATTGCGCTGCTCGCCAGCGACGGGTTCGCCGGTAAGGTGATTGATGACATGCATCTGAGGGATGTCGGGGGCCATGCACACCGCTTCGGCTCCGGACCGGTCGATGGCCAGCAGGGTGAGGACGGTTTCATAAATCTCGCTGCCGTCATAGACACCGCAGCCGGAAAGAATGACGCCAATTTTAGCCATGGGACACCTCCTTGGTATGAACAGGTTCACTGATAAGCAGTAAATGCGGGGCAGGCCGCTGACTCTGGATTTTTAATCGGGCCTGACTTGAAAGCGTAGAAAATATCCGCCGTTTGTCAAGTTGCCTGCTTGCGAAATCGGTTCGGCGGCCCGGTCAGCTTCTGGAATAGAGCACGGCCACGGCCCGGGTGGGAAGATCGGTGGTGGCGATGTAACCGTGGGGTTCGGAAGAGTCGTAGTAAACTGAGTCGCCGGGGTTAAGTTGCATGACCTGGTCGCCGTAGCGGAATTCCAGCTGTCCCTCCAGCAGGAACAAAAACTCTTCACCATCGTGGCTGACCTGCAGATCGTCTCGCCACTGCCGGGCTTCAAATTCGACCACGAAGGGCTCCAGGTGTCGATTTTTTTTTCCGTAAGCGAGGGAATGATAGCTGTAGGGAGGGAGTGAGTCGCCCTGCTTGCCCCACTGCCGCAGCTGACGGCTTTCGCCCGCCCGGACAAGGATGCACTTCTCTGAATCGCTCTCTTCCTGAAAAAAGGTATGGAGTTCCACCTTGAAGGCTTTGGAGATGCGCAGCAGCGTGGCTAGCGGCGGAATGACCTGCTCGTTTTCAATCTGGGAAAGCAGGGGCTTGGACAGCCCGGTACCCTCGGCCAGATCCTGCAGGGTCATGCGGCGTTCCTGACGCATGCGGCGGATCTTCAGCCCGATCTGAAGTTCTTTTACCTCGTCCCGGATATTTTCCATAGAGCAGTTTACCTCACTGTTTTTGCTCAGATTTTTACCCCCGGATTCCCGCTCAAGTCAAGGTATTTGTCATGCCGACACCAGCGAGGGGCACGCAGGAACATAAACTCTTACGGCCGCAGGGCCATTTATGTTACCCTTGGCGGTATGAAAATGTCTGGAACCCCCTGTACAGAAACCCTCTGCTCCGTGGCTGATCTCGCCGACGTCCGTGGGATATTCTTTGATCTGGATGGCACTCTGCTCGATGTGGAGATGTCTGCCTTCATCCCGGCCTACCTCAAGGGCCTGGCCGCGAGTTTCGCCGATGTGGCGCCGACGGATAAGCTGGTCGAGGTGCTGCTGGACACGACCTGGAGTCTGCTGCGTGCCGATGACGGCAGCCGTACCAACGAGGAAGCCTACCTTCTGGCCGTACAGCGGCAACTGGGCATTCCCCCCGAACTCTATCGTGATCGCCTGACCGGGTATTTTCGGAAGGGGCTGGCCCCCCTGGCAGCGCATGTGAAGCCGCTCCCCGTCGCCCGCGATATTCTGCAGGTCTGCTTTGACAAAGGGATGACGGTCGCTGTCGCCACCAATCCCGTCTTCCCCCGTCCCGTTGTAGAGGCCCGGCTGGCCTGGGGCGGGCTGCTCGGCTTCCCCTTCCGGCAGGTGACCAGCTACGAAAACAGCCGCTACTGCAAGCCCAATCCCCGCTATTTTACCACTCTTCTGGCCGAGTTGGGGCTGCAGCCCGGGGAAACGATCATGGTCGGCAATGATACGGAGCACGATCTGGCCGCCCGGCAGGCGGGGATACGCACCTTTCTGGTCGATACCTGGCTGGAAGACAGAACCCACAACGACTTTGTCACCGATTATCGCGGCAGTCACCAGGACCTGCTGGCTTTCGTGGAGGACCTGGGCGAAAAAACTGACAATAATTGACAGCATACCTGATTTTAGCTAATCTGCCGGAGACTCCAGCCGATGAAAGGAAAGATCATGGGGACGATCGGAAGGCTGATTTTTTTTCTGTTTTGCCTCCCCGTGCTGGCGGGGCTTCTGGTCGCCTGCGGAGAACAGAAAAAAGAGACCCGCATCGCGACGTCGGTCCGTGATCACCAGGCCAAACCGCCGGTGGAAGAACCGGCCCAGGAGCTTCTCTCCACGCAGGCCTCCTTTATTGAAGTCTCGCAGAAAGTCACCCCTTCCGTCGTCAATATCAGCACGGCCCGCACCCGTTCGGCCCAGGCCCTGCCCCCCTTCTTCGAGGATTTCTTCGGGGAGTTCTTCCGGGGGCATCCCCCGATTCCACGCAAGGAGCAGAGCCTTGGCTCGGGTGTTATCATCAGTGCCGACGGATATATTCTCACCAATGAACATGTCATTCGCGGCGCCGAAGAGATCAAGGTCAAGCTTTCCGACCAGCGCGTCTACGACGGTACGGTTATCGGTGGCGATCCCCGTACGGATGTCGCTGTGGTTAAAATTGAGCCCGAAGAGGAACTGCCGGCCGCTGTCCTCGGCAATTCGGATGGCCTGCAGGTCGGGCAATGGGCTCTGGCCATCGGCAATCCCTTCGGCCTGGACCGCACCCTGACGGTTGGCGTCATCTCGGCGACCGGCCGTACCAATGTGGGCATCGAGGATTACGAAGATTTCATTCAGACGGATGCCTCTATCAATCCCGGCAACTCGGGCGGCCCCCTGCTCAACATCTATGGCGAAGTGGTGGGAATCAACACCGCCATCGTCGCCTCCGGACAGGGGATCGGTTTTGCCATTCCGATCAACCTGGCCCGGCTGATCGCCGACCAGTTGATCGAAAAGGGAGAAGTGACCCGCGGCTGGCTGGGCGTCAGCCTGCAGCCGCTGACGCCGGAGCTGGCCCGGTCCTTTGGTCTGGACAAGGTTGGCGGTGCTCTGGTCAACCAGGTCTTTGACGATTCCCCGGCGGCTGCGGCCGGCGTGCGGCGTGGCGATATCCTGCTGACCTTTGCCGGTAAGGACATCCGCGGCGTGCGGGAGTTGCAGCTCCTGGTCGCCAGCACCCCGGCCGGCAAGACGGAAAGACTGGAAGTGCTGCGTGACGGCAAGATCCTCGAACTGGAGGTCAGGCTCGCGGTTCGCGATGAAGAGGCGGCTGCCCCTAAAGTAAGTGCTGGGCAGAGCCGGGGGCTGGGAATGGTCGTTGCCGCCAACGCCGATGGTCCGGGCGTCAAAGTGGTTCAGGTCGACGAGAATAGCCCGGCGGCCCAGGCCGGCATCCGCGAAGGGGATGTCGTCCTGACGGTGAATCACGAAGATGTCAACGATGTGGCCGCTTTTGAGCGGTCGGCCAAAAAGATGACGGAAGGCAAGAACGTGGTTCTGCTCGTACAACGCGGCAACACCACGCTCTACCTGGCTTTCCCGGCACCTTGAACTTTTATAAAAAGTCACTTTTGAGGAGATAGTCATGGCCAGGCTGGTAGAAAATCCGGATCTCGCGTTTCGATTGGCGCGAGCTATCATTTCCGACATTGCTCTTTACAATCAGGAGAAAGTCAAGGACGGCATCAAGAACGACAACCTGTTCGATGTCCTCGCGGACGAACTGGCGGAGGGGCGGGAACATTTCCACTCCCGGGTCGCCCCCGATCTCCCCAACCGGGATCACCTCTATGACCGTGCCATTGTCGATGTCATGGTCAAGCAGGCGGGAAAAATCGAAAGCTCTATCTGGTAGATGGAAGAACGTCACCAGTTTACCTTCAGTCGCGGACGGCCGCCTGAACGACTGGACCATTTTCTGGCAGAACAGCTTCCCGAGCTGACGCGGTCCCAACTGAAAAAACTGATTGACGAGGGCCGGATAACGCTCAATGGCGCCGCCGCCAAGCCGGGGGGCAAGTTGAAGGGAGGGGAGGAAATCTCCGTTACCCTGCCGCCGCCCGCCCCGTCAGAGGCTATTCCCCAGGAAATCCCCCTGAAGGTCCTTTACGAGGATTCCCATCTGATCGTGATCGACAAGCCGGCCGGATTGGTGGTCCACCCGGCTCCCGGACATCAGCAGGGGACCCTGGTCAACGCGCTGCTGCATCACTGCCGTGACCTCGCCGGGATCGGCGGCGAGCTGCGTCCCGGCATTGTCCATCGTCTTGACAAGGATACCTCCGGCGTCATGGTGGCGACCAAGGACGATGAAACGCACCAGAGTCTGGCCGCCCAGTTCAAGGCGCACTCCATCTGCCGCCGCTATGTCGCGCTGGTGCACGGCCTGCTCGAGAACGATCGCGGGACGGTGGATAGCCTCATCGGCCGTCATCCGACCCAGCGCAAGAAGATGAGCACCCAGGCGCGGTCCGGTCGTCGGGCCGTCACCCACTGGCGGGTCCTTGAGCGGTTTGAACTGGACAGGCTCACCTGGGTGGAGCTGACCCTGGAGACGGGCCGTACCCATCAGATACGTGTTCACCTCTCCGGGTTGAATTACCCCATCGTCGGTGATCCCGTTTATGGCAGCAGCAGCCGGCTCGCGTCGTTGGGTGATGACGACTTGCGCAGGCGGATACAGACACTTGGCCGGCAGGCGCTGCATGCTCGTTTGCTGGGCTTCGTCCATCCGGCCAGTGGCGAGTACATGGAGTTCGAGAGCGCCCCGCCGGAGGATATGGGCAGTGTTCTCGCCTTTTTGCGAGAAAAGCACGGGCACCAAAGCGGGCTCTGATCTGAAACACAGGACGTTAATTCAAAAAGCGTCTTATCTTTAAGAAGTTACGGAGACATTCTCATCATGAAACAGGTACGCCAGGGTAAGATCACCTATCTGCAGCCGGCATGGGCCGAGGGACTCCCCCTTGCGGCCGGTTTTACTACCCGCAACGGCGGGGTCAGCCGGCCGCCCTACAACTCCTTGAACCTGGGATTCAATACGGATGACCCGGTTTACAATGTCGAGGGGAATCGTTCCAACCTCGCCCGCGCCTTCGACTTGCAGCCGCGTCAGCTGCTGACCGTCAAGCAGGTCCATGGCACCGATGTGCTCATTATCGATGCGCCCAATCCCGATCTCTCCCATTTCCTCACCGTGGAGAGCGATGCGGTGATCACCGACCAGCCCGGCATCATGGTGGGTGTGCTGGTGGCCGACTGCTATCCCGTCCTGATTTACGACGCCAAACGCAAAGTGGCCGGCGTGGTTCATGTCGGCTGGCGCGGGGCGGCGGCGGGCATTATTGCCAAGACCATCGGCGCCATGGAAGCCAACTTCGGTTGTCAGGCTGAGAACCTGCTGGCCGCCATTGGTCCCGGCATCGGGGCCCACAAGTATGAAGTGGATCGTCCCGTGCGGGATGCTTTCCGCCAGGGTTCCGGGTTCTGGGAGGAAATCGCCACGGAGGTCAGTCTGGGCTGCTGGCGGCTCGACCTCAAAAAGAGCTGTCTGCTGCAGCTGGAAAAGGCGGGGGTGAAAACCGGCCAGATCACGGCGGCGCAGGAATGTACCTGCTGTCACCGCGAGCTCTTCTTTTCCTATCGCCGGGACAAGGGCGCAACGGGGAGGCAACTGGGCTTTATCTTGATCAAGTGACGGGGTCTTCGCCCCGCTTAGCAAAACCAACCAAAAGGGGGGAGCGCCGAACGCTCCCCCCTTTTGGTTGGCATGACTTATTGCCGGTCGCCGTGTTCTATGGTGGCCAGCTCCCCTCCTTTGAAGGTCAAAATACGCATGAAGCTGCCCGCGCCCATGTCGTAGGTCCATTGCTCGACCACGACCTTGCGGGCTGAGCCGCTGCCGAGAAAGTAATCGAAAACCGTTTCTTCTCCCACGACTTCCTTCAGCAACGGGTCGCCGCATTTCTGCAGCACTTCAACTTTGGTGGCTCCCTCGGAGATGACATAGCCGTCGCAGCGCATGCCCGCCGCCCCGGCCAAGAGGGGAGAAAGCAGAAATGACAGGACGACCAGGACAGTTATCTTTTTCATGAACGTTCTCCTTATTTGCGCCAGAAAGAGGGGAAGAGCAGCACCAACACGGTAAAGATTTCCAGACGTCCGAGCAGCATACAGGCGGTCAGGACCAGTTTGCCGAAGGGGACGATGTGGGCGTAATTGTCCACCGGCCCCACCGAGCCGATCCCCGGACCGATATTGCCCAACGTGGCCACCACGGAGGCGCCGGCCGAAACCACATCCATTCCTGTCGCCGCCATGAGAAAGGAGGCGAAGACGAAAAGCCCCATATACAGGGCGAAAAAACCGAGAATGGCCTGCATGACGTCACGGTCGACGGGGTGGCCGCTCAATTTGACCAGACGGATGGCCCGCGGGTGAATGAGGCGGTAGAGGCCGACCATGGCATGCTTGAACAGCAGCAGGATGCGGGCTACCTTCATGCCGCCGCCGGTGGAGCCGGCACAGCCGCCCACAAACATGAGAAAGAGCAGCAGATATTGGGCCAGCACGGACCAGGTCTCGTAATCGGCGGTGCCAAAGCCGGTGGTGGTGAGAATGGAGGTGGTCTGAAAAGCACTGTAGCGCAGGTTGTCGAACAAGGAGGTATAGACGCTGCCGTGATTGAGAAAGACGAGAATGGCGGTCACCCCGAGGGTAAGGGCCAGGTAAAAGAGGAATTCCTCGTTGCGGTGCAATTCACGCAGCTTCCCGCGCAGGGCTTGAAAATGCAGGGCAAAGTTCACCCCGGCCAGAAACATGAAGAAGGTGATTACCCAATCGATGTAGGCGCTGTCGTAGGCGGCCACCGAGGCGTTGCGGGTGGAGAATCCCCCCGAAGACAGGGTCGAGAAAGAGTGGGAGAGCGCTTCAAAGAAGTTCATGCCCCCCAGCATGAGCAGGCCTGTCTGCACCGAGGTCAGCAGCACGTAGACCCCCCACAGCAGCTTGGCCGTATCCTGAATGCGCGGCTTGAGGCGATCCGCCGTGGGGCCGGGAACTTCGGCCTTGAACAGCTGCATGCCGCCGACACCGAGCATGGGCAGAATAGCCAGGGACATGACGATGATCCCCATGCCGCCGAGCCACTGGGTCAGAGACCGCCAGAGGAGAACACTCTCCGGTAGACCCTCGATGGCCGTCAGAATGGTGGCGCCCGTCGTGGTGAAGCCGCTCATGGTTTCGAAGCAGGCGTCGACCGGGTTGGCGATGGCGCCGCTGAACAGATAGGGTAGGGCGCCGAACAGGGTATAAAAAATCCAGCCGAAGGTGACCACGGCGAAGCCCTCGCGCACGGAGAGCTCTTTTTCCGAGCGACAGCCGACGAACATGGCCAGTCCCGACGCCAGGGTGACCAGGGAAGACAGGCCGAAAGCGACGGCGGCTCCATCGGCGAAGTAGAGAGAAAAGGGGACGGGGACCAGGATGGCGGCTGACAAAAAGAGCAGCATGGCCCCGAGAATGCGGAAGGTCAGCAGCACGTTCATCTATTCAAAAAACCTTTCCACCTTGGCGAGGGCGCCGGGGAGAGCGAAGATGACGACGCGGTCACCCTCTTTGAGCCGGCTTTCGCCACTGGGGATTTCATAGGTGGTGCCGCGGACGATGGCGCCGATGATGGCGCCGGCCGGGAAATGCAGATCCTGCAGGGTCTTGTTCTCGATGCCGCTGCCCTGCTTGACTTCGATTTCGAGCACTTCCGAGTTGCTTCCTTCGACGGTGGCCAGGGAAATGACGCCGCCGCGGCGCACGTATTTGAGAATGGCGCCGGCCGCGGCCAGGCGGGGCGAGACGCTGGCGTCGAGGCCGAGGGTGGGAGCCAGATTGACCAGTTCCGGATTGTTGACCAGGGCCAGGGCCCGGCGGGCGCCGTGTTTTTTGCAGAGCAGCGAACAGAGGATGTTGGTCTCATCGTTGTCGGTGACGGCGATGAAGACATCGGCGTTTTCGACGCCCTCGTCGATAAGGGTGCGGATATCCGTGCCCTCGGCGTGAATGACCATGGTCCGGTTCAGTTTGGCCGAAAGTTTGTGACAGCGGTTTTCGTTGCGGTCGACCAGGCGCACATCGAATCGGCGCTTCTCCAGCATCTCGGCGATGCGCAGGCCGATATGGCCGCCCCCCAGAATAAAGATGCGCGGCTTTTTGCTGACCTGTTCCTCCTCCAGTTTAAGCATGTACTGGATCGCCGGCATGTCTTTCTGGTGGGCAAAGATGAAAATGCGATCCCCGGCCTGGATGGTGTCGTCCCCGCGGGGAATGATGGTTTTGTCCCCCCGGCTGATGGCCGTAACCACAAAGCGGTAGATGCCGCGGATCTCCCCGAGCTCCTTGAGGGTCAGGTCGCAGAGGGGACTCGATTCACCGATGCGGTAGCCGATGAACTGAATCTGACCTTCGACGAACTCCGCCACATCGAAGGCGCCGGAGCGGCAGGCGATTTTGCTGATTTCCTCGGCCACGGCGTCGTCGGGGTTGATGAGCAGGTCGATGCCGAGTTTCTCTTTGGACAGCACCGCGCCGCCGCCGCTGTACTCGATGCTCTTGACCCGGGCCACCCGGGTGGGGACGCCGTACTCGCGGGCGAGCAGGCAGGCCAGGATGTTGACCTCGTCCATGTCCGTGACGGCGATGAAAATCTCGGTATCCTTGATGCCGGCCTGTTCGAGGGACTCGGCGCTGGCGCCGTTGCCGACGATCCCCATGACGTTCAGGCGATCCTGAGTGCGCTGAAGATGATCGCTGTCGCGGTCGATGAGGGTGACCTCGTGTCCTTCAAGGCTGAGGCGTTCGCAGAGAAAATAGCCGACCTGTCCGGCTCCGATTATGAGTATCTTCATGGGGTCCGTTGCTTAGAGGTTGAAAGCCTGGCGCATTTTGCGCTAATAGATGGCATACTTTGGAAGATTGTGCAAGATGAGCCATTTTGGCGAAGGGGGTTTGATGGACTTTTTTCTGGAAGTATCCGAAGAAGATATCCGCCGGGAGCGCGCCAAGGCCCGTGAGCTGCGCCAGAGCCAGTGGTGGAAGAACCGCATCGCTGCCGGGCGCTGTTATTATTGCGGGGCCGAAGTCTCCCCCAAAGAGCTGACGCTGGATCATATCGTTCCCCTTGTTCGGGGCGGCCGAAGCACCAAGGGCAACTGCGTGCCGGCCTGCAAGGAGTGCAACAGCAAAAAGCAGAGCCTGCTGCCGCTGGAGTGGGAGGACTACCTGGCCCATCTGCAGGCCCAGAAATAGCCGCGCCCGCATCCTGCTCTACAGTTCTTCGAAAAACTCCTCATCGTCGTCCTCCGATTCGCCCTCGTCAAAATCCTCATCGAGAAAGCGTTCCAGAAAACGCTGATTTTCGCGAATGCGTCGATCCACCTCGCGCTGCAGCTCCGCCAGCTCGGGAAAGCGCTCTTCCACCGCTTCATCCGGAGTTTCCTCCGGGGCGCGTTGCTCGCCTGAAGTCTGGATTTCCTTGTCAGCCATGGCGGGTCTCCTGTGCGCGGTGATAGAGTTGCAGATAGTCTTGGGCCGACCGCGTCCATGAAAAGTCCTGCGCCATGCCGCGCTTGACCAGGCGCAACCAGCTGCGTCGGTCTCCATAAAGGGCGAGGGCGCGGTCGAGGGCGGCCAGGAGGGCGGCGGGCGTCGGCTCGTCAAAGACAAAGCCGTTGGCGCGTTGCGGGTCGTCGGCCGGGTCATGCACCGTGTCAGCCAGGCCGCCGGTGCGGCGCACCAGGGGCAGGCTGCCGTAGCGCAGGGCGATAAGCTGCCCCAGGCCGCAGGGTTCGTACAGGCTGGGCATGAGAAAGAGATCGCTGCCGGCGTAAATGCGCCGGGCCAGACCGTCATCAAAGCCCAGATGGATATAGCTGCGCCCGGGAGCGTCCTTTTGCAGGCGGGCAAAGCGATCCGTGTGGACTTTTTCACCGCTGCCGAGCAGAACGAATTGCAGGTCGCGCTGAAGCATATCCTGCCAGGCACCTTCGACAATATCCAGCCCCTTCTGCGTGTCCAGCCGGGTAACCATGGCCACCAGCGGTCCCTTCGCCTGCGTGTCCAAGCCAAGGCTTTTCTGCAGGGCTCTTTTGTTGCTTTTCTTGCCTTGCAGGTTGGCGGCGCTGTAGTTGGTGGGCAGGGCCGTGTCGATGGAGGGATCCCATTGCTTGCTGTCGAGCCCGTTGAGGATGCCGCTGACGTCCTGCTGCCTCGCACGCAGGATGCCGTCAAAACCAATACCCATGGCGGGGGTGAGAATTTCGTCCCGATAGGTGGGCGAGACGGTATTGATTTTGTCGGCGTAGACGATGCCGCCCTTGAGGAAGGAGATCTGCCCATAGTATTCCAGGGCCTCCATGGTGAAGAGCGAGGGCGGCAGGTCGAGGGATTCCAGAACGGTGGCCGGAAAGAGCCCCTGGTAGCCGAGGTTGTGGATGGTCAGCAGCGTTCCCATGGAGGCGTAGAAGGGATCATTGCGCAGCTCGGTGCGCAGCAAAACGGGGATCAGGCCGGTCTGCCAGTCGTTGAGGTGGATGACGTCGGGGCGGAAATCGAGGCGGCGCAAAAAAGCGAGAACCGCCCGACAGAAAAAGCCGAAGCGTTCGGCGTTGTCGGCGTAATCTCCCGCCGGCGTGCCGTACAGACCCTCGCGGTCAAAAAACTCCTGGTTTTCGATGAAGTAGACGGTGACCCCCTCAAGCGTGGTCTGACGCAGCAGCCCCTTGCGCTCCTGACCGGCAACGGGGATTTCCACACTTTTACGGCTTTTGCGCAGAGCAAAGCCGCCGCGCTGGATGCTCTGGAAGCAGGGAAGCATGACCCGGACATCATGGCCCAGGCGGCGGAGCGCCTGCGGCAGGGAACCGGCCACATCGGCCAATCCGCCGGTTTTGGCGTAGGGAGCGACTTCGGGGGAGACCAACAGGATTTTCATGGTGTGGCACCTTTCCAGACAAAAACCTTATGCACGCCCAGGGTTTTTACCCGATGCGCAGAAATTTATCAAGCCGGTAGCCAGCCGTCGCCGCGCCCCGCCGCCATGCTTCGGTCTGCTGAAAGCAGGCGGCCATAAAATCGGGGAAGGCCGCCTCTTCGCCCTCCCAGGTGAGGACGGCCGTAAACAAAAGCCCGGTGAGGAGATCTTCAAAACGCTCCTGGCGGAACCACTGCACGCCCTCGTGCCAGTGAAGCGCCAAAAAGCGGGCGACAGCCTCATCCTCCAGCAGGCGCGATACGTCGCGGGCGGACTCTTTCACCCAGAAATCCTGGTGTTTCACCAGTAGGTGCAGCAGGGCGAGGTCGGGGCCTTTGTCCTCGGTGTCCAGGTGACGGCGCAGGGCGTCGTCCAGTCGAAACCTCAGAAGCAGGGCGGCTGTTTCCGCGGGGCTTCCGGTCGACCCCGTGAGTTCGCTCAGGCGGTGCAGAAGCAGAAAGGGCAGAACGATCCGCTTGCGCCAATCCTGGCTCTTGGTCGGCAGCAGCTTTTCACGCAGCGCCTTGAAGGTGGTCTGGTGGATTTTTTTGCGGCCGCTGCGGGCCAGTCGGGAAGCGAGCCGCAACGTTTCTGTCTGCAGACGACTGCCGAAAGTCCGGTCCGGTGACGGCCTTCTGGCACAGGTGGCGAATTCGCTGAAAAAGGCCGCCGCTGTTTCGGCCAAGCGTTGGGATACTTGCGCGGCAGCGGTCGTCGGCTTGGCCTGCAGCAGGTCCTCCGTCAGGTCGGGGGCGAGAGCGCGCAGCAGAAGGTGGTGCAGTGAGGCGAACCGTAGCCGGTCCCGTTCCAGGTCGAGATCCTTCGCCGGCTGGCCCGCCAGCTGCCCATGGAGCTGCTGCCAGGAGCCGTCGTCATCCTGGAAGAGGGTAAAATCGAGAAAGACGCGGTAGTCGTAGGCCGGCAGCTGCAGGTAAAGACCGTTTTGCCGCAGTTCATCGCTCTTTTGCAGGTATTCGAGGCCGCTGTGATGATCGCGGAAGCGCAGGAAGCTCCTGTCTCCTTCACCGGCACCCAGAACCTCGGCCAGGGTGAGGCGTTCGCTGACCATCTCGCCGCCGTCACCGGGTACCAGGCGGGCGGCCGAATGCTGCAGCCAGCCGCCGGTCTCGGCAAAGCGGTTGTGGTAGACGACCAGCGCCCGCTCGGAGCCAGCCTGGTTGCTGTAGGCCAGCACATCCTCGTTGACCTGACCGCCGCTGGTGAAGTCGAAGAGGCGGAACTGAGCCGATTCGCTGAAAAGATAGCGTTTTTTCAGCAGCGGAAAGATCTGGTGCTCGTGGTGGCGGATGAACCCCTCGTCGGGGCTTTCGTCCCAGTAGGCGCGGCGGTATTCCATCCCGTACTTTTCGCGCAGGCCCTCGATCTGGCCGTGCCCGAACATGGGCAGTCCCGGTAGGGTGGCCAGCAGCACGGCCACACCGAAGTACTTGTCGTCCTTGCCGAACTGTTCGACGGCGGTGGCCTCGTCGGGGTTGTTCATGAAGTTGACGAAACGTTTGAGGATCTCGGGGTTGAACTCGAGAACATTCTTGATGACCGAGCGATACTTGCCGTTTTCCTCACGCTTGAGCATGTTCATGAAGGCGCTGTTGTAGACCCGGTGCATGCCGAGGGTGCGCACGAAATAGCCCTCCATAAGCCAGAAGGCCTCGGCGATCAGCAGGGTGTCGGGCACCTCGGCCGCCACCCGGTCGACCACCTCCCGCCAGAACTCCTGGGGGAAGGCCTGTTCGAAGGCGGCCCTTTCCATGGCATGTTCTGCCCGGCTGGGGACACCGGCGCCACCACCGGGCTGCGGGAACCACAGGCGCTGGAAGTGCTTCTTGGCCAGGGTCATGGCCGCGTCGAAGCGGATGACGCGGAAGCGGCGGGCGATGGAGAGGATCGTCCCGATCATGGCCTCACGGACCTGGGGGAGCAGGTAATTGAGCTGGGCGGTGTCGTTCCACGGCATGTGGGTGCCGTCGTTGCCGTGGTAGATGAAGCGCACCCGGCCGCTGCGGCGATCCTCGTAGCGGAAGACCACGGCGGCATCGCTGTGGTCGTAGTAGCCGTCTTCGATCTGCAGGCAGAGGTCGCCATCGTCGGAGAGGTCGGGTCCGCTGAAACGATAGGCCGGGTACGGGGGGTGGTCGAGCTGGACGAACCAGTCGGGATGCTCCTTGATCCAGCGTGAGTAGAGTCCGGTGTGGTTGGGGACCACGTCACTGGCGAGGCGGATTCCCCGGCGCCGGCAGCGCTCCTCCAGGTCGGCCAGGGCCGCATCGCCGCCGAGATCGGCGGCAATCTGGTAATCGTAAAGAGAATAGGCCGAGGCCGAGGCCTCGGGATTGCCGCGGATCTGCTTGATCTTGCGCGAAGCGGGCGAGCGTTCCCACAGGCCGATGAGCCACAGGGAGGTGAAGCCCCAGCGGGCCAGCCGGTCGAGTTCCTCGTCGGGGATGGCGTCGAGCCGGGTAATGGCGCGGCTATAGCGGCGGCTGAGCTGATCGAGCCATACATAGGTCGATTTGGCCATGAGCACGACGTTGGCCATCCAGTCGGCATCGGAGGAGAAAGCCTCGTATTCCTCCGGGCCCCGCGCAAAGGTGGGAACGGGCACGTCGCCGGGGCCGCCGCCGCGGCTGGCCTTCTCTTCAGCGATGACGTCAAAAGCGATGAGGATATCCGCCAGCAGATCCTCCGGCAGGAGACTGCCCCAGGTCTGCCGAATCACCGCGAGCTGTCCTTCCAGGGAATCCGGCGCCGCCGCAAGAGGCGCCTGCAGCAGGGTACGCAGGGAGCCGCCCAGGGGGCCAGGAGCGCTTTCCCTGGCCAGCCAGCGGTCGAGGCGTTCCAGCACCTCGAGATAGTCTGAACTCTGGCGCAGGTCGGCGTCATCGAACAGGGGACGCGCACAGGCGGCCGCCCGGTTGCCCATCTGGATGGACAGGATATACATCTCCAGCAGTGCCTGCCGACGCTGCTCGCCCTGCAAGGGGCTGAAAATCTCAATGCCAGCCGTCTTGGCCGGTGGATAGAAGCGCCCAAAGTCATGCAGCGTTTTTCGCAGTTCGGGGAGCGCCATGGCGCCGTGGGCGGCTTCGACCCCCGCCGGCTCGACGCGAACCTGACGTTCCCGCAGATAAGCCTGGCTGAGGGCACGGAAAGCCCGGTTGAGCAGGGCGAGTAGGTAGAGCTGGCCGGCACTTCCCTTGAAGCCGGAATCCTGGCGCTGAAGCCGGTCGGCCAGGGTGCGCAGAGGAAAGAGGGCGGTAGGGCGAACTTCTTCAAAGTTCTCCGGCAAGGCCAGCTGCTGACGGGCCTTGCCGGAAATCTGCAGGGAGAGAGGAAAGTATTCAGGGTGCTTGCGATGAGGGGTCATGGTTCTTCCAGGGGGTTGAAAAGCAATCAATAGACGACGGTCGGGTCGGCGCTGCGAAGAAAACGAGCCGCCACTTCGGGTGGGGTGGGATTCATGTAAAAGCCCGTGCCCCATTCGAAGCCGGCGATCTTGGTCAGGCGCGGCACCAGCTCGATGCGCCAGTGAAAGTCGTAGGGGAGGGATCCCCAATAAGCCGGCTTGCCCAGGCGCAGATGCATGGGGGGGGCATTGTGCAGGACGAAATTGTAGGGCGGGTCGCGCAGGACGCTGCGCAGCCGCAACAGGGTATCCTTGAGAATTTCAGCCAGAATGCCCAGTTCCTGATCGGTCAGCAGAGCGAAATCGTGACTGTGATGACGCGGAATGATATTGAGCTCAAAGGGGAAGTGGGAGGCGTAAGGGGCCAGCACGACGAATTCCTCGTTGCTGCGCACGATGCGCTCGTCGGTTTCCAGCTCCTGGCGCAGGATGTCGCAGAGCAGGCAGCGTTCCTTGCGCCCGTAATATTCCCGGCACACGGACAGCTGGGTCGTGGCCACGGGGGGCGTGATGGGAACCGCCATCAGCTGGGAATGGGAATGGGGAATGCCGGCTCCCGCTTCGACGCCATGGTTCTTGAAGATGATGATATAGCGGAAGCGGGGATCCTTGCGCAGATCCATCAGGCGGGCCCGATAGGCCCGCAGCACGTTGGTGATTTCAATCGGGGTGAGATCGGCGAGCTGGCGGTCATGGTCCGGCGTTTCGATTATGACCTCGTGGGCGCCGATGCCGTTCATGGCATCGAAGAGGCCGATCCCCCGTTTGTCGAGGTTGCCTTCGATGCGCAGGGCCGGATATTTGTTGGGGATGACCCGCACCTGCCAGCCGGACGTGTCCGGGCGGCTGCCGTCCGGACGGATGGCAAAGACCTCGTGGGTGGTTTTGTCCTCGCGGCCGTAGCAGAAGGGGCAAGCGGTCAGGCTGACTTCCTGGCGTTCGAGGATATAATCGCGAGGCCTCCGGCCCCGTTCATTAGAGATAATCACCCAGCTCATTTTCAGGGGATCCCAGCGCAGTTGCGACACGGCTCATTCCTTTCTTTCCGTTTGATCATGCAGGTCTCGGTCGATCAGACATACCATTCGTCCGCTTCGAGTTCTTCACCCCGGTAATTCAGGGTCAACGGTCCTTCAGCCGGCCAGCGGGCCGTTTCTTCCCCGTCCACCAGCAGATGAATGGAGAGGGTCAGGGTATTTCCCGCGGCCAGTTCCAGAGGAGCCAGAGGGATGGCCATTTCCACGATCTGGTCGCAGGCGCCTTGACCCTCGGCCACCACGGCCTCTTCGCCGGGACGCTGCAGGGTGAGGGTCTGTCGCAGCGGGTCCAGCCGGGCGAGCCATTCCTCCTGGCTGGCCAGCCGGATTTGCAGATAGCCGCAGGCGCCGATGAGGCTGGGCAGGTGTTCCTGCGGATCCAGGCGCAGGTAGAGGTGCTTGCGGTCGTAGCCGAACAGAAGCATCGAAAATTGGCGGTGGGACGCATGCATGGCGCCGCCGGCGGAAAGGTCGGCTGCACCGGCTGCCAGCCACTCGAAATAGTCGTTGATCCGACCATCGATAAGCGGCGTGAACAGGGCTGTGGGTTCGTGAACCAGAGCCTTGCGGTGGGGCGGCTTGATGAAACTGTGCAGATGCTGGGGAACGGCCTGCCCGTCGGCCCGATAGACCGCTTCGAGATGGCGGCGAAAGAGGCGGTCGAACAGGTCGGCCTGTTCGGTGGAATGATCGTCGCCATACCACCAGAACCAGTCGCTGCCCTCGGCCCGCAGCAGGTGCAGGGCTTTTTCCGGCAGGTTGTCCGCCTTCCAGTCGATGGCGGCCTGATCGCCCAGAGTGTCTCGCCGGGTGCGTTCCAGCCACTCCCAGGCGGTGTTTTCCTCGGCATGCCCGATCCAGATGGAGAAGTCGCCATTGATCCACGATCCCGGGGCCAGTCGGGACAGAGGGCGTCCTGGCGAGGCGGCCAGGGCCTCGGAGACGGTCGTCAGGCGCAGGGATGGTTCCTGCAGCAGGCGGCCGTAGAGGGCGGCGAGAAAGGGGTAGCCATTGTCCTGGTAGCGTTCCCAGCAGTTTTCGCCGTCAAGGATGAGGGCGACGACCCCGCCGGGGTGCTCGCGGGCTATGCTTTTCAGGTGCCCCGTCAGGTCGGCGGCGGCCCGCTCTGGCTCCCAATGGGCATAGACGAAGCCGATGCGGTCGGAGAGTTCGCGATCGCGAAAGAGCAACGGCAGTCCTTCGAAACTGCTGGGAGCATAAAGGGCCTGCCGCAATTCCTGGCCCTTGTCCAGGCTTTTGGCGAGAATTTCCTCGTCCGAGGCGGCCCAGAGCACCCCTTCCTCCTTAAGAAGGCGCAGCACTTCTTCGCTGACCGACCCTTCCGAAGGCCACAGGCCGCGGGGGCGGTCCCCCAGACGCCGGGCAATGAAGTCGAGGCCGTAGCGCACCTGCAGACGGGCGTCTTCGGGATGCCGGAAGGCGGCGCCGGGGAGCTGGATGCCGGGGGTCGCCTCACGGGCAATGGCCGTCTGGCACAGCAGCGGCAAAATGGGATGCGCGTAGGGGGTGACCGAAATCTCGATCTGGCCGGCCTCTTCCATCTCCCGGTACAGATCGATGACGCCGGCTACCTCCTCATCGTAAAGGTCAAACAGTTGCAGCTTGTCCTGTTCGCTGAAATTCTCCCCCTTTTCCAGCAGGTAGGGGATAAATGCCTGCTCCTGGCGCAGGTGGTGCCCCGACCAGGCCAGCAGAAACCAGACCTGCAGATCGCGCAGATCCTGATCGCTGAAGGCGTCCGGATTAGCGGCCAGCGCGATGCTGCCCCTCTTCTGCGCCAGTTGCCGGTAACGGGCATGAGGGAGAATGTGGCGCTCACCGTGTACGGAGAAAAACTGGGTCAGCAAAAAACGGCGCTCGTCGGCGCTCATCAGCTGCGGGTCCTTACGGGCGGCCTCCAGCCAGTGATCGTCGGCCTCGCCCGCCATGTAACGCTCCAGTTGTTCTACCAGAATCGGCACGAGGTTAAAGGTCATGCGGGCGCCCGGAAATTCCCGGGCGGTTTTCAGCATCTCGCCGTAATCCTTGACCGCATGCAGATAGGTCCAGGGCATGAGGGTTTTGCCGGAAACGGGATCCCGGTAATCGGGCTGGTGCATGTGCCAGATGAGGGCAAGGTTGAGCTGGGGCATGGCGGTCTCTTTCGTCCTGAGGGTGTGGTCCCCGTTATTTCAAGGCCTTGGCCAGGTCCAGCTTCCAGCTTTCGAATTTGTCCAGGTATCGGTCGAGCAGGTCCTGGGCTCGTGAGGCTTCATCGGCCTCGGAGATGATATGGACCAGCGGCTGATGCTGGTCCGGCAGCAGCAGCACCCAGTCCTCGCCCAGACTGATCTTGACGCCGTCGATAAAGGAGGCTTCGTGATCGACGGAATCTTCACTCATTTTACGCATGATGCCGCCTTTGAGTTCCCAGGAACAGGGTCTGGTGGCACGGCGATACTGGCGCAAGGGGATGCTCTTGCGCACCTGGCTCAGACTTTGGCCGCTGCGGGCCAGCATCTCCAGGGTTTTGGCGGCCGTGAAGAGGGCGTCGAAGTTGGACTGGAAGGCGGGAAAGGCAAAACGCCCGTCCATGCCGCCGGTCAGCAGGGTGTGGCGCTCCTGGCCGGCCTCGACCAGAGAGCGGCCATCGGCCTTGGTGCGTTTGACGGTCAGGCCACTTTCCCTGGCCAGGGCCTCCACACCTTGAGGAGCCGAGACGGGCACGGCCAGCGTTCCCCTTTTTTCGGTGCGGCACACCAGGGCCGACAGGCAGAGCAGCGCCTCCATATCCGACAGCAGGGTCCCGGTTTCATCGATCAGCGTCACCCGTTCGCCGGAGGGGCCGATCCAGAAACCCGCCGCTGCCTCCAGGGTGACGACGATGCGGGCCAGTTGCTCGAGAGAGCGCTGCTGCTGTTCGGGCGGGCTGCCGGTGCGACTTTCCATGACGTGGGAGTTGAGCTCGATGACTTCGCAGCCCAGGCTGGTCAGCAAGGTCGGCAGCAGTTCGCTGGCGGGCGAATGGTTGAGGTCGATGACCACTTTGGGTGCGGCTTTGCGCAGGGCGTCGCCTTCGAGGGCCCGCAGGAATCCCTCGCGGTAGTAGTCATAGATGCGGGGGATTTCTTCAATGCCGCCCGGCTCGGAGAAATGGACCCGGCGGAAGTTTTCCTTGAAATAGATGCGTTCAATGCCCTTGGCCGCCGACGAGGAGACTTCGATGCCGTCGGCGTCGAAGAAGATGATCTCCGTCGCCGAGGGATCCTTCGGCGACTGACGGAAGTGAACGCCCCCCACTTCACCGAAAGTGGTCAGTTTGTAGCGCAATACCGGCAGCGGGATCATCTTGGTGTCGCGCACGTTGACACCGGTGGAGAGCAGCCCCCCCACGAAGGAGCGCTTGAGCATCCGCGAAGAGCGTATGGCGTCGCGTCCGGCCAGGATAAAGGCATCCTTGGGCAGGGTCGAGCCGTAGGCCGCCCCCAGCTTGGCCGCGAACTCCGGCGTCATTTCCACGTTGGTCAGGGCGCTGACCATGGCCCCCTCGAAGAGGTTCTTGCGCCACTTTTCGCCCCAGATCAGGTTGGTGGTGACAATGGAGCCTCCCTCGATGACTTTCCGCGGCCACACCTTGACATCCTTTTTGATGTAGGCCTCGTCGCCGATGGTCGTTTCATCCCCGACGACCGCCCCTTCTTCCACGATGACGCCGTGGCCGGCCCGGACATTGTGGCAGAGGACGGCCCCGCGCACGCGGCAGTCCTTGCGCAGGTAGACGTTATCCCAGAGGATGGCGTCTTCCAGCTCGACTCCGTCTTCAATCAGGCAGTTGCGCCCCACCACGCAGTTTTTCAGCCGGGCGGTGCCCTGCACCCTGGTGTTGTCGCCGATAATCACCATGCCCTCAAAGCGGGACAGACTCGGGTCGGCGATCTGGGCTTCCTCGCCGATATGGATGTCCTGCTTGGCCGCAGCGGCCTTCTCCCGGATACCGACGGCCACCTTGTGCTGGAAGATGTCCCGGCACGATTCGATATAGGCGTCGGTATTGCCGATGTCGGCCCAGTAGCCGTCGAGGGTGCAGCCGTAGAGGGGGGCCTTTTTCTGGAGCATCAGGGGAAAGACATCTTTGGACCAGTCGCGGTTTTCCCCGTCGGGAATCAGGTTGAGGACTTCCGGCTCCAGAACATAGATGCCGGTATTGATGGTGTCGGAAAAGACTTCGCCCCAACCCGGCTTCTCCAGAAACTTGGTGATCTGGCCTTCCTTGTCCGTAATGACGACGCCGAACTGCAGCGGGTCGGTCACCGAGGTCAGGGTGATGGTGGCCAGGGCCTTCTTCTCTTCATGGAAAGCCAGCACCCGGGAGAGGTCGAAATCGGTCAGCAGGTCGCCGCTGATGATGAGAAAACGTTCGTCCAGATATTTCTCGGCGGCCTTGACGGCGCCGGCCGTGCCGAAATCTTCCAGGGGGGTGACATAGGTGATGCGTACGCCGAACTCGCTGCCGTCGCCGAAAAAATTTTTGATCACCATCGGCTGATGGTAGAGCAGCAGAACCAGCTCGTCGATGCCGTGCCTTTTGAGCAGTTCGATAATGTGCAGCATGATCGGCCGGTTGATCAGGGGGATCATGGGCTTGGGCAGGTTGATGGTCAGGGGTTGAATGCGGGTGCCGAATCCTCCGGCCATAAGAACTGCTTTCATGGCAGCTTTCTCCTTTGAGCGATGATGGGTGCGAATCTAGTGGCTCAGTGTTTTTTGGCCAGTATTTTGCTGATTTCCTCTTTGAGTTCGGTGAGGTCCGAACTCTTTACCACGTAGGCGTCGGCCAGCCAGGAGGAAAAGTCGTCCTTGTAGCAGCTGAAAGCGGTGCATAGGATCACCGGCAGGTTTCCCTTCTCCTTGACAATCTTCTGCAGCAGCTGCAGGCCACTCTCCCCTTTCATCTGGATGTCGAGAACGACCAGGTCGAAGTTTTTTTGCTGCAGCCGTTCGGCCGCCTCGCTGCCGCTGCCGGCCGATTCCACCTCGTAGCCTTCGTCTTCGAGTTCGGTCTTGTAGAGATAGCGGATGTCGCGTTCGTCATCAACAACCAGGATGCGTGCCATGGATGTCCTCCCCTCGATGCGTTTTATAGTCGGAAACGGATGCAGAAGCTGGTTCCCCGGCCTTGTTCGCTGAAAATCTCAAACGCCGCATTGTGGCCTTCCAGAATGCGGGCGCACAACGACAGGCCCAGGCCTGTGCCCTGCTCCTTGGTCGAAAAGAACGGTGTCGTCACGGTGCGAATTTCTTCCTCGCTCATCCCAGGGCCGGTGTCCTTTACCGTCAGGATCACCTCTTCATGGCCCCTGGCCGTGTGTAGGGTGAGGCCGCCGCCGTTGGGCATGGCTTCCACCGCGTTGTTCACCAGGCTGCGCAGGCAGTAGGTGATCTTTTTGTAGTCCAGTACCACCTGGGGCAGATCAGGCGCCAGTTCGAGCTGGCAGTCGATGCCGTTTTCATGCAGGTCGTCCCGCATGGCGGCGTACACCGCCGTGACCAGCTGGTTGATGTCCCACTGGTCAAAGGTCGGATGCATCGACTCGGAGTAGTTGAGCACCTCCTGCAGCACCTCTTCCAGATGTTTGGCCTCCCGCACGATGGATTCGATGTAGGCCCGTTTGGCGTCGTTCTCCGCCGTGCTGCGGATGAGCGAGCGGGCAAACCCGCCGATGATGGTCAGGGGATTGCGGATGGAATGGGCCACGTTGGCTGTGATGCGCCCCACCAGGGCCATTTTTTCCATGCGCAGGATGATTTCCTGCTGGTCCTTCAGGCGTTCGTTGGCCTCGGTGACGTTGCGCAGCTCTTTCTGCAGACGTTCGTACAGGGCGGCCCGGCTGATGGCGAAGGTCACCGGCAGCGCGAAGGTTTCCAGTGACTGCAGGTCTTCGTCCGAGATCGGCTGATTGTTGATGATGTTGTCGGCCAGCAGCAGGCCGACCCGGCGGTCGGTGCTCACCATGGGAACCATGACCAGCTCGTTGACCCCCAGCGCGTCGATCTGGGCCGGATCGATATCGGTCTCCTGGCGCAGGTCGAGTATGTGGCGTGGCCGGCGTTCGTTGAGCGTGCGAATAAAGAGATGATCCTCCCGGTTCAGGGGGACGGTCAGCAACTTGAGTAAATCGCGGAACTTGGCTTTTTCTTCCGGCAGCTTGGTTTCAAAGAGCATGCGGGCCATCTCCCGCAGCGAACGGTCGGCGTGGGCCAGTTCATTCCAGATGCGCCAGGCGTCTTCCCGCTGCCGCGGGCCGACCGCCAGATAGCCTTCGAGGTTCTGACGCTCCCTGTCCACCAGCAGCAGAATGGCGCGGTTGAGGCCAAAACCTTTGCCGGCGGTGACTGCCGTGAGGGCCATGGTGATGACTTCATCCTTGTCCATGGATGTCTGCAGAACATGGCCGACTTCATTGAGAAAACGTTTTTCCCGATCCCTGACGGCAAGCTGATGCTCCAGAAGTTTCGTCCTGGCGCGAAGCTGCAGCAGCTCGCTGCAGACGGTGGGGAAGATTTCCGCCATCTCGCCATCGGAACGGCTGAATGTTTCCGCATCTTCCAGAAAGTGCGGGCACTCAAGGCAGCGCTGCAAAATGCGCTGCTGGCGGTCGTAAAGCAGGGCGCCGTCCTCCTCGTGCAGATAGGGACACTGCCCCGGATCGATGTGTTCGAGATGCCAGCAGCACTGAGGATTCACGGTCGTCACCGATAGAATGTTTGTTCCAGGAAAAATCATGCTTTGCCCAAAGAAAGCGTTCAGAAATTATAGCAGTACCAGGTGCGAATGCAACGGGAATGACTATTGTTTTTTAATGAAAAAATGCCCTTTTTGGGGGTGTCCGGGAAAGGAGCGTTCTCGGTTAAGTATTGCTCTCGGCCGGGAGACCATGGCATAGTCGACCCCTATGAACGACAAGCGCTACCACCTCTTTTCTCAATTTCTGAAAGACCGTTTCGGCGGCAGGGTGCACAAGATCTCGGTGGACGCCGGTTTCTCCTGTCCCAACCGCGGTGACACCCGCCAGCAGCCGGGCTGCCTCTTCTGTGACCCGGGCGGTTCGGGTGCTGTCGGCATCGCCCGAAGTCAGTCCGTGGCCGAGCAGTTGGAACTGGGCAAGGAGATCATGGTTCGCAAATACAAGGCCAGACAGTTCATTGCCTACTTTCAGCCGTTCTCCAACACCTATGCGCCGCCGGAACGTTTGCGGCAACTCTACGACGAGGCTCTCAGCGTTACCGGAGTGATGGGGCTGGCCGTCGGCACCCGTCCCGACTGTCTGCCGCCGCCCGTCCTCGACCTTCTGGCCGAATACCATCGGCGCACCTTCTTCTGGCTCGAACTCGGCCTGCAGACCACCCACGATGCGACCCTGAGCTTTCTTCGCCGCGGCCACGACTATCAGCGTTTTCTGTTAGCTTATGATGAGGCCAAGGCCAGAGGCTTGAGCGTTTGTGTCCATGTGATTCTGGGGTTGCCGGGAGAGAGTCGCGCCCAGATGCTGGCCACGGCCGACGAGATGGCGCGTCTGCAGGTCGATGGCATCAAGATCCATCTGCTGCATGTGCTCAAGGGGACGCCTCTGGGGGAACTCTACCAGCAGGGGCAGGTCGAGGTGCTCTCCCAGGAGGACTACGTGCAGCTGGCCGTCGATTTTCTCGAAAGGCTGCATCCGGACACGCTTATCCACCGTCTTACCGGGGACGGACCACGGGATTTGCTGCTGGCGCCCTTGTGGTCGTTGAACAAATGGGAAGTGCTCAACGCCATCGACGACGAGCTGCGCCGGCGGGACAGCCGCCAGGGAAGTCGCTGTTCGGTAAAAATATGAGGAAAAAAGAGTAGAATACCCCGTACACGCCGTCGGGAGGTTGGCGTCAGGGGCGAAAGGCCGTCAGTTCCAGGTCAGGAACTGAGGTTTTTCAGCTGGATGGCTTGCAGTTGTTGCGGCGTGACGTCTTCGGCGCCTCCCCAGGAAATAAGCAGGAGAGAAGCCCAGACGATGCCGACAGCGAGGATGAGTAGTCTTTTCATGGCGCGTAAAATATATAATTTTTTGCCTGAAAGCAAGCCCTTATTGCAGAATGCCTCTGACGTTAATCCCGACTCGACGCGGCCTTCTTGTCTGCCCCGCCGCACTGTGATATCGTTCGTCCTCTGAATCGGGGCTGATCTGCGGCCCCTCTTCCACCTGAAGAAGTCCTTGAATCTATCCCCTGCATACTCTGGCCTGACCATGGATCTGCGAACGCTCAATAAAGAACAGCTGGCGGCGGTGCGCCATACCGAAGGGCCGCTGCTGCTACTGGCCGGCGCCGGCTCGGGCAAAACCCGGGTCATTACCTATCGTATCGCCTATCTTCTGCTGGAGAAGGGGGTGCGCCCCGAGAATGTTCTCGCCGTCACCTTCACCAACAAGGCGGCCCGTGAGATGAAGGAACGGGTGCTGGAACTGGTGGGGCGGGCCAGAAACAAAGGGCTGGTCATCGGCACCTTCCACTCCCTCTGCGTGCGTATTCTCAAGGAGGACATCGAGCGCCTCGGCTACAAGAAGAATTTTTCCATTTACGGCGCCGCCGACCAGGCCCGTCTGATCAAGGATCTGCTGCAGGGGCTCGACAGCGGCAACAAGAAGTTCGACGCCGACCGGGTGCTCTGGCTCATCTCCGACGCCAAAAACCGGCTGGTGCCCCCCCAGGACTTCGTCGGCCGCTTCCAGGACGAATATGCCTGGGTCGCGGCCGAGATCTATCCGCGTTACCAGCGCGCCCTCAAGGCCTTCAACGCCATCGACTTCGACGATATCATCATGCTCGCCGTCACCTTGTTGCAGAACTATCCCGAGGTGCTGGCCAAATACCAGGAGCGCTTCCGTTATATTCTGGTGGACGAATACCAGGACACCAACGCCGCCCAGTACCTGCTGCTGCGCCTCCTGTCGGGCAAATACCACAATCTCTGCGTGGTCGGCGATGACGATCAGTCCATTTACGGCTGGCGCGGGGCCGATCTGGGCAATATCCTCGAGTTTGAGAAGGACTTTGCCGGCACCACCCTCATCAAGCTGGAGCAGAACTACCGCTCGTCGGGAACCATCCTGTCGGCGGCCAATGCGGTCATCCGTCACAACGCCAAGCGCAAGGAGAAGGCCCTGTGGACGGCCGGCGACAGTGGCCGCCAGCTCGAGCTCATCTGTTGCGAGGACGAGGAGGACGAAGCGCGCATGGTCATGGAGCGCATCCACGCCGAGCGGTTTCGTCTCAACCTGGAGTACCGCGACTTCGCCATCCTCTACCGCACCAACGTGCAGTCGCGCGCCTTCGAGGAGCAGCTGCGCTACGAGAATATCCCCTACGTCCTGATCGGCGGGCAGCAGTTCTTCGATCGCAAGGAGGTCAAGGACGCCGTGGCCTATCTGCGGGTGCTGGTCAACCCGCGCGACGAGGTCAATCTGCTGCGTATCCTCAACTACCCTCGCCGGGGCATCGGCGAGACCAGCGCCGACCGGCTCATCCGTTTTTCCGCCGAGCACAATCGGCCGCTGTGGGACGTTCTCGAAGCGCCCGGCGCCGTGGAGGAGCTGGGGGAGAAGGTCGTCGAGGCGGTGGGCGCCTTCGTGGCCCTCATGGATGGCTATCGGCAGCGCTTTGCCCGCGGCCGGCGTCTGGCCGAGATCGCCCGGCAGTTTTTCGCCGAAATCAAGCTGGAGGACGAGATCTACCGGCAGACCGAAGATCCGGCCAAAGCCAGGCGCCGGGCCGACAACGTCGAGGAGGTGGTCAACGCCATGGCCTCCTACGAGGAGCGTGAAGAGAAGCCGAGCCTGGCCGGCTTTCTGGAGAAGGTGTCCCTTTTGGACGACGACCATCCGGGACGCAACGACAAAGAGGCCAAGCTGGCCCGCAACGCCGTGACCCTCATGAGCCTGCATTCGAGTAAGGGACTGGAATACCCGGTGGTCTTTCTGGTCGGTCTGGAGGAGGAGTATCTTCCCCACAAGAAATCAATCCACGAGACTTTCGACGTGGATGAGGAGCGTCGCCTCTGCTATGTCGGGATCACCCGGGCCCAGAAACATCTGGTTTTGCTGCATGCCAAGCAGCGGAAAAAATACGGCAAGCTGCTGCCCCGCCTGCCCAGCCGGTTTTTGCAGGAGATTCCCGCCGACCTGATGGAGCAACAGCAGAGCGAGGGCAAGCCGAATCTTCCCGAGGCTGAACAGGAGAAGCTGGCCAAGAGTTTTTTCGCCGGCATCGAGGATCTGCTCAAATAAGGAGATACGACGCAAAAAAGGGGCCCTTCCCGTCAGGAAAGGGCCCCTTTTACATGTGCAAAGGTCAACGGGCTGTCAGCGCATCAGTAGAAAAATCACCGCAAGAATTACAACCGCCACCACGGCCCCGATGATCATTTTGCCTCCGCCGCCGCCCGCTTCGGGAGCCGGTTCCTCCAACTGGCCGACCACCGGAAAACGTTCGATGACCGCCCTGACATGGGGGGCGTTTTTCAGCTCGTCGGTGAGGTCATGGCCGGCCTGGTGCAGTCCCTGATGGTTGCCGTCCGTCCAGAGCTTGCTGTCGCTGAAATCATAGATCTTGCCGTTGACGGCTCCGTAGGCCTTGCGTCCTTCGCGGCCATCGAATTTTGCCAGTTCTTCTCGGGTCATGGTGTCTCTCCTGCCGGTTCATGGGGAAACCTGCTGAACGAGCCAGGCGGAATGGGTTGTCGGTTCAGACAAGTCGACATTTTACCAGAGTTGATCGTAAGAACAAGTTTTGGGCCGGAAGGGGTCACGCACCCGCCTCTAGGAAGAGAGGAGGGGCCGCGAGCTGGCGCAGAACACTGTGCACACTTGTGTGTCAGTCCGTTACGCCGCTACGGTCGTTATTGCCTTTCCGCAGGCCGTTTTTAGCTACTTTTAAAAAAACGCCGTTCTGGATTTTGGCTGGAAAAACATGACTCCAATGGTTGTTATTCTTAAGTGGCCGAAATAAGAACGGAAATCTTTGACCTGTCGGCATAATTCGTGTATATGCATGGTGCGTAGCTTACTCAGGAGATTTTTAAACGGATTATAGCCCGGCTCTGTCATGAAAAATATGGTGAAAAAGTGGAAAAGCAAGCCGACCCGGTCCTCGGAGACGGTCGGTATCAGTCTCCGCGAAGAAGGCATCGCTTTTGCCCAGGTGCGCTGGCAGAACGGCAGGCCGCATCTGCTAAACTGCGAATTCCTGCCTGCCCCGACCGGGGAGGCCTGCGCGGTGCTGACGAGTCAGATTTCCCGCTTGCGTCTGGTCCGGCACCGCTGTGTCGGTATTTTGACAGGCGACGACTACAGCCTGCTGCAGATCGAGCCGCCGGCCGTGCCGCCGGAAGAATGGCGTGAAGCGGTACGCTGGCAGATTCGTGACTTGATCGACTATCCCCTGGACGAAGCCGTGGTCGATGTTTTTTCCGTGCCGACCGATGCCCGGCCGGGACGCCAGGCCATTGCCTACGCGGTTGCGGCTCCCCGCCAGGTGGTGCGAGAGGCCGCGAACTGCCTTGCGGCGGCCCGTTTGAAGATTGCCGCCATCGACATTCCTGAACTGGCTGTTCGCAACCTGGTCAGACTCCTTCCCGGCGAGGAGCGGGGGCAGGCCTTCCTTTACCTGGGGCGCCATGGTGGCGGCCTCGTCATCGTCCGCGACGGGCACCTCTACTTGTCGCGTCGCCTCAACATCGGCACCGATTCGTTGCGGGAGTTGGCCCCCGTCGCCACCGGCGAGGACCTGATCGACCTTTCTTCCCGCTTCAACGATTTGCTCGATTCCGTCATTCTGGAGGTTCAGCGTTCGCTGGACTTCTACGAGAGCAATTTTGCCCTGCCGCCCATCGCCAACCTGATGCTGGCCCCCATGGAAGCGGACCTGCCCCAGGTGCTGCCCTATCTGCAGCAGTATCTTGGCGTCAAGGTGGCGGCTTTGGACCTGGGGGCGCTTTTTGATCTGCCCGCCCTGACTCCGCCGGTCCAAGCCCGCTGTCTTACGGCTATTGGCGGAGCTCTTCGTGCCCAGCAGGTGACGCCATGAACCAGGAGATCAATCTCTACCAGCCGTCGGTGCTGGAGAAAAAAGAGTCGCTGTCGGCAGCTCTCATGCTGACCCTGGCCGCTCTGGGGCTGGTGTTGCTGGTTTTTTATTACGCCTACTCCGCCTGGCAGGTCCGTGAACTGGATCAGCAAGCGCGGGTGCTGGAAGCCCGGCAGTCGGCGCTGATCGCACAGATTACCTCGTTGCAGGAGGGCTCTTCCCGGCAAAAAAGTCCCCTGCTACAGCACGAGGTCGAGCGCCTGACCTCCGAGTTGGCGGCCAAGGAGCCCCTGCTGCATCTGTTCGACCAACCCAAAGGGAAGGCCGCTCCCGCTTTTTCCACCTATCTCGAAGGGCTGTCCCGGCGAACTCCGACCGGGCTGTGGCTGACCCGCATCGTTGTGGCGCCAAAGCCCGGACACTCACTCCTGGAGGGGAGCTGCCTCAAGGCGGAGACCGTGCCCGCCTTTCTGCAGGAGTTACAGAAGGAGTCGGTCTTTGCGGGACTGGCCTTTTCTTCCTTCCAGCTTTCCCGTTCTGACACGGAGGCGCCCTTTATTAACTTTGTGCTCGAAACCCGCCAGGAGGAGAGACCATGAAGACGTCTTCGGCAAAACTCTCCGCCTGGAAAGAGAACCTGGGAAAACGCTCTCTGCGCGAAAAGATCCTGCTCATTGCCGCGGTCTGGGCCATCGGCTATCTGGTGCTGGACGTGGTGGCCTTAAGTCCTTTAGCGGCCCGGCAGAAGGTGGCTCGCCAGCGCCTGGAAAGCTCGCGGTCACAGCTGCCGCAACTCGAAGCGCAGGTGGTCGCTCTGCAGCAACAGGCCGCCGGTGACCCGGACCAGGAAAACCGCCGTCGCCTGACCGAGCTGCAGGAGCAGATGGCAGAGCTCGACGCCCGGCTGCAGGATCTGACCCTGGAGCTGATCTCTCCCCGGGAGATGTCCCGCGTGTTGGAAGAAGTGCTGCTGCGTCAGCGGGGCCTGCGCCTGGTGCGGGCCGAGAACCTGCAGCCCGAACCGCTGCTGGCGGAACCTGCCGATGCGGCTGGCCCCGACGCGGCGGGGACTCTCAATGTCTACCGGCATGGGCTGCGCCTGGAATTTGTCGGCAGTTACAGCCAGATCGTCGATTGCCTGCGGGCCCTGGAGGGGATCGAACGCCAGCTCATCTGGACTTCCTTCGAACTGCAGGTGGAGGAGTATCCCCGATCGCGTGTGGTGTTGACCGTGCATACCCTGAGCCTGAAGAAGGAGTGGATCGGTGTCTAGTTCTCGTCTGCCCATCTGTTTTGGTGTGCTGCTCTGCGGGCTGTTCCTGCTGACCGCTGCAGCGGGGCTGTGCGCCGAGCCCCTGCGGGACCCGACCCGCCCTCCTCGCGTGCTGGCAGCGCCCGCCCCGGCCGAAAGGACGACAGGCTGGCAGGTCAGTTCTATCCTGATTTCCCCCGGCCGCCGTGTCGCCACGGTTAACGGCCAGGCTGTTCAGGTTGGTGACCGTATAGCGGGCGCCCGTGTTACGGCTATCGCTGCTGATTCCGTGCGGCTGCGCAAGGAGAACAAGGAATTCACTGTCCGGCTGCAGACGCAGCGGATCAAAAAGCCGGTGCAAAAGGCCGGTGCAAATGACGAGGGAAAATGATGCGAAGGTCTGCCTGTTTTATTTCGAGGATTCTGCTGCTGACTGCCTTGCTGGGCCTCTCGGCCTGCCTCCCCGCCAGGGGGCCGGCGGTCGAGGAGGGGATCGCCGACGCGCTGAGTCAACCGGTTTCCACGGCTCCTAAGCCCGCCGCGCCGGAAATCCCCCCGGCTGTCGCCTCCGCCCTGTTGCGTCCGCTGGACGCCGGCCTGGGACGGCCCGGGCTTGAAGCGGAACCTCGCTTCGACATCGTCGCCGAACAGACGCCCGCCCGCGAGTTTTTCGCCGGCCTGGTAGCGGGAACCGCCACCAACATGGTCGTCCATCCCGATGTCGAGGGCGACATCTCCCTGACCATGAAGAACGCCAGCATCCCGGAGGTGCTCGAAGTGGTGCGCAGCGTCTTCGGTTATGAATACCGTCTGCATGGCAATACCTATCAAATTCTGCCGGCGGGGCTGCAGTCCCGCATCTTTCCGGTGAATTATCTCAATCTCTCCCGCAAGGGGCTCTCCCAGACACGGGTCAGCTCAGGCCAGGTCAGCGAAGCGGAGAGCAGCGACGATGAGGAGAACGACAGCAGCAGCGACCGCCGCTCCAAGGCCGTCTCCGGCAGCCGCATCGACACCGAGTCGATGGCCGACTTCTGGAAGGAGCTCGAATACGCCCTGCGCACCCTCATCGGCGTCGAGGACGGCCGCCGCGTGGTGGTGCAGCCCCAGGCCAGCGTTGTCATCGTGCGCGCCATGCCCGAGGAGCTGCGCGAGGTCGAAAGCTATCTGACCGCCATGCAGGGTAATCTGCAGCGCCAGGTCATTCTCGAAGCTAAGATCCTCGAGGTCGAACTCAACGACGGCTTCCAGTCGGGCATTAACTGGGCAGCGTTGGGCCAGCCTTCCGACGGCAAGTCCCTGGTGATCGGCCAGACCGGGGGAGGCTCTTTTTTTAACAGCGGTGCCTCCGAGATCGTCGGCAATACGGGGGTTCTCAATCCGAACGCCCTGACGATGGTGGAAGGGACTGCGACTTCGGCCTTTGGCGGCGTCTTCTCCGCCGCTCTCGATTTCAAGGACTTCACCGCTTTTATCGAGTTGCTGGAATCCCAGGGAGAGGTGCAGGTCCTCTCCAGCCCGCGTATTTCCACCGTCAATAACCAGAAAGCCGTCATCAAGGTCGGCACCGATGAGTTCTTCGTCACTGACATCTCCAGCACCACGGTGACCGGTACCACCACCACGACCACGCCGGACATCACCCTGACGCCGTTCTTCTCCGGCATTGCCCTCGACGTGACCCCGCAGATCGACCACAACGGTCAGGTCACCCTGCATATCCATCCGACGGTGAGCGAGGTGCAGGATCAGCAGAAGACCATCACTGTGGCCAACCAGGAACAGCAACTGCCCCTGGCTTTTTCCAGCGTGCGCGAGTCGGACAGCATCGTCAGCGCCGCCAGTGGGCAGGTCGTGGTCATCGGCGGCTTGATGAAGAATCAGATGTCCAGACAGAAAGCGTCCGTGCCGCTGCTCGGGCGCATCCCCCTGCTCGGCCATCTCTTCTCTCACAACCAGATGGTCTCCAGAAAGAGCGAGCTGGTCATTCTGCTCCGCCCCCAGGTGGTCGACAACGGCCGGGTATGGGAGCGGGAGCTGGAAAACACGCGCAACCGCGTCCAGTCCCTGGGCGGGGCCATGGGTCGCACCTGGTAGGATGTGAACGCTCTGGCGGCGACCATCTGCCGCCTGAGGAGGACCATGCTTTATCTGCAACATTTCGGACTGCGTGAGCCGCCGTTTTCTCTGACGCCGGACACGGGCTTTTTCTATAACACCAGCGGACACCGCGAGGCTCTGGAGGTCCTGAGGGTCGCTCTGCGCTCCGGCGAAGGCTTTATCAAGATCATCGGCGAGGTCGGCACGGGCAAGACCCTGCTGTGTCGCAAGTTGCTCAATGCCCTGGAAGGGGATACCTGGGTGACCGCCTATCTGCCCAATCCTCTTTTGGGCGTGGCGGAACTCTACCGGGCGCTGGCCGATGAACTCGGCATTGGCCTGCCGGTCAAAGCGACGGTCAACGACAACCTCAAGGCGATCAATAGTCAGCTTATCGATCTGGCCCGCCAGGGACGCCGGGTCGTCCTCTGCATCGACGAGGTGCAGGTCATGCCTGAGAAAAGTCTGGAAGCCTTGCGGTTGCTCAGCAATCTGGAAACGGAGAAACGCAAGTTGCTGCAGATCGTTCTTTTCGCCCAGCCAGAACTCGAGGACCGTCTACAGCAGCCGGGCCTTCGCCAGCTGCGCCAGCGTCTCGCTTTCAGCTATCGCCTGCCCCCCCTGGACCACCAGGGCGTCAGCGGCTACGTAGGCCATCGGCTGCTGGTGGCCGGTCATCAGGGGGGCGCCCTCTTTGCGCCGGGCGCCCTGAAGCTGCTGGCGCGGGGAAGCCGGGGCATCCCCCGGCTCATTAACATTCTCTGCCACAAGGCGATGCTGTCCGCCTATGGTCGGGGGGAAAGCCTGATCGGGACTCGCCACATGCTGGCGGCCATTCGCGATACGGACGATGCGCAGGCAACCGTTTGGCGAGATTACCTGCCCTGGCTCTATGCCCTGGCCGCTCTGATTATTGGGTTGGAAATTTCGGCACTGGTCTATCTTGCCCGGGGTGGTGCGTCATGAGTCTGCTCAACCAGATGCTCAAAGACCTGGAAAAACGGCAGGCCACTGCCGGTGATCCAACCGGGTTGCCCGGTACCGGCGCCGGTGCGGAGAGAACGCGGCGCTTTGGGGTCTTGTTGTGGGTTTTGCTGGCGCTGGCTCTGGTGCTTGGTGGGCTTGTGCTCTGGTTGAGCGTCGGTTATTGGGCAGACAGGGACGTGCCTGTGGCCGTGGAACAGGTCGAACTGAGAAAAGTGCCGATTTCTGCTACGGCCGAAATGGCTCCCGCCGCTGAACCCGCAGGGGCTGTTTCCGAACCGCCCGCTTCACCGGCAGCGATGGAGCCAGAGGTGGCGACGGCCCTGGCCGAGACCCCTGCTCGGGAGGCCGTGCCGGCTAAAGAAACGGTATCCTCCCTGAGTGAGTCGGTTGAGCCGCCGCAACTGCCGGTGGCGGCACCGCCGTCGCCAAAAACACCCGCGGCATCTGAGCCGGCGGCACTGGTGAAGACGCCGCGCCCCCTGTCCCCGGAAGAGCAGGCCCGGGTCCGTTTCGCCGAGGGTGAAGCGGCCCTGAAGGACGGCCGGCTGCCCGAGGCCGAACAGGCCTGGCGACAGGCCTTGCGTCTGGATCCGGCTCAGCACGAGTCCCGGGAGAAACTGGCGGCGTTGCTGGCTGGCGCCGGTCGCCGCGTCGAGGCGGAGAAGGTTTACGCCGCCGGTTTAGAGAGTGACCCCGCGCACAGTCCCTTCCGCCGGGGCTATGCCCGCCTGCTGGCCGAAAGAGAAGAGCTGTCGACGGCTCGGGAGGTGCTCCGGCAGGGGCCGGTCCCAACCGTGGCCGCCGATCCCGACTTTCACGCGCTCTATGCCGCCCTGTCCCAACGGCTTGGCGACTACGCTGCTGCTGCCGCGACCTACAGCCTGTTGCTCCAGCATGACCCGGCCTCGGGCGTAAGCTGGCTGGGCTTGGGACTGGCCCTGGAGAGTGATGGCCGCGCGCCCGAGGCGGTGGAGGCTTATCGGCAGGCCATCGCCAGCGGCAGCCTGCAGACCGACCTGCTGTCTTATGTGCGCGGCCGTCTTGACATGTTGGAGCGGTAGACGGAACAGGACTTTGTCGTCCTTTCGGGGCGGCCAAATGAATTTGAGGTTAGACGATGAGCATCCGCCAAAAAATCCGCATCGGTGATCTGCTGGTGCAGAACGGCATCATCAGTGAGAAGCAGCTGGAAACGGCCCTGGCCACCCAGAAAAAGACGGGGACAAAGCTCGGCAACACCCTGATTGAGCTGGGCTACGTCAGCTCCCAGCGTTTTCTCGAGTTTCTCGGCGAGCAGCTGCGCATCCCCTATGTCGATCTCAAGCTCTATCAGTACAAGGCCGAGATCGTGCGACTGCTGCCCGAGACCTTCTCCCGGCGTTATCGGGCCATCATCCTTTCCGAGGCTCCTGATCACCTGCTGGTGGGGATGGCCGACCCTACCGATATCTTCGCTTACGACGAACTGGTTAAAATTCTCAAACGTCCCGTCAAGCTGGCCGTTGTGCGTGAGACCGATCTGCTGCGCACCATCGACAGCGTCTATCGCCGCACGGATGAGATCGTCAACATCGCCGAAGAACTGGGCGAAGAGCTCTCCCTGGGGGATGTCAACCTGGCCGATCTCCTGCCGGACAGCCAGCTGGAAGATGCCCCTGTCGTCCGCCTGCTGCGCACCCTCTTCGAGGATGCCGTGCAGGTGGGCGCGTCGGACATTCACATCGAGCCGGACGAAAAGGTGCTGCGCATCCGCCAGCGCATCGATGGGGTGCTGCAGGAGCAGGTGATGAAGGAGAAGCGCATCGCCGCTGCCCTCGTTTCCCGTCTCAAGCTCATGAGCGGCCTGGATATCTCCGAGCGACGCCTCCCCCAGGACGGCCGTTTTAACATCAAGGTGCGCGGGCGCAGTATCGATGTGCGTCTTTCCACCATGCCCCTGCAGTATGGTGAGTCGGTGGTCATGCGCCTGCTTGATCAGTCCGGTGGTATTCTCAGTCTCGACCAGGTGGGGATGCCCAACCATCTCCTGCGGCGTTTCCGCGCTCTGGTGACCCGGCCTCACGGCATGGTGCTGGTCACCGGCCCCACCGGCAGCGGCAAAACCACGACCCTGTACGCCGCCCTCAACGAGCTGAACCAGGCGGAGAAGAAGATCATTACCGTTGAAGATCCGGTGGAATATCGGCTGCCGCGCATCAACCAGGTACAGGTTCATCCCCGTATCGGCCTCAGCTTCGCCAGCGTGCTGCGGGCCGGTCTGCGCCAGGACCCCGACGTCATCATGGTCGGCGAGATGCGCGACCCGGAAACCGCTGAAATCGGCCTGCGGGCGGCCATGACCGGCCATATGGTGCTTTCCACCCTGCACACCAACGATGCGGTGAGCACGGCTCTGCGCCTGCTTGACATGGAGGCGGAAGGCTACGTCGTGGCCAGCGCCCTCAATGCTGTCCTCGCCCAGCGCCTGGTGCGGCGCCTGTGTGACAGCTGCACCGTCGAGGCCGAGCCGGATCCCCGCCAGGCCAGCTGGCTTCGGGCGACAGTGGGTTCGAAAGGGGCGGAGCTGAAATTCAAGAAAGGCACCGGCTGCCCCAACTGTCACAATACCGGCTATCAGGGCCGCATCGGTATTTTTGAATTGCTGGAGATCGACCATGCCCTGGCCGATGCGCTGCGCCGCAACGACAATGCCGCCTTTGCCAATGTGGCCCGCCAGCAGAAGGGTTTTCAGCCTTTGGCACTCTGTGCCTTGAAATACGCCGCCGAAGGTACTACCAGCCTGGACGAGGTGCTGCGCATCGCCGGGCAGGTGGATGAGTTTGAGACGGCCGATGAACAGGTCGCGGCGAATTGACGGTTAGGCAAGGTCTGCAAAGGATTCTGGATTTTTAACGGATAGACGATGGCGAACTTTCATTACAAGGCGCGCAACGCGCAGGGAAAGCTGGTTGAGGGGACGGTCGAAGCACCGTCGGCCGAGGCCGTGGCCTCCCAGTTGCTCGAAGGCGCCATGACCCCCGTCGCTATCCGGGAGGCTGCCCGGGAAATTGACCTGGGCGCCTTGGTTCGGGAAAAACTCCGGCGCAACGGCGGGGTGGAGCTCGACGACCTCATCCTCTTCTGCCGGCAGATGTACACCCTGACCAAGGCCGGTGTGCCGATCATCCGCGCTCTCAAGGGGCTGGTGGAGACAGCCAGAAAGCCGCAGATGGGGCGGACTCTTAAAGCTGTCTGCGACGATCTCGAAGCGGGACGCGATCTCTCCGGCGCCCTGGCCCGGCATCCCAAAGTCTTTCCGCTGCTGCTGACCAGCATGGTGCAGGTGGGGGAGAGCACCGGCCGTCTTGATGAGACCTTTCTGCAGGTAGCCAATTATTTGACTCTCGAAAAGGACACCATCGACCGGGTCAAGCAGGCCATGCGCTACCCCACCTTTGTGGTGGTGGCCATCAGCATCGCCATCGCCATTCTCAGCCTTTTCGTCATTCCGACTTTCGAAAAGGTGTTCAAGGGGTTCGGCGCCGAACTCCCGCTGCCGACCAAGATCATCCTCGGCCTGTCGCGCTTTTCCGTCACCTACTGGCCGTATATTCTGCTGGCGCTGGTGGCGATCTTCTTCGGTGTGCGCCAGTGGCTCAAAACCGAGCGGGGACGTTACTTGTGGGATCGGGCCAAGCTGCGGCTACCTGTGGTGGGGAGCATCATCCAGCGGGCCACCCTGACTCGCTTCGCCCGCGCCTTTTCCATGGGCTTTGCCGCCGGTGTCCCCCTGGTGCAGGCCCTGAGTTTTACGGCGCGGGCGGTGGACAACGTCTATGTCGGCGAACGGCTGGAACAGATGCGCCACAGCATCGAACGCGGCGACACCCTCACCCGTAGCGCTCGCGCCACCGAGATGTTCACCCCTCTGGTGCTGCAGATGCTCGCTGTGGGCGAGGAGACCGGCGCTGTCGACCAGATGCTGCTGGAGGTGGCCGAGTTTTACGAACGCGAAGTCGATTACGACCTCAAAAACATCACCAGCGCCATCGAGCCGATCCTCATCGTCTTTATCGGCGGCATGGTCCTGGTGCTGGCCCTCGGCGTTTTTCTGCCCATGTGGAACCTGTCACAGGTGGCGCGTTGAGATGAAGGGCGCGGAAAGGGAAGTCAAAAAACCGACACGATTGGGGCAGGGGGGCTTCACTCTGCTGGAGCTAGTCGTGGTGGTGGGAATTGTCGCCATTCTCTTTACCGTCGGCCTGAACAAATATTTCGACCTGCTGGTCGATGTTGAGCGGGCCACCATGGAGCAGAATATTGGCATCCTGCGCAGCGCTGTGGCCATGCAGGTGGCGAAAAAAATCGTCCGGGGCGAAGTTGAAGGCATTGGCGAGCTGGCCGAAACAAACCCTATGAATTTCCTGACCGAGCAGCCGCAGAACTATCTTGGCGAGTTTCAGAACGCCGACCCCGCCGCCATCGAAGGTGGGCAGTGGTACTTCGAGACGGCGGGCAATTATCTGGTCTACCGGGTGAAGAACACGGACTACTTTCAGAGCGCGCTGGCCGGGCCGAATCGGGTGCGCTTCCAGATCGACCTGGTCTACGCCGACCACAACGGTTCCGGCCGCTTCGAACCGAAAATCGATGCGCTGGAGGGCCTGCGCCTGGCCGCGCTCGAACCTTACCAATGGTTGAAAAAACGACAGGCAAAGGAGGACTGATACAAAAACAGATCGACAGGATAAACGTGGTATTGAAATTGCTAAAAAGTAAAAGACGGTTTACTACACTAACAAAGGAACAAGGAGGAGTTTGACAATGGGTAATCAAAAAGGTTTTACGCTGATCGAACTGGTGGTGGTCATTGTTATCCTGGGTATTCTGGCAGCCGTAGCGGTGCCTAAGTATCTTGATCTTAAAACCGAAGCGAATGAAGCTCAAGCTAATGGTGTATATGCGGCAGCTCAGACCGCTGTCGCGTTTAATCATGCAGCAAAGCTTGTCGGGAAGGACCCCAACCAAATGCCTTGTTATGATGCAACCCACTGTTCGACTGGTTTGCTTGTGACCACCGGTGATGCAGGTGTTTGTCTTGCAAATGGAATTGATGAATTGCCGACAGGATGGAGCGCCTCTGGTGATACACTTACAGCAACATTAAACACTGTTACATATACGATCACTGTCAATGCTGATGAAACAGCAACTACACCCGCAACACTGACAAAGAGTTGGTAAAAGATATGACCGTGGTATCCAGTTTTGTTGGATATTGGGATGATTAATCCCTGAACAGAAGCGGAGTCGGTTACGGCCCCGCTTCTGTTTTTTGAAACCCTCCGGACATCATGCCTAAAAGTGTATTTTTTAATAAAGTTTCGAGTCACATGCCTGCGGGCTTTACACTGGTTGAGCTGATTGTCATAATCGTCATCCTTGGCACTATCTCCGCCCTTGCTGCCCCTCGCTTCTTTGATCTGCGCGTTTTTCAGCAGCGCGGTTTCTTCGATGAAACCGTTTCAGCGGTGCGCTATGCCCAGAAGCTGGCGGTGGGCAGCGGCTGTGACGTGCAGGTGACCTTGGGCTCGGCGGGCTACAGTCTGCGGCAGCGCAGCAGTTGCGACACCAGCAGCGTCTTCACTCTCGCCGTTCCTCATCCCAGCAAGGCCGGGGCTTTTGCTGCCGCCCCTCCCGCCGGCGTGAGTCTGTCGGCGGCGACCATCATTTTTACACCCCTGGGGCAGGCGGCCAATGCCGCAAGGAACCCAACCAATTTCAACAGCCTGAGTGTCGGCGGCAAGACCTTCCACATCATTGGCGAAACAGGCTACGTGGACGTGCCATGAGGCTTTTTGGTCATTCATACGGTAATTGCCGCGGTGTTACCCTGGTTGAGCTGGTTATCGCCATGGTGGTGATTTCCATCGCTCTTGGCGGCGTATTGCTGGTCATGAACTACACCACGGCCCGCAGCGCCGATCCTTTGCTGCAACGGCAGGCGGTGGCCATCGCCGAGGCTTATCTGGAAGAAATTCTGCTGAAGCCCTACGCCGATCCCGATGGGGTCGATGGCGAAGGCAGCCGCGCCCTCTACGATGATGTCGATGATTACGACGGTCTGGCCGAGAACGGTGCCCGCGACCAGAGCGGCGCCGCCATCGCCGGACTCGGGAACTACACGGTGAACGTCCGTGTGCAGCCGGCGACAGTCAACGGCGTGGCCATGCTGCGGGCGCAGGTGACGGTGAGTGTGCCCGGCGGCGGCAGTCTGACCCTGGCCGGCTATCGGGCCAATTATTAACGATGGAAGAAATGAAGGCAGCCATGACAATCCGTCGGCAAGGCGAACAGGGCTTCACCCTGGTGGAACTGGTCACGGTGATTGTGCTCGTGGGGATTCTCGGCGCCATGAGCGTGGCCTTCATCACCAAGCCGATCGAGGGCTACGTGGCCCTCTCCCGGCGGGCCGAGCTGGTTGACGCCGCCGACAACGCCCTGCGCCGCATGCAGCGCGACATCCGCCAGGCCTTGCCCAACAGCGTGCGCATTGGGGCGGGCGGACTCTCCCTCGAGCTTTTGCACACCAGCGATGGCGGTCGCTACCGCGTGCAGGGTCCGGGTAATATTCTCGATTTCAGTGACGTCACCGATAGCTCTTTCGACGTGCTTGGCGGCCTGGTTGCCCCGCCGCCGGCCGGCAGCGAGCTGGTTATCTACAACCTGTCCGACAGCGCCACCACCGGCAATGCCTATCAGGCGCCGGCCGACAATCGTTTCGCCATCGACAGCGCCGCCAGCAGTGCCAGTCTGATCCAGTTTATTCCCAAAGTGCCCGCCGCCTCTTTCCCGCGCTCATCACCCTATCAACGCTTTTTTGTCGTTGATGGGCCGGTGAGTTATGTGTGCGATCCCGCCGCCGGCACCCTGACCCGCCATGCCGGCTACGCCATCGCCCCCAGCCCGACTTTGGGGAGCGGTGACCTGGTGACGCGCCAGGTGCAGAGCTGTAACTTTACCTATCGACCGGGCAGCAGCCAGCGGGCGGGCCTGGTGACCCTGACCCTGACCCTGGAGGATGCGCCCTCGGCAGAGCGAGTGACCCTGCTGCACCAGGTGCATGTCCTGAATTCGCCATGAGCATGATAACGCGCCACCGCAATCAACAAGGGTATACTCTGGTCAACGCCCTCTTCATCCTCGTGGTGCTGGCGGCTCTGGGCGCTTTCATGGTGACCATGAGCGGCGTGCAGTCGCGCACCCCGGTGCTGGCCCTGCAGGGAGCGCGGGCCTACCAGGCAGCTCAGGCCGGCATCGAATGGGGTATCGCCCAGGGTGCTGCCGGTGCCTGTGCGGCGAGCTCTGCCTTTGTCGTGGAAGCTTTTGCTGTCACCGTGACCTGCACGGCGATGCCGGTCAGCGAGGGAACGACGACCTACAACGTCTATGAGCTCAGCGCTCTGGCCGAGATGGGTAGCTACGGCTCGTCGGAGTATGTGTCGCGGCGGATCGAGGCTCGGGTGACGGGGCCGTAATGAAAGCCTGGGGGAGAGTGATGATCCTTAAGAACGTCTGTCGCCTGGGTGTTCCACTCCTGGGCATTTCAATGATGATCAGTGCTTTTTTCCTGGTATCGTCAGCGCTGGGCGCCATAACGGTAACAGCGGATGGGGCCACTCACAATCCACCGGTAGATATCACGGTGGGGATCCCGGTGGTTTTTGAAGCAACAGCCACAGGATGCGGAAATAACGATACCTGGTTCCGACATGTGTGGGATTTCGGTAATGGTACAACCCTGGCCTACATAAACCGGGATTCACCCTGCGGCGAACCCGCGTCGACCACCTATACCTATCCGACCAAACCCCCCGGTAATCCAAACCTGGACGCCACCTATTCTTTTGCTGGCATGACTGGACTGGAAGCGCTCTTCTGTGGGTGGCTGAACTGGTGCTCAGACATCGAGCAAGGTGGATTTGTCAGAGTGCGCCTGCGAGAGGGAACCCTGCCGGCCCTGGATCACTTCCGCATCGACCATCCCGGCACCGCCCTGACCTGCCAGCGGGCCGATGTGACGATACGGGCTTGTCAAACCGCGGACTGCGGCACCCTCTATCCCGACCCCGTCAGCGTCACCCTGTCGCCAACCGGCTGGGTCGGTGGCATCACGCAGACCATCGCCGGTGGCGCGCCGACCGTTTTTCAGCTACGGCACAACACTGCAGGTACGGTGACTTTGGATGTGACCGCTTCGGATGTGCCGGCCGCTGGCCCGGTGCAGTGCACTGTGGGTGGCGTGGCGGCCAGCTGCGATCTCCTTTTTGCTGACAGCGGTTTTCTCTTTGAGATGCCGGCGCAGACGTCCTGCCAGGATTCTGCCGAGGTGACCATCGCTGCTGTCAAGGCCGATCCGGCCGATCCCCAGGCCTGCGTGGGCGATGGCAGTTTCGCCGGGCAAAGCAAGGCGGTCTCTTTCTGGTCCAGCTATGTGACGCCTGCTTCCGGTAGCCGCTCTCTGCAGGTCAACGGCACCGCTATTGCCACCGCTTCGCCGGGAACTCCGCTGACGCTGAGTTTTGACGGCAACGCCCGCAGCTCCTTCCATGTTGCCTATGCTGACGCCGGTCAATTGCGGCTCGACGCCCGCTACGAAGGCAGCGGCGAAGAGGTCGGGCTGGTGATGGTGGGCAACGATACCTTCACGGTAAAACCCTACCGGTTGGATATTCAGGCCACCATCGACGGTGTGACGGCTCTGGATAACAGCGGCTCGACCGGTGAGCCAAAGCTGGCGGCCGGGCTGCCCTTTCAGGCAGAAGTGAGAGGAGTCTGTGCGGATGGCAGCCTGACGCCCAACTTCGCGGCAGCCACGACCCTGTCGGCCGTGGCACCCTTTGCGCCGGCGCCGGGGATTTTAAGCGGTGGGTCTCTGTCAGCGGCCGATTTTAGTGGCGGTGCCGCCACAGCCCCGCTCAGCTACAGTGAGGTGGGCACGTTGACTCTGCAGGCCGATGTGGCCGACTATCTGGGCGCCGGCAGCCTCACCGGCACTAGCGCCACGGTGGGACGCTTCACGCCTCACCATTTCGATGTCGTGCCCAACACGCCCCAGTTCGACTCGGGTTGTGGACTCTTCACTTATCTCGGGCAACCCTTTATCTACGCGACCGCGCCCTCGCTTCAGGTCATCGCCCGCAATGCCGGCGCCGCCGTTACGCGCAACTATACCGGCGCCTGGTGGAAGCTGTCCGACGTCAGTCTTGCCGGCAAGCGCTATCTGGCCGAAAACGGCACGCTCGATGAGTCGCTGCTTCCCGCCACCGACCCGGTCATCCTCGACCAGGGCGACGGCACCGGCACCCTCACTTTCGATGCTGGCGGCGGGCTGGGCTTTGTCCGCACGACGCCGACGGCCCCTTTTGCAGCGGAAATCCGGCTGGAGATCGATGTTGTCGACGAAGACGGCATCGCCTACGCCGGCAATCCTGCCGCTTTCGGCGAGGCCAGCGCCGGCAACGGTATCGCCTTTACCGATGGCTACCAGGAGATGCGTTTCGGGCGGCTGACGCTGCAGAACGCCTACGGCTCCGAACTTATCCCCCTGAATCTGCCCCTGCGGGCCGAATATTTTGACGGCAGTACCTTCGTCGGCAATCTGGAGGACAGTTGTACCCCCTATGATGGCACCTTGGCCACCCTGTCCAATTATTCCGCCAACCTGCAGACAGGGGAGACGACTGCCAGTGGCGCTGGCAGCCTGCTCGGCGGCACCGAAAACCCCCTGAGCCCGCTGCAACTCAGCGCGCCGGGAACGGGCAATGACGGCAGCGTCGATGTCCGCCTGCCCGTCGATTTCTGGCTTCAATACGACTGGGATGGTGACGGCTCCCATGACGATGATCCGTCAGCGCGAGCCAGTTTCGGGATTTATAAGGGGAATTCTCGGATGATTTACTGGGGGGAGCGGGTGCGTTGATTGAAATGATAAAGTACCTCGCGATTCGTTCCATGGACACCTTCTGGAGCCTTATCGACTCTCAGGTAGGAGTCCACTTTTTCCCGCCAGCCTGATTAATGGGTAAAAAAACCGGCCAGTAATTTTTCTCGTGACGCAATCGGCAGGATGTGCGCTTAACGTGGCGCCATATGTGTTTATGTAGAGATGATACATTTCAGGGTCGTTTTTCTTTAAACATTTCAAACAGATCCCGTGACTATCCCTTTCCTCGCTAGAAACCCCCTTGAGTAAGATTTGAAATATGAGACGCCATCTCCGGTGTGCCGTTTTAAAAAGCGCCTTGACGGGATCTCTGTCGAGAGAAGTGCCGCACCACGCACAATATTGATCCATAATAAACTATCTTCCTTGAGGTTTCTGTGTTGATGCCTATCCAGACCAGGATCGGTGTCCCGCCTTGCGGGCGCCCTTGCCGGGTCATGGGAGAGGGGCGGTTATTAGTGGTGAAAATAAAACGAAGGCGAAGCGAAAAGATGATTTCCCCTTGAAAACTTCAACCGCCGAGCGAAACCCGGCGGTTGAAGTTTTTTGGATGGTTCGTTAGGGGCGAGTTGTCACTCCGGTAGTCGGATTGCCATCAAGCCAATTGACAGTATCCGACCAAGCGATCGGGTCTATGGTAATGCTGCCGGTAAAGGTTCCATTTTCCAAATAATCGATCGTGTCAAAAGCGATCTGTTTAACGTAGGTGGGGTTATGTGCGTGCCCACCGAAGTCATCGTAAACGACCCACCAGTTCATGGCTGCCCGGAATTGGTCAAGAGAGAGATAAGCCGGATTAGCAGTGGCCACTAACACAGGTTTGAGGCCGCCTAAATCCGCCTCAGGATAGTTGAGGTCGATTAGAACGTTTTTGACGACTTCCATGATGTAACTGGCCGTCTGCTTCCGGCCATCGTTGGCGGCTTCGAGACTTTCTGCCGTCATCGACGAGTGACAGCTGTTGCAGACCACTGCGCTGTTGATGGTCATGCTTTCAGCATCGACCACGGCGTTGGAGTGGTTCTTGCCGGGCATATGGCAGGCAACACAGGGTCCTGCAGTGCCGGTTCCGGGAACGACTTCGTTGCCGTTAGCATCAGTGGTGCCAATGATGTCGTGCGGGGTGCTGTTATAGGCCTGGCCGGCGAACTCATAGCCGGCGTGGGTCTCCCCAGCAAAGAGGACGGCTCCGGCTGGGCCATGGTGCAGCACGCCATGAAAATCACGCGCTGCGTCATCCATCGCGACAAGGCTGTCATTGTTGCCCCAGCCACCGTGACAGGTCAGGCACACCTTAGACTCGTTAACACCCTTGAGGATGACCTCTTCACCGCCGTATGTGTAGTCCAGGATAATGTCGGTTCCGCTGACGGCCAAATCTCCCGTGGTTGCGCTAGTGTGGCAGGCGCCGCAGTAGAGCATTTCGACTTTATTGGAGAGAAGTTCTCCGGTGTTTTCGTCATAGACAGGGTCGAGATGCGAGAAGTCATTGTTTGCGGGATCATAGTTCGCCGGATCGCTCATGTAGTTTTTGGCGCCGGTGGTGGTGTGGCAACGCTGACAAGTTTCGCGACCTTCTGCAAAGGCATTATTGATTTCGGTGAAGGCCAGCACGGAATGACGCTCATGCTCGTCATCAAGAGAGATGACCGCATCGGGACCCAGCTCTTCTTTAACCAAGGCGATCTCAGCAGCGTGGCCCGATTTGGCCCACTGCTGATTAATCGTGATATCAGCGCTGTGGACATCGTGACAGGCGCTGCAAGCGTTTTCAGCTGTTTCGTCAATCACGTAGCCTTCAATATCCATGGTGGCTGGATCGTCACCATGAGTCTCGAGCATTGACCAGGCAACGTTTTTGGTGAGGTGAAAGGCCTCTTGATCATGGCAGTTGGCGCAGGTGTTGTATTCCGAGGAGGAGATGGTGGTCACCTCCAGGTAATCCAGCGTTACGCCGTCGTCCTTATAGACCGGGTGCTCTTCGTGAACCGCAGGCTCCAGCAATTTACCGGCTTCGTGTGGGTCATGGCAGGTTTTGCATTGCATGGATGTGTAAATTTTGCCGGAACCATCATCAATAGCAGCAATCGCCGCACCAGCGTCGACCTCCAGGTACTGTATGGCACCTTCATGGGTATGGCACTTGACGCATGAATGGCCAAACGGCAGATGGTCTTCCATGTGGCCATTGAGTTTCGATTCGTCGGTGGAGTATTCGGAGCGGCCGGGTCCAGCAGAACCTGCGTGAGCCGAAGCGGCGTACCTCTCATAAATGGAATCCGCGTCAGGGTGGTGAGGAAGGTGCGAGTCCGGCAGAGCATCGTTATGACACTTCCCGCAGGTATCGGAGCCGGGCAGAGGGTTGGGTATCGGGCCCACTCCATAATGCTCGCCGCCTGCCCCATGGCAGGCTTCGCAGGTAACGGCCGCCAGGCCGCCAGCCGGAATGGCGTTCGCCTCAAGCCAGGCTTCGAGCATGCGGCCATCGGCGATAGGGTCGTGACACTGAGCACATCCCTCAGCTTGAGCCGTTTCTTGGTCGATGTGGTCGCTGTGGATCACGTGTGCGCCAGCCAGATAACCTGCGACCGCTACGGCACTCCAGCTTTTTCCTTCGTGGCAGTCAATACAGGTTGCAGCGCCTGCATAACTGATCCCTACGGCATCGGTGCCAAGAGAATCGGTCGTCGTGACAGCCCCGCTTGAATCACGGTTGCTGCCGCAACCATGCAACAGCACACACATAAGAGCGGCCGCTGCAAATGGAACGAGAGACATAAATCTTCTTCGCATACTTTTTACCTCCTGAGAGTTTAAGGTCATGCCGTTAGTGGCATTTCCGACAGGTCTTGCCGTCACTGGCCCGCTTGAGGCGCCCATCGATATCGCTCCAGTCCGCAGGATGAGGATTCACCCGCAGACCGCTGGTGGCGCTGTGGCACTTGAGACAGATATCCCCTTGCGGGTGGCAGGCCTGGCAGGTGGCCAGATTTTTACGGGCCTCACGGGCGTGAGAATGGGACCATCCCGTGGTGCTGGGGATAACGGAATCACTGGTGTGGCAGGTGATGCACTGCTCTTCAGTGTAGTTGGCGTGCATGCCATCCAGAGTACCGTCGGTCCAGCCGCGACGATGGGAGTCGAGGGCGAGATCGGCCGGAGCGAACTGGTTGTGGCAGTCGGAGCAGTAGTTGGGCTCGTGGCAACTGGAGCACAGCTGTTGGTCGGTGCGAGCGGCGATGGGGTGGGTTACGTGAAAATCGCTGCGATGAACGTTGATCATGTTGTTGCCAAAATCACCCATTTCATCGGCGAAACCCGCAGTGTGGCAGTCCATGCAGTAGCTCTGCTGGTGGCAGGCGGCGCAGTCATAGGTGTTGCCCTTGGCAAAGGGGCGGTGGTTAAGGGCCCAGACGGGTCCGTGGGTTTTGAGGCCCGGCATCTTGACGGTGTCAACGAAATCCTGATCGTGACACTGCAGACAGGCCGTGGTCTCGGGAACGATGCTCTGCGCCCCCTCCACGTGGCAGGTGGCGCAATCCGTCCCTTCGATGGTGGTCAGATGCTCGGCGTGGTCGAAATCGACCGCCAATGCCGGTAGCGCCCACGCAAAGGTGACGGCCATAACGGCGATTAAACAGCGGATCATATCGTCACTCCTTTACTAAAAGAGAATGTTGAGGCGAACGCGGCCACGGTTGTAGTAGTCCCACAGATCACTCTCAACCCGCTCGATCTTGGCCTGCACGTTGATCTTCTTGGTGATGTAGCCGGTCACGTCAGCCCAATAGCGGGAGCTGGTGGTTTCGTCATCTTCGTCATCAATGCGGCGGTCCAGCACATCGACCTCCAAACCAACACCAGCCTGAACGTACGAATTGAACAGATAGGCGGCGCGGGCTTTGAAGCCCATGAGATCCTGGCCGTCGCCGTCTTCACGCACGACGCCGGTCAGATAACCGGAGAAGTTGCGGGTACGGATTTTCTCGATACCGGCTTCGAAGACGTCGGCGTCCGCAAACTCGGGGTAGATCTCCCGGGTGTAACGGGCAAATGTGTGCAGACCCACGGCGATGCGGTAGGTCAGTTCGGCCATGACTTCTTCGTACTCGTTGACGGCAAAGACGGAATAAATGGAGGTGGCGGAGAATACCGGGAGGGAGTAGAGATATTCAGCCCGCAGGCCCCATTTGTCGTTGGGACGGTATTTGGCGCCACCCAGGAAGTAGGAGACGCTGTTGGACAGGTAGTCGAACTGGACTTCACTGTAGAGGTTGAGCACGTTGCGGAAATCGTAGTCGACATCGAGCCCGAAGAGCTCTTTGGCCAGATCGCCGTTATCCCACTTCTGCACGTAGGACAGACCCAGGTCGAGGCTGTCGAAGAAGCGGCCGCTGAGCTCGCCGCCGAACATGAGGTCGTCGGCGCTGTAGCCGCTGTAATAGGCGACATCACCACCGCCGAACAGAGCCAACTTGAGGGGGCCGAGGTTGTCGTAGTCGAGATAGAGACCATCCATCATCGAGGCCCCGGCTGTGGTGGAGATGAACTGCCGACCGAACTTCAGATTCAGACCTTCGATCAGGTCCTTCTTTTCGAAATAGGCGTAATAAAGACGGCTCTCGATATCCACTTCGTCCTTGAAGTCATCGGCCAAGCGGCCGTAACCACGGAAGTCGAGTCCGTCTCCGTCAATGTCCCTGACGTTGAGCATCAGGTACTGATAGGCCGGCATGGCGGTGTCGCCTTCGGCATCATCGTACCATTCGATCTCGGTGCTTGAGCGTCCCGAGATCGAGGCTGCCAGCACGTTGCACGCCGGCCCCAGTGCCAGCAGCAGTAGTGCTGTACAGACCGTTAGTCGCTGCCAAATTTTCATGTCGCCTCCTTGGGTGTATGTGTTCCCAGTCACGTGAATGCATGTATTTACAGCACCTTCCATTACTGTTCTTTCGTGATCACTCCTTTCTCTGTGCTTGGTTGACAGAAGATCCTTTGGCATGAGAATCTTCCGGATTAAATTTGTGATTTTTAGCGTGAAACGTGCCAAACAGATAAGGGCTGTATTTACAGTAGGTTGTGCGTCTAGGATTGAGGGTGTCGCGAAATGTCGCAAAAATATTTGTGATATTTCGCGATTAATGATAATCTGCGATATCTCGCAACCCTGGGGTGTGATTGTTTGAAGTTCTAATAATTGGGGGTATTTAATGTATAGAAATGACTTTTTTAAAGAAGTAACGTTGTTGATCTGCAGCAGTCTCGATATCCGGCAATCCCTGCAGCGATGCCTGACGTACATGCAGAAATTTTTCCCCCTGGATGAGGTCCTGGTTTCCCTTGCGGATCAGGATACGCAGCGGTGGCACCTTCTGGCCCATGCCGCCACGGACTTTTCCCCCTCGGCCACGGAGGCCGTTCCCCTCCCGCCTCATATTTATTCAGGATATCTGCAGGCGGTTCGCGGAAATACCAAGCTTATCGACGACACCGAACTTGATGCCTTTGCGCGCGCGTTCGAGCCCTATGTGAAAAACAAGGGATTTTCCGAGATCATTCTGCCGCTGAGGATTGAGGAACACGACCTCGGGCTGCTCGCTTTACGATCCAGAGGCAAGAACCGGTTCACTAAAGAGCATGTTGAGCTCATCACGTCTGTCCGTGAGCCTTTCGCCATCGCTACAGCCAATGCCATGAGGCACAAGAAATTGCTTGATCTTAAAAATCAGCTCGATCTGGATAATCACTTTCTGAAAAATGAGCTGAAGACCCAGGTCCGGAGTGACATCATTGGAGAGAACACCAGTCTGGCAAGGGTCATGAGGATGGCGAAGCAGGTGGCGGGTCTCACCACCACCGTCTTGCTGCTGGGGGAAACGGGGACCGGGAAGGAAGTCATCGCTAACGCGATCCACCGCTCGTCTCCCCGCAAAGACGGTCCTTTTATCAAGGTGAACTGCGGCGCCATTCCGGAGTCGTTGATCGACAGCGAGCTTTTTGGTCACGAGAAGGGTGCCTTCAGCGGGGCCGTGAGTCAAAAGCCAGGTCGATTCGAGCGAGCCCACGGAGGAACCATCTTTTTGGATGAGATTGGTGAACTCCCTCTACAGGCTCAGGTTCGCCTTTTACGAGTCCTGCAGAACAAGGAGATTGAGCGGGTCGGAGGGACGACGGCGATCCCTGTGGATATCCGCGTTATTGCCGCCACCCACCGTGATTTGCAGAAGATGGTTTCCGAAAATCTTTTTCGGGAGGATCTCTGGTTCAGACTGAATGCGTATCCTATCGTTATCCCTCCCGTGAGACATCGCCGCGGGGATATTCCTGCTCTACTTGAATATCTTGTCGAAGTTAAATCAAAGGAGTTGGGATTTCGTATCCCGCCTGAAATAGCCCCTGGTGCTATGGATTGTTTAACGAAATACCCTTGGCCGGGGAATGTAAGAGAAATGGAAAACGTGGTGGAAAGAGCTTTGATTCAGAATAAAGGACGGATTCTTTCCCGAGATCACTTTAATTTGTCGGAGCATTCCAACTGTTCATCCGATCGGTTAGGGGAGATGGGGCGCTGCTTGTTCCCGTGTCTGGCCAAGCTTTCGCAAGAGGAGGGAAAAAAATATGACCCACTACCTGAAACCACCAATTTGGAAGAGGTCGTGGGTCAACATATTAAGCGTGTGCTAAAAATGACGGGAGGGAAAGTCCATGGCCCGAACGGTGCGGCAGAATTGTTAGGAACGAATGCCAGCACTCTTCGTAGTCGGATGAAAAAGCTCGGGATTGTGGTCGATGGGAAGGTCAAACGGAATTCGACCTCCGTAGTTTCCGGTTAGCTTTTTGCAGTGGGGGGGTGCCTCTTACAACACCCCCATCAGCCTATCTCTCATAATACGTATACCCCGCCAAACTCCCCCGAAACTCCTCCAGCAACAACTGCCGCTCTGCTACCGTCAGCCGCCCCTGCCGCACCGCGGCCTCGGCGGTGCCGCGCAGCTGCTCAAACAGGAGCTGCGGATTGTATTCCACATAACTGAGTACATCGCCGATGCTGTCGCCGGGAATCTCTTTCATCACGTCGAAACTGCCGTCCTCATTGAGTCGCACACTCACCACGTGGGTGTCCCCGAAGAGGTTGTGCAGGTCGCCGAGGGTTTCCTGATAGGCCCCCATGAGGAAGACGCCGAGGTAGTATTCCTCCTCTTTTTTCAGCGGATGGACGGGGAGAATGCGGCTTTCGCCGCCAGCGACGATGAAGGCATCGAGCTTGCCGTCGCAGTCGCAGGTGAGGTCCGAGATAATGGCCTCGCGACGGGGCGCCTCCAGATGATGGTGCAGGGGGATGATGGGGAAGAGCTGGCCGATGGCCCAGGTGTCTGGCAGGGATTGAAAGACGCTGAAGTTGCCGTAGTAGATATCGGCCAGACTTTCACGCAGCCCCTCCAGACCCAGGGGCGTTTTGCCGGCCTCGATGATATGCTGGAGAATATTCTGAGCGATGGCCAGGAAGATATTCTCGCCCAGAGAGCGATCCCGCAGGCCGATCTGGCCATCCTTGTAAAGCTCCCGGATGCGGTCGCGACAGGAGAGCGCCTCGTTGTAGCGGTTGACCGGGTCCGCTGTCCTGTTCTCGTCACGCAGGGCGAAGAGCTGGTGCAGCAAAGGGTGGGCCCCGGCCGGCAGGGCGTCAGGCAGGGCGACGGCCTCGAAATGCATGACGTCGAGGATGTTGAAAAGGAGCATGGAGGCGTAGGCCACCGTGGCCCGACCCGATTCGGTGACGATATGCGGATGGGGGATGCCTTCCGCGTCCAGGGTCGCGCCGATGGTGCCGACGAGGGTGTCGCAGTAGTCATCGAGGGTGTAGTCGCGAGAATGGACATGACCGGAGCGGACGCCACTGTAGTCGACGGCCAGGCCGCCGCCGAGGTCGAGATAGCCCATGGCCGCCCCTTCTCGAACGAGATCGCTGTAGTAGCGGCAGGCCTCCAGTACGCCGGCGCGGATGTCGGCCAGGTGCGGGATCTGCGAGCCGAGATGGCAGTGCAGCAGCTGCAGACAGTCGAGCATCTGTTCCTGGCGGAGGGTGTCGACGACGGAGAGGAGCTGGGCGGTGCTCAGTCCGAAGCTGCTGCGGTCGCCGCTGGTCTCCGTCCACAGGCCGCCGACCTTGGCGGAAACCTTCACCCGGGCGCCGATGAGGGGACGGATTCCCAAGGCCTTGCTGCGCTCGATGAGCAGGGGAAGCTCGGAGGGGGATTCGATGACGAAAATGCAGCGGTAGCCCAGCTTGTCGGCCCAGAGACCGAGGTCGATAAACTCGCGATCCTTGTAGCCGTTAAGGATCAGCAGCCCCCCCTCGCGCAGGGATGCCAGCGCCAGTACCAGCTCCGCCTTGCTCCCGGCCTCCAGGCCGTGGCCGTAGGGCGCACCGAAGCGGACGATCTCTTCGATCACCTGACACTGCTGGTTGACCTTGACGGGGAAGACCCCCCGGTACTCGCCCCGGTAGCCGGCCCGGCCAATGGCGGCGCGAAAGGTCTCGTTGAGGAAGGCGATGCGGGCGTCGAGCAGGTTTTCGATGCGCAGCAGCACGGGCATGGCGTGGCCGCGCTCTTCGATACCGGCGACAATATCCATGAGGGGGACCGCGACCTTTTTGTCCTGGAAGCGGGCGTTGACCACCACATTCCCCTGCTCGTTGAGATCGAAGTGGCCAGCTCCCCATTCGCGGATGCCATAGAGGGCGGCGGAAGCCTCAAGAGTCCAGTTCTGCGCAAGTTTTCGGTTCATCGTCGGCTGCTCCCGGAAAATGGAATCCCCTGAAATAACAATCGGTCTGCTCAGCCCAAAGGCGAAAGCCGCGGCGATGGTATCGCCGCCGCGGCCCGGCCACTATTGCTTTGACCTATGTGCCCGGTCTAAGGGGCGATGTTCTCGCGGGCGAAGGTCGGCAGCATGAAGGCGCCGAGGTGCAGGTCTTCGTTGTAGTACTTGGTATAGAAGCCGCGCTTGGCGGCGCGCTCGCGGTTGAAATCCTGCACCGGGTGGTACTTCTTGCTGGCGAAGGCGAAGCTCCAGAAGCCGCTGGGATAGGTGGGAATGAAGGCCTGGTACATCTCCACGATTGGGAAGACGTTGCGCAGGTTGGCATACATGTTCTTCTGAATCTCGGCGTGGTAGAAGGGGGACTCGCTCTGGGCCACCATGATGCCGTCCTCTTTGAGGGCGCCGAAGACCAGGCGGTAGAAGTCCTCTTCAAAGAGACCGACGGCCGGGCCGATAGGATCGGTGGAGTCGACCATGATCACGTCGAATTCATTCTGGTGGTCGCGGATATAGGCCAGGCCGTCATCCACGTGCAGCTTGACGCGGGGGTTGCTGCCGTCGATCTCGCAGGCCATGGAGGGCAGCAGTTCGATGGACTTGTCGATAACCAGACCGTCAATTTCGCACAATACCGCCTGCTCGACTCCCTGGTGTTTCATGATTTCCCGGATGGTGCCGCCGTCGCCGCCGCCGATAACCAAAACCTTTTTCGGGTTCGGGTGGGTGAAGAGGGCGGGGTGGGTGATCATGTCGTGATAGACGAATTCATCGCGCTCGGTCACCATGACCAGGCCGTCCAGGAGCATCATCTTGCCGTATTCCAGGGTTTCGATGATGTCCAGCTGCTGAAATTCGCTCTTGCCGGAGAAGAGGGTTTTGGTGGCCTTCATGGTGATGCCGACGTTTTCCGAGTGTTTTTCCGTGTACCACAGGTCCATAAGTTCCATCCTTTCAAGACGAAAGAAGCAGCCTTCCGGCCTCTTCAGGTGAGAATTGAATCAGCTATTAAATTTAACAGCCGCACAGAATATGGCAAATCTTCCCCTTTGCCTAGCCCCTTTTGTGCATGGCTCATCATTTTTTGCAGTTTTTAAGGCGGCTCAATTGACATTGCCGGGGATTTCCGATTTACTACCGTTTATTCCCAAACATCCCGAAAGGACATACAAAAATGGTCGGTTTGGAAAGGATTGGATTTGTCGGGGCCGGCAATATGGCCGAGGCGTTTATCAAGGGATTGCTGAACGGTGGTTTTCCCGCAGCCGGGATAGTTATCTCCGAGCCCGACCCCAACCGCTGCCGTCTGATCCAGGAGCGTTACCAGGTCCAGGTGGCCGAAGACAATCGCACCCTGGTGGAACAATGCGAGCTGATCGTGCTGGCTGTGAAGCCGCAGGTCGTTGGTGCGGTTCTGGACGAAATCCGTCCCGTCTTTGCGCAGGATAAACTTCTCGTCAGCATCCTGGCCGGCATCTCCACGACCTCGCTTGAACAGGGGCTCGACCACAGTCCTCGGGTGATCCGAGCCATGCCCAATACACCCGCCCTGGTCGGGTTTGGGGCTTCCGCCTTGTGTGCCGGCCGCCATGCCACGGCGCAGGATCGATCTCTGGCCGGTCGGTTGTTTGAGTCGGTGGGTATCGTGCAGTGGGTCAGTGAAGGACAGATGGATGCGGTGACGGGCCTGTCCGGTTCGGGGCCGGCCTTCGTCTTCACGTTTATCGAGGCCCTGACTGCCGGCGGTGTGCAGCAGGGCTTGAACCGCGATGTGGCCCACGCCCTGGCGGTGCAGACCGTTCAGGGCGCCGCCCAGTTGGTGCAGGAGAGTGCCGACCATCCAGCCGTGTTGCGAGACCGGGTCTGCTCCCCGGGAGGCACGACCATCGCCGGTATGGCCGCTCTTGAGAAGGGCGGGCTGCGGTCGGTCGTCATGGATGCGGTTGCGGCGGCCGCCCAGCGCTCACAGGAATTGGGCAAAAAATAGAGCGGAACGAGGAAGGGGCCGATCGAAAGATCGGCCCCTTCCTCGTCAAAGGATCCGGTGGGATAGGATTAACCGCAGGTTCCCGGCTTGGCTGAGTCGAGAGAGTATTTGTCCAGATAGTCTTTCAGGTTTTCCAGATCCTTCTTGGAGAGCTTGTTGAAAACTTCGGGCTTGGCTGCATGCTTGTCGCGGTCAAAGAAGCGGTTCCACTGTGCCTTGGTTTTGTCGCCGGGAGACACTTTCACGGAATCACTATTATTGTCATGACAGCTCATGCAGTTGTCCTTGAACAGCGCCTTGCCTTTTCTCCAGTTACCGGCATGGGCCGAGGGAGCCGCCAGAGAAAAGGCGACCAAAAGGGTGACGAGAACAGACAGTCTTTTCATAATGTTCCTCCTGGGTTGGGATATGGTTAGATAAAGTTTATGAGCAGATGTTGACTGCTTTTATGGATATGCTCAGCATTTTGCGTGCCAATAAAAATAGACATATATGGAACCCTTTTGATTGCAGGCATAGATGACCTTTGTTCGTGAAAAGACCGGCTTTGCAGTCAAATAGCCAGAGGTTGTGCGGCCCGGCAGGAAGATTTGTCCGAAAAGCTGTGCAGGTGGCCTGAAGGAGGAAACATTAGTGTGTCGACCAAACTGTGTCACAAGCAGGATGTAAGGGAGGAAAGCTCTGTCTAAATCCGCCTCCTGATAAATTCCATAAAAATATATATGACAAATCTGTCACCGACAGCCTTTAAGTCCTGCCTGGGCGCCTCAACAGGGATTCACTGTTACGGGTTGAATAACTTGGCACTCCCCTTGCTATTGTCCAGGCTAAGCAGTCCTTTGCTGTCAGTAATTTGTCAATATCCCGCCGAGGAATTGTTTTTAAACACGGCCCGCGACCGGGTGCACAGGTCATTGCGTTACGAAAAGCCTGAATGCTTTTTGCCATACTCATTTTCAGGGAGGCTCAAGAATGGCTCAGCCAGCCAAAAACGTCCGTACCATCCGGCGCAAGCTCCTGCGCGTCGCCCTTTTTTTCACCGTTGTTTCCCTGGCAACCATTGCTACCAGTTACTACTTTTTTTATCGCTCCCATACGGCCCTGTTGAGCGTGGCCAACGAGCAGGTTGAGAAGCTCAGTATTGTTGACCAGCTGAGCCAGGAGTTGGCCCTGATGCGGGGCAGTGAAAAGGATTTTCTGCTGGCGTCGGCCCGGGGCGACGAAAACGCCATGGAACAGTACAGCGATGCCCTATACGTCCGGGTAGAAGCCGTTCCGTCCCTGCTCGGGCAGCTTAAAACACTGTCCGAGGGAAATATCGAGATAAGCCGATCCGTATCCCAGCTGGAGGCGATTCAGGCCGACCTGCTCAGTAATCTCGATATTCTCGCCGATTCCTTGTTCGAGGGCGCCACCCTGGAAGAGGCTGACCCGGCCATCAAGGCGTTCGCCATGAACCTGCGCGAGTTCTCCAATGTGCTGCCCGTGATGAAAAAGGCCGTTCTCAAGGATGTGGCCCGCGGGAAAACCTCCGGTGCCTGGTCGCTTTCCATGTGGGCGATCCCTGTTGTCGGCCTGGTGCTGGTGGTGATAGGACTTTTCGCGGCTTCAGTGGTCGGCAAACGTATTACGGCATCCTTTGAAAAGTTCAAGGCCGGTGTTGCCAATCTTTCCGAAGGGAATTTTGAAGAAATTGAGGTTGACACCCACGATGAACTGGCCGAGGTGGCCACACTGTTCAATGAGTCTCTGCATAAGCTGCAGGACTCTATCATTACCGAAAGCGAGCGGGAAGAGACACAGAACAACCTTATCGGCTTTCTCGAGGTCGTCAGCGAAGCGGCTGACGGTGACCTCACCGTAAAGGCACCGGTTACCGCCGATGCCTTCGGCTCTATCGCGGACGCCTACAACCTGATGGTTGACAGCCTGGCAGAGCAGATGGCCGATACGCGCCGGAAGGCGGAAGAGGTCGGTCGCGAATCCCAGCATCTGCTGGAAATCTTCCGGACCATGGAAACCGGCGCTGAAAAGCAGGCGTCTCAGGTTCAGGAAGCCACGGACTTCGTTAACGAAACCTCTTCCACGACGCTGGAGATCTCGAATAAAGCCACCCTGGCGCAGGAAACCTCAGCTCTGGTGGATCAGGTTACCGAACAGGGTAACAGCTTGGTTATGCAGAACATTGAGGGGATGCAGCTGATCCGCGTCACCGTGCAGGTCATCAACAAAAAGATGAAATCCCTGTCCGAAAGGCTGCTGGAAATCGGCACCATCTCCCAGCTCATCTCCGAGGTTGCCACCCGGACGACCATTCTGGCCATGAACGCTTCTATCGAAGCGGCACGCGCTGGGGAACAGGGGCGTGGCTTCCTGGTTATTTCCGATGAAATCAAGCGCCTGGCCGACAAGTCGGCCGAGGCCACCAAGCAGATTACCGGCATCATCAAGGCGATTCAGACCGAGGCGGGCGAAGTCACCGCTTCGCTGGAAGAAGAAACCCGCACAGTTGAAGGGCAGACCAAGCTGGCCCAGGATACAGGCGATGCCTTCACTGAAATTCAGAAGGCCATCGGTGACTCCAAGCAGGTTGTTACCGAGATCTTTGACCTGTCCCAGAAACAGCAGCACCTGACCAACGAGGCGGTGCTTTCCATGAAGGAAGTTTCGGTGATCTCCAAGCAGGCCATGTCCATGGTGAAGGATTCCGCTCGTATCTCGGATGGCCTCCATGACATGTCCGAAACTCTGCTGAGTTCTCTTTCTCAATTCATTTTGCCGGGTGAGGAAGATGATCTGCTGCAGCAGGGCGTGTCTTTTGATCTTTCCGGGGAGGCCTCGGTCGAAGGGGAGACGATGCCAGCAGAAGAGATCGAAGAGGATCTGGTGGCTCTGGAGGATGAAATATTCGATACGGAGCTGGACATCAAAATGGCCTGATGCTCCCACCGAAGTCTTCACTGAACGCAAAAAAGCCAGGKTAACACCCTGGCTTTTTTGCGTCTGGCCTTTTGGAAGAATAGGGATTAGGTTCGGTTGCTGCGCTGTGTATTGCGGCGCACGACTTCCAGCAGGGATTCCTCTTCAAAGGGCTTGATCAGGTAGTCCGAGGCGCCGAGAGAGTAGGCCTTGTCCTGATGCTGTTTGCCGGCGCGGGAGGTGAGTACGGCGACAGGGATGGTCTCGAGCACACCGCGACGGCCCAGTTCACCAAGCAATTCGTAGCCGTGCATGATGGGCATTTCAAGGTCGGTGATAATGAAGTCGACCTGGTGTTCATCCAGGACGTTGAGGGCGTCCATGCCGTTGTTGGCGGTGAGAACCTCGATATCATGAGCTTCGAGGAGCATGGAGGCGTACTTACGCACGCTGAGGGAGTCGTCGACGATCAGCACTCGTGGCGCCCGGTTTTCGTCCGCGAAGGCAGCGGTTTCTTCCGGGAGGAAAGATTGCTCCGCAGAGGCGAGCAGACGGGTGGGGTTGATAACCAGGCGCAGCGTCCCGTCACCGGAGATGCTGCTGCCTGAAAAGAAAGGCATCTCGCGGAGCATAGAATCGAACGGCTTGATGACGGTGTCTTCCTGACTGATGATCTCTTCTACCAGCAGACTGGTTTTGACGCCTGAAGCCTGAGTGACGATGGCGAAACGCAAAGGGGCCGTGCTGCCGGTTCGCGGCAGGCCGAAAAAACCGTTCAGGTCGACCAGGGGGAGTTTGCTTCCACGCACTTCGAGATATTCGGGGATATCGTCGCCGGCGGGCAGGTCGACAATTTCGGATACGAGGGTCGATGGAATGACAAAGCGCTGCTCGCCAACCCGAAACTGGATGACGTTGACGATGACCAGCGACAGCGGCAGGGTCAGGCGCATGGTCGTGCCCTGACCTTGAATCGTGTCGATGTCGATGGTGCCGTTGAGGGAGGCCAGTCGGTCCATGACCACGTTCATACCGACCCCCCGGCCCGAAGTTGAGTCGGTCGTCTCGGTGGTGCTGAAGCCGGGCCGGAAGATCATGTCGATCAACTCCTGCTCGGACACCTCCTGGTCCGGCCTGATAAAACCCTTTTCAGCGGCCCGTTTGCGGACCTTGTCGAACTGGATGCCCCGACCATCGTCACGCACTTCTATTTCGACGGTATTGCCAAGTCTCTTGGCCGACAGCCAGATGGTTCCGACGGCGGGTTTCCCCAGTTTTCCTCGATCTTCGGGCGTTTCGAAACCGTGGGCGACGGCATTGCGCACGATATGGAGCAGCGGATCGTAAAGACCGTCGTAAACGGCGCGGTCGATGAGAGTCTCGCCGCCGGAAACAATCAGTTCCAAGGGTTTGCCGGTCTGTTTGGACAGCTCACGCACCGAGCGGGTAAAGCGCTGGAAAAGATTGGAGGCCTGGATCGTTCGGGCTTCCGAAATCCGCTCCTTCATATCGACGGTCATGCGGTCAAGCTGGTCGATTTCCGTGGTGAAGCCGCTGAAGAAATCGGCCATGGTCCGCAAGGCTTCATTGATGTCGTTGGTGATTTCCTGCAGGGTGCGGGCGAAAAGATTGAGCTCGTCGTAACGGTCGAATTCGAGTTCGTGAAACTCCGCCAGCATGGAATCGCTTGTTTTCGCCTGTTCGGGCAGGGCATAGGCGAAGCGTTCGGAAAAATTGCTGACTTCACGCAACAGGCGAGAACCGGCAAATTCGACTTCTTCCCTGATTTTTTCGATAACGCCGAGTTCGTTGATCATGTGGGTTTTGGAGACGGTGATCTCGCCGAGAATCTCCATCATGGACTCAATTTTTTCCGCCGCCACTTTGATGATACCGCCCGAAACTACGCCCGAATCATCGTCCCGGCGGGAGCCGACGCGACGCTCGGTGCCTGAATAGGCGGAACCCTGATCTGTTGTGGGCGATGTCGGTTTCGGTACGGTCTGAACCTGCACCCTTTCCGTTTGGGCCTGCTCCGCCGCCTGCTTTTCGGCAAACTCGAGCTGTTGGTCGACTTCCTCCAGGAAGCCGGTCGGTTCGGTGTTCCCCTCGCCGGCGAGACGGATGAGTTCGCGGATCTGGTCCAGAGCGAAAAGCAGGGCGTCGGCTTTCGCCCTGGTCGCGACGCTGCGGCCGTCACGGATCCCCTCAAGGGTATCCTCCAGGCGGTGGGACACAGCGGCGACGGCCTTAAGCTTCATCAGGCCAGCCGAACCCTTGATCGTATGTGCCGAGCGGAAGAGCCGGTCGATATCCTCGGAATGGACGGCCGGATTCTTCTCCATCTGCAGCAGGCCTTCCTCGAGAATGGCCAGATGCTCCTCCGCCTCTTCATAGAATAGCTGCAGAGCGCTTTCCTGAATGCTGGCCATCAGGCTGCTCCTATTTTGAATTTCTGAATGAAGGTGGAAGGCTGGATCGCCTCACCCTGTATTTCCATGGAGAGGTTCGGCATACTTTCGGCGATGAACCCCAGTTTCTCGGTTCCGGAGATGGCGATGACCAGGTGCCGGTCGGTGGACCCGGCACTCCGGCGTCCGTGGAGTCGTCCCAGGTGGATGACCGGAACAACAGACCCCCGCAGATTGGCCAACCCCTGGATATAGTCGGGGGCGAGGGGCAATCGCGTGAGGGGAGGCATGGGCGAGATCTCCAGCATGTTTTCCATCGGCAGATAATATTCGACGCCCGCCACCGAAAAATGGCAGCAGGCGAATCCTCGCAGTGCGACACGTGTGGAGTTTTCGTCGTCCAGATCAAGACCCATGTCCTCCGGGCGGACTTCAGAAGCTGGGATTTCTGGCTGCGGGTCAGAGGCAAGAACGTCCGGGAGTGGGTCAGAAGTGAGGGCGACCGGGAGATCTGTCGCTATTGGCAGCAATGGCTCCACGGGGGTGACCAGGGGTGAAGGTTCTTCGCTGGCTTGGGTCGGAACGACAGAAAAGCTCGGGCGCCTGGTGGCGACTTCGGCTTCCCGCAGGGCCTGATCGACCTCATCCGCGGCGCCGATTCTTTCCGGTTCATCGCTGCCAGTCAGGCGTACCTGCTCCTGCAGTATCCTAAAGGCGAGACCAAGGGCTTTGACCTCCGGCGCTGAGGGGATGTTGCCGGACAGGTTGAGGGCCTCCAGGGCTTCTTCCAGACGACGGGCGATGGTGGCGGTTTCCGTCAGTTTGACGAGCCCCGCCGTCCCTTTGATGGTGTGGGCTGAACGGAAGGCGGGCTCGAGCAGGTCTTGGCTGCTGTCGCCGATCTTGCCGAGCGATTGTAGGCATTTCTCTATGTTGCCGAGATTTTCCTGGGCCTCCTCCAGGAAAACGGGCAGGAGTGTACTGCGCATATCTGCCATCAGATGCCAGTCCTATGCATATTTTCTCTGCAGCAGGCCCACCTTGGTGAGCGTGTAGCAGATCCGTTTCGTTTCGAGAGGGGTAAGACCGCTCTTTTCGATGAGCTGACGCAAGGTCTTCTTGCCGTCGATGATAGAGAAGAAAGTCAATTCCTTTTCTGTCAGGTTGATCGATTCCAGTGCGTCCTCGTTGGTAATGAGGCGGACAAGGACGACACTTTCGTCCTTGAACTCCGTCTGGGCCAGCTGCTTTTCGTCGAGCAGGCGCAGCCCTTCCATCAGGACATTCATCAGGGGCAACCGGAAAGTAATGTCCTGCAGGTTGACTGGCAGCGCATCTTTTTCAAGGAAGAAATTGCCCGAAGTTACCTCCAGAATGGCGTTGAACGCTTCCTGGGCATGTCGTTTAAGGTATTCCATCAATTCATCGTTGGTGATATGGCCACGCTCGACCAGTACCCGTCCGACGGGGAGGTTCTTGGAACGCGCTTCATCAATAACGCCCTGCAGGGCCTTCTTGCTGCATTTGAGGCGCCCATCCCGGCACATGAGATCGGTGAGGAACTTGTGAGTTCCTTTACGGCTGACGGTCGAAAAGACGAATAGACCGTTCTCCAGAAATATTTCTCCGAACACATCCCGGGAAAAGATAGACAGTCTGCCCGACAGGCGCGAGTTATGGATAAAGTTGAGCACGTCAGGCAGGGAGAGGTGGGATAGATCACCGGAAAGCACGAGTGTTTCGCTTTTAACCAATCCCGTTTCCCGCAAGGTGTCGGCCATGACATTCTTCATGAGCAGAGGGAAGTCTTTCTGGAAGTATTGGCGCAGCAGCTTGTCCAGCGCGTCTTGTACTTCGACGGCGATGGACTGGCCCGTGGCCCCCGCGGGAGCTTCCGCACCGGCCTTAGCGGCTTTGGCCGCCGGAGCTGGGGGGGCAGCCTGGGGAGCGTTGGCCGCAACCTGCGATGCTGGTGCCTTTTCCTTTGCCGGCACGCTGGTCGGGGGAGCTTCTTCCGCTTGAACCTCCGGCTCTCCAGCCAGAACCTGCTCGAGTTTGGCGATAAGATCGTCAGGCTCAAAGGGTTTGGTGAAGTAATGGAGAACACCGAATGATTCCTCAAAAGCTTGGCCGACCACCTCCCCCTTCGAAGAAATCAAAATGATGGGGATATCCTTCATCTTGGGGTCGGAGCGCAGGGTCTTGCAGAACATGTGTCCGTTCATGCGGGGCATGACGAAATCGACCAGAATGGCTGACGGCGAAATTTCCCTGGCGACCTCCAGCCCTTTGTCTCCATCCTCAGCCGTATAGATCTTGTAGCCCTGCTGGGAAAGAATCAGTTCGATAAGACGTCTGACGGTGGGAGAATCATCCACGACGAGAATGCGCTTGGCTTCATTGCTCATAGTAAATCCCGGAGTTAAATAGCGGTTTAATCCGCGTTGCACCCTTATAGGGGGTGAGGACCGTATTCAGGAGGAGGACTTTCCCGGTCTCGCTAGGTCAACCCCAGCAAGACCGGGAAAGCGCAGGTCATTACTTTCTTAAAATGTCCATCGCCTTGGCGAGAGAGACCTTCATGCGCTTAAAGGCATCAGCCAGCGCCTTGATCTCGTCGTTGGACTTGACCTCGAACTCACGATCCATTTTGCCTCGACTGATGTCCTCGGCGACAGCCACGATGTTTTCGATGGGGCGCACGACGCTACTGACGATGATGCGGTCAACGGCGATCAGGGCTAGCAGGAAGAAGAGGCTGAAGCCGCCGGCAAAATAGGCCAGTTTTTTCTTGGCTTGGGCCAGGGCGACATCGGTGGGAACATAGACGATACGGGCGCCGACCACATCGCCCAGAGTGTAGCCGTAGCCGGAGCGGGTTCCGTATTGTTCAACCATTTTGGGGTGTGCTACCTCAGGGGTGTCGTGACACCAGATACAGTTCTGCCCGGCAGACATGGGGGTAGCCACGGCGTAGTATTCCTTGCCGTCGCGTTCTACAAAACCACGCCAGGACTCCATTTCGCCGGTCTCGAATTTCTTTATGGTTTGCTCTTCCCATTCGTTGGCCAAATTCTCTGGATTGAGGGGGTTGGGTGAGGCGATGCGGTAAATGTATTCGGGATACTGGTCCTGAACCGTTTTGGCGATGGTGGTGAGCATGAAAATGCCGACCGTCGCCTCAGGGAAATAGGTTTCGGGCAGGTATTCGAGCACCTTGGGGCGAATAGCGCTGCCCAGGTAGGCGGCCGAACTGCTCATGGCCGCGGAGAAGATCTCGGTTTTTTCATTGGACTCGCGAATGGTGTCCTGCCGCAGCACATAATAGCCGCCGCCGACTGCCAGGCTCAGGGAAATGACGTAGACTATGGCGAGAATGGCCATGATCCTTTTACGGATGGTCAGGTTTCTGAACATGTGAAAACCTCCTTCGATTCTGGCAGATCAGAATATCGAATGAATTTGGTGAAAGGATTCTGCTTACTTGTGGTGCCGAGACAAAAAGGCCTTTCGCTGCCCTTCGGGGATCTCGTCTTCCAGTTCGGCCAGAAAGTTGGCATACGCCTTCAGGCTCATGCCCGACCCTTTGACATATCCGACGCCCGACAGGGCATTGTCGGCCATGACCGTTCCCAGGGGGCCGACCAGATCGATGAAATCGTTAATGGTGGCCTGCACCTGCTCAGAAGTGATGGGGCCATTGTCACCGTCGCCTGCTGCTGGCTTCGGTTCGGGTCTGGCCGGTGCCGGGGCCGGAGGCGCGGTGACTGCCCCGCCCTGGGCCAAAGCGAAAAGTCGATCGTTCAAGGGTTCATCGAGTTTTTTTCGGGCAGGCACGCCCTCGATGAAGTTGGCCTGCAGAGCCTGCTTGTCCGCTATGTAGTCGAGCGTTTCGTCAGGTCCCAGCGTTCCCAGGGAGATATACACGGCGGCACCGCTATCGATGGAGATTTTGCACAGATGCTGCGCTCCGGCAAATTTCACCACCAGCTGGCCCGTATCCCGCCCCGACAGGAACTTGCTCAGTATCGCCGCTAGATTCACTTAGTCCCTCCCAGATGTTTTTTGATGGCCAGCAGAATGTCGACGGGCTCATAGGGCTTGGTGATGTATTCGTCGGCGCCTTGCTTTTTGCCCCAGAATTTATCGCTGTCCCCTGATTTCGACGTAGTGATAATGATGGGGATCTTGCTGAACTTGGGATCTTTTTTAAGATCTCGGCAGACCTGAAAGCCGTTCTTGTTCGGCATGACAACGTCCAGAATGATCAGGTCAACGGGTTGTGTGCGGGCTTTTTCCTCGGCCTCCTTGCCGTCTCTGGCAAGGATGATTTCGTGAGAGGTGCCCTTGAGGGTTTCCTGCAGAAAAGCGAGTTCGGTGGGGCTGTCGTCAGCGATCAAGATCTTTGCCATTGTGAATTTGCCTCCTGTTGAGTTTTGAAAATCCATAGGATGTTGAATCAGGCCGACGCCAAGGTGAGGCGTCGATATTCTGTCTTCTTAAAAGAAAATTTCCCCTTCCTGGCGAAGTGAATGCAAAAAATAGTCCTTTATTTCCCTGGCCAGGGTTTTTTGCGATTTTGACCTTCTTTGAGGCCACCGGCGGCTGAGCAGGGTGTGCATTTTGTTGACGGCGGACGGTCGAGGTCTGTTGCACATGAGGTCTGTTCTCCCCATAGGAGCGCAATATGGTGGACTTTTTTTGGTTTACCTGTCCGGATTGTTTCGAATTTTCGGCGAATAATAACAGGATTTGGCCAATGTGTAGGAAGGCAGGCCGCGGGGGTTTGTAAAGTCAAAAATATGACGTGTAACGCGTCGCCGGAGCGGCGATTGTGTGCCATCGAATGTGTCCGTCATGTCACGGAACATGCCGTTATTTTACTTAGATGGAACCACCCAGGATCGCAGCGGAAGTTCAGGATGGCACAATTTCAGGGTGAGGATTCGCGAGCTTTTTCGTCAGACGCGGTTTCGGAGATGACGTTCGAGCTGCCGGGCTCCCAGCGAGAGAGAGAGAGTCAGCAGGAGATACATGAGGGTAATGGTAATCCATACCTCCAGGGTAAGGTAGGTCGTGGCCATCAGTTCGCTGCCCTGAAAAGTCAGCTCCTGGATGGAGATGACGGACACGATGGCCGAGTCCTTAACCGTGGAGATGAACTGTCCGGCCAAAGGCGGCAGCATCCGCTGGAAGGCCTGAGGGAGCACGATATCCTGCAGCTGCTGGCGATAGGAGAGACCGAGAGCCCGGGCCGCATCCCATTGCCCTCTTTCAATGGACTGGATGCCGGAACGGACGATTTCGGTGATGTAAGCGCCTTCGATCAGGGCCAGCGTCAGGGTGGCGGACAGAAATTGCTCGAGAAATTCAGGCGGGGCCAACAGGATGCCGACCCAGCGGGAAATCCTGGGGTGCTCGCCGAGAAAAGCCGGGAGGCCACTGAACAGGGGGGTGACCTGGCTGCTCAGAAAGAAGTAGAAAAGAAAAATCATGACCAGCGGCGGCAGATTGCGCACCAGGCCGACATAGGTCTGCCCCACCAGACGTTTGAACAGGCTGGGGCTGGTTCGAAACAGACCCATAGTCAGGCCGAGGAGCAGGGCCAGCAGCATGGACCAGACGCTCAGTCGGAGGGTCGTGAAGAGACCTTCCAGCAGCAGGCCGGGTACCCACTGTCGGGAGGCCTCGTCAAATCGCAGCAGATACTGGGGGATGACGGCCCAGTTCCAGCGATAGTCGAGGCTGTTGTGAATCCTGAAGATCAGGGTGACGGCGAGGGCCGCCACCCCGGCCAGCAGGACGATATCCAGCCTCTTGATCTTGGGGGACGGCCCCGGCAAGTAGGTCATAAGGAATACACTTCAAGGGCCGGTTCCCGGCCGGGAAAAAGGAGTGATGCTATTGAATCAGAGCCTCCCACTGGCGGCTTTCGAACCAGTATTGCCGCTTCTGCTCCAGCCACCCCTCTGCTTCGACGACGCGAATCCAGCTGTCGAGGTAGTTGAGAAAATCCACGTCGCCTTTGCGGATGGCAAAGCCGATGGGTTCCCGGGTGAAGGTGTCGGGTAGGGGCAGAAAGAGTTTGTCGGCATGCTTCAGAGCCAGAAAAGCCGGGGTGGGCTTGGAGGTCACGAAAGCATGGGCCCGACCGTTCAGCAGCTCCTGTATGGCCTGGGATTCATCATCGAACAGGCGCAGGGTCGCCTTGGGTATGAAGGTCTTGGCGGCCGTCGCCGCAGTCGTGCCGATGCGGGCGACGATGACGACATCCTCCCGGTCGAAATCCGCGAGGGCGTCGAAGCCGGCCGCTTTTCCCCGATGCGCGACCAGCGACATCCCCGAATAGTCATAGGGGATGGAAAAATTCACCTTGATGCTGCGATCAGGCCGAATCCCCATGCCGCCGATGATGATGTCGAACTTGCCGGTAAGCAGCGCCGGAATGATGCCCGACCATTTCGTCGGTACAAATTCCGCCTTGACCCCCATGTCCTGGGCCAGCCGGGTGGCGACGTCGATTTCAAAGCCGATCAGGCTGCCGGTCTTGTCCTTCATGGCCCAGGGCACGAAGGTCGACATGCCGACGCGCAGCGTGCCTTTGCGAAGAGCCTGTTCCAGCGTGCTTTTTTCCACCAGCTCCTGGCGGAGGTCGGCGGCCCCGGAACCGCTGGCCAAAGCGATTCCCGCCAGCAGGACGGCGAGGATTGTGAACAAGGGTCTGAATCGGTACATAACGGCCTCCTGATAAAAAAGGATTGGGTTCAGAGAACCTGTTGCAGAAAGTGGCGACTTCTTTCTTCGCGGGGGGCAGAGAAAAACCGGGCCGCCGGCGCTACTTCAACCAGGCGGCCATGGTCGAGCAAGACGACCCGGTCGCCGATTTCCCGGGCAAAACCCATCTCATGGGTCACGACCACCATGGTCATCCCCTCCCTGGCCAGGGAGCGCATGACTTCAAGAACCTCGCCGATCATTTCGGGGTCCAGCGCGCTGGTGGCCTCATCGAAGAGCATCACTTTCGGGTGCAGGGCCAGGGCGCGGGCGATGGCGACCCTTTGCTGCTGACCGCCGCTGAGTTGGGAGGGATAGGCCTGCGCTTTTTCGCTCAGATTGACTTTGCCGAGAAGTTCCATGGTCAGAGTCGTGGCCTGCCGACGGTTTTTTTTGCGTACCCGCATCTGGGCCAGGTTGATGTTCTCCAGCACGGTCAGGTGCGGAAAAAGGTTGAAGGACTGAAAGACCATGCCAACCTCCTGCCGGATCTTCAGCCGATTCCGCGGATTTTCGTCCAGCGGAATGCCATCGATGACAATGGAGCCGCCGTCCCTTTCTTCCAGACCGTTGAGGCAGCGCAGCAGGGTGGATTTGCCCGAACCGGACGGCCCGACCACGACCACGACCTCCCGCTCGCGGATGGTCAGGGAAAAGCGGCTGAGGGCCTGCACCCGGTTGGGAAAGGTCTTGCTGATGTCGGTGATGACGACCATGTCCTGGCCCAGGGTTTTTGCGTTCATGCCGCTCCTTCTTTCAGGTGGTTTTCCAGTCCTTTGACCAGCGCCGCCAGGGACAGGGTGACCACCAGATAGATGGCCGCTACGGTGAACCAGATCTCGAAGGTCAGAAAGGTCTCGGCGACAATCGCCTGGCCCTGCATGGTGAGGTCGTAAATGGCGATGGTGCTGACAAGGGCCGAGTCCTTCACCAGCGAGATGGCTTGACTGGTCAGGGGGGGGAGGATGCGGCGGAAGGCCTGGGGCAGAATGACACTGCGGTAGGTGTCCAGGCGTCCCAACCCCAGGCTGTGAGCCGCCTCCCATTGCCCCCGGTGTATGGAGACGATCCCCGCCCGGATAATTTCCGAAGCGTAGGCCCCCTCGAAAGCGCTCAGAGCCAGCACGGCGGCGGTGACGCGGCCCAGATCCAAAATGGGGGAAAGGACGAAATAGACGAAAAAGAGCTGGATGAGCAGGGGCGTGTTGCGGATGGTTTCCAGATACAGCCGGGCCAGCAGACCCGCCACGGCGGAAGAGGAAATCCGGGCCAGGGCTGTCAGCAGGGCGATCACGAACGCCAGCACCAGGCTGATGCCGACGATTTCAAACGTGACGCCCAGACCCTTCAGCAGCGGTCCCCACGTAAAGACGCCATCTTCCCAGGTGAAGAGATAGCGCGGCACCCGGTACCACTGCCAGTGATAGCCGAGGTTTCGGGCGCCGTGAAGGAGGAGCCAGATAAGGCTGGCGCCGAGCAGCAGAAACTTGACCCAGGCAAAGGCGGGTGACCTCTTCAGGCGAAAGAGAATGGGCCGCATCGGAATAGAAGGTGTCTTGCGCATAAGAAATCGGGCCTGCCTGATGGCAACAGGTTAGCAGTTAAAGAGTAGCATGGCCGGGGCGATCCGCTAAGTTCCATCCTGCGCAGCCTTCTCTTGGTTGATCTTTTCGTAGAGGGCGATCTGTTCGGCCATGCTCAGTTTCTTGCGGCAGCCGCCGCTGCGCAGGCACAGGCGGCAGCGGTCGTCGGAGCACCACTGGCACATTTTGCAGTCGGGGCAGGGGTGTTTTTTGTCCATGACGCCTCCCTCGGCGGGTTCTGCTTTCAGTTTACCCGGGCAGGATGGATTCTGGCAAGCGGTCAAAATCCGGGTAGAGACGTCGTCGCTGACGCAGCAGGTACCAGGCCTCCAGGGCTTCGGCCAGCAGGAGCAAGGCGATGGCTTGGGCTACTCCCGGCCAGGGCAGGTGGACAAGCAGGCTCAGCCCCCAGCAGACGAGCAGAAATAGGGCCTTGTAGATGGTGGAGCGGCCGAGCAGCGCGGTGCGGTGGGCGCCGGCGAAAAAACCGCGCAGCAGGTTCGCGGCGCCGTACAGCAGGGGGAAGGCGGTGCAGGCAGCCATGGGCCAGCTGATGTAAGCCCGCATGCCCCCTTCGATACCCATAAGCTGTCCCAGGATCAAGTGATTGAGGGGGAAGGCCGTCAGCAGCATGACCAGCCCCATGCCGCCACCCGTCCAGAGAAAAAACCGGACGAGGCTTTGATAATCGTGACGGTCGCGCACCAGGGTCAGATAGGCCTGCTGCAGATTGCGCATGGGCCCGGCCAGCAGGAAAATAAAGCCGCGGATGACGCCGAAGGAGGCCAGAGCCAGTTCGCCATCGGGCAGTCGGCCGATAATCGCGTTGATCTGCAGGGGGATGGTCTGCTGCAGACAGGAGGAATAGGCCAGAGGGAAGGCGTAGCGCAGAATCTCGCCCGGTGTCTTTTCTTCTTCCCCGGTAGCGGGCAGCCGCCAGCGCCAGGCGAAAAAGCCCATGAACGCCGTCTCGACCACGATGCAGCCGAGCAGGGCGACGGCGCCCAGTTCCGGGCCGCTGAACCAGGGGGCACCGAGAGTCAGCAGGGCGAAGAGGGCCACCACCCTCACACCGGTGGCAAAAGAAACCAGGGCGGTGCGCCGGGCCCGGATCACCAGCCCCTGGAAGAGGCCACGAAAACCGGTGAAAAACGGGAGAAAGACGAGAATGGCCAGCACCTCGCGGGCGCCGCTGGCCACCTTGCCGCTGACGCCGAGGACGCCGCCGAGCAGGAAGTCTCCCACCGGGGTGAAGGCGAGCAGGGCCAGCAGCACCGAGACCAGGCAGGCTACCAGGGTCACGAAGAGGGTGGTGCCGATCAGCGACTTTCGGCCCCGCACCATGGCGATGGTGATGGTGTGGTTCTGGTAGGAGGGAGAGGCGACGAAGAGGTGCAGCACCATGGCCACGGAGAAGGCCGCCAGGGCGGTGACGAAGTCGTCAAGCCGGGCCAGGGCACCATTGATGATGGAGTGGGACACGCTCATCAACTGCACGTTGAGGAGCAGGGGGAAGAAAAAGAGGGCGATTTCCTTCTGCGACAGGGCTCGGGAAGGGGTCAAGGCCTGCACCCCGGAAAGAGGCGCGCCAGGTCGGCCGGCGTCCGGGCGATGAAGTCGAAGGGGTTGCCGTCGGTGATGCCGAATCCCCAGGAGCAGAAGCATGTTCTGGTGCCGGCGCTCTGGCCGGAGATAAGGTCGGTGCGGTGGTCCCCGATCATGACGGCGCTGGCCGGGGACGAGCCCAGCTCAGCCAGGGCCTGTCTTACCGGGGCCGGATGGGGTTTTTTCTGCGTACAGCTGTCGCCGCCGATGACGGTGCCGAAATAGGGGCGCAGGTTCAGGCCGCGCAGGACTTCTTCGGCCATGTCGAGGGGCTTGTTGGTGACGACCCCCATGGGGGTTCCCTGCAGGCTGTCCAGAAAGGCGGGTATGCCGGCATAGGGACGGGTGTGGTCGAGGAGATGGCGGCGGTAGCGGTCGAGAAAATTCTGCAGGAGATCGCCGGTAAAGGTGGCGGCGGGCAGTGCCCTTTGGACCAGCATGGTGGCGCCGTCGCCGACATAACTTTTGACCGTGGCGAGCGACAGAGGAGAAAGGCCAAGCTCACCTCGCAGGCCGTTGATGGCAGTCGTCAAATCCTGCAGTGAGTCGACCAGGGTGCCGTCCAGATCAAAAAGATAGGTCGTGAGCTCAGCCAAAAAGACCTGCCTTGTTCAACAGGATGACCAGCACCGCCAAGGGCGCCACGTAGCGGATCATGAAGTGCCAGAGGGGGTAGACCCAGCCGGCGCCGCCGGCAACCAGCTCTTCCTTTTCCTCGCTGCCGCTCCAGAACCAGCCGACATAGATGGAAATAAGCAGACCGCTGATGGGCAGCAGATAGTTGGAGGCGATGAGGTCGGCCGCGTCGAAGAAGGCCAGATCGCCCAGCGGGGTCCAGTCGCCAAGAGCATTGTAGGAGAGGGCCGACGGCAGGCCGACGACGAAAGCGAGGCCAGCCAGAAAAGTGGTGGCCCGCTTGCGCCCCCAGCCCTTCTCGTCAATGAGAAAGGCCACCTGGGATTCGAGCAGGGAAATGTTGCTGGTCAGGGCGGCAAAGGCCAGCAGCAGGAAGAAAAGGATAGCGAGGATAAAACCGCCGGGGATCTGGGAAAAGACCACCGGAATCGTCTTGAAGATGAGGCCGGGGCCGGCGGCCGGCGCCATGCCGACGGCAAAGACGATGGGAAAGATGGCCAGACCCGCCATGAGGGCGATGCCAGTGTCGAGCAGGGCGATGCGCAGGCTGGAGGCAAAGAGGTCCTCGTTCTTGGCCATGTAGGAGCCATAGGTGATCATGGCCGCCATCCCCAGCGAGAGGGTGAAGAAGGAGTGCCCCAGGGCTTCAAGAATGGAGGCCCCCGTCAGCTTGCTGAAATCGGGCTCAAACATGAAGGCCAGGCCTTCGCGGGCGCCGGGGCTGAACATGCCGTTCATGAAGAGCAGAAAAAGCAGAAAAAGCAGCACGGGCATGAGGATCTTGCTCCACCGCTCGATGCCTTTCTGGACGCCGCCGATGACGATGCCCAGGCACATGGCCATGAAGAGGAAATGCCAGAGGATCTGGCGCGGCCCATTGGCAAGCAGACCTCCGAACATCCCTTCAATCTCCTCCGGCGAGACCCCGGCGAAGCTCCCCATGACGGAGCGGAAGACGTAATCCAGCGTCCAGCCGGCCACCACTGAATAGTAGGAGCAGATGATAAAGGCTGCTCCCACGCTGACCCAACCGGCCACCTGCCAGAAAGAGCGGGCCCCTTCGAGCTGGCGGAAGGCGCCGACAGCGTCCTTGCGGGTATGGCGACCGATCATGAACTCGGCCATCATGATGGGCAGGCCGACCATGGCGATGCAGACCAGGTAGACGAGGACAAAGGCGCCGCCGCCGTTTTCACCGGCGATGTAGGGGAACTTCCAGATATTGCCGAGACCGACGGCGCTGCCGGCGGCGGCCAGAATGAAACCCAGACGGCTGGCCCACTGGGCCCTGGGGGCTTTGGCGTGTGACATTCTAACGGTACTCTCTTTCTCCAAAAATAGCCGTGCCGATACGCACCAGGGTAGCGCCTTCCTCCACGGCTACCTCAAAATCATGGCTCATGCCCATGGACAATTCCGTCATGCTCACGTTGGGCAGGTTCAGTGCGGCAATACGTTCCGACAGGTGGCGCAGCTGACTGAAGTACGGCCGCACATCCTGGGGATTATCACAGTAGGGGGGCAGGGTCATCAGGCCGCGCAGGCGCACGTGGGGGAGGGCGGCCAGGCGGCGGGCCAGCTCCTCGGTGGCATCGGCGGTGGCGCCGGACTTGGACGCTTCCTCGGCCAGATTGACCTGGAGGAGGATATCCACCGTCTCACCGATTTTCTGCCACTGGCGGTTGATCTCTTCGGCGAGGGACAGGCGATCGACGGAGTGGATCATGCTGACCTTGCCGCGCAGGTATTTGACTTTGTTCGACTGCAGATGCCCGATGAAATGCCAGGTGACCGGCAGTTTCACCTCTTCGCGCTTGTCCGTGAACTCCTGGACGTAGCTCTCGCCGAAGAGCTGCTGGCCGGCCCGAGCCGCCTCTTCGATCTGACCGGCCGGCTTGGTCTTGGAGACGGCCACCAGCCTGACCTGATCCGGGTCGCGGCCGCGGCGCCGGCAAGCCGCGTCAATACGGGTCAGGATATTCTGGATATTGTTCTGGATCGTCATGGTGTCCCTCGCCGTGGGAGGCAGGCTCAGCAGGGAATCAGGAGGCGGACGGTGAAGTCGCTGTTGCGGGCAGGTCGGCGAAGAGGCGAAGGGCGCCGATACGTTCGAGCGCCTCGACCACTTCACACAGGGGCAGCCCGACCACATTGGTATAGCTCCCCTCGATCCCCAGGATCATAAAGGCCCCAATCCCCTGGATGGCGTAAGCTCCCGCTTTATCAAAGGGTTCGGAAGTGGCAATGTACCCTGCAATCTCCTGCTCTGTCAACTCCTTGAACTTCACCCGGGTAGAGACCACGCCGGAGACGAATGTCCGCTGCCGGCGGTCATAAATAGCATAGGAGGAGAGGACGCGGTGGCTGCGGCCGGAGAGGGAGCGCAGCATCGTCGCCGCCTCCCCGGCGTCTACGGGCTTGCCGAGCAGGGTATCGTCTCTCAGAACGACGGTATCGCTCCCCAGAAACCAGCGCCCGCTCACGGCGGGGCGGGAGGCGACCTCCAGTGCTTTTTCGCGGGCCAGGCGCAGCACATGCTCTTCCGGCGTTTCGCCGGGGCATTCCTTCTCATCCACCGTGCTGGGTATAGCCGTAAAAGGAATGGACAGGGACGCGAGCAGTTCGCGCCGGCGCGGCGAGGCCGACGCCAGAACGATGCCTTCCGGAGCGAAAGGCGCCAGGGAAGAGTCGAGGGTGGGCATGATGATAAGTCTCCTGCCGTAAAAGGGTACAAAAAGGTCAGGCAGGATAGCAGGGAAGGCTAGAGAAAGACAACATTGTCGTGCGCTTGTTTTCGGGTGAAAGGCACCGTTCGGTTTCGGCCGTTCTCCTTGGCCTGGTAAAGGGCCGTATCCGCCGCTTTGATCAGCGCCTGGGCGAAATCGCCGTCATCGGGAAAGGTCGCCAGGCCGATGCTGGTGGTCAGCTGGCCGCCCGGCAATCGGGCTTCCTGGGGAAAGGGGTGGCTTTCAACGGCATGGCGGACGCGCTCAGCCACCAGAACCGCCTCCTTTTTACTGGTGTCCGGCAGCAGAATGATGAATTCTTCCCCGCCAAAGCGGGCGACCACGTCGATATCCCGTCCCGAGGATTTGAGCAGGGAGGCCACCTTCTTGAGGGCGCTGTCCCCGGCGATGTGACCGCAGAGGTCGTTGTAATTTTTGAAGTTGTCCAAATCGAGCAGCATGATGGAAAAGCTCAGACTGTGACGAATGCTTCGACTCAGCTCGCTGTCGAGGCGCTCATCAAAAAAGCGTCGGTTGTACAGGCCGGTGAGAGCGTCGGTGGCGGCCAGTTTTTCCAGCAGGTCGGCTCGTTCCATGGAGGCGGCGCGATCCAGCACAATGGCAATCTGCGCGGTGAAAGACGTGAGGATGTGCAGATCGTTCTCGGTGAATATCCCCTGGTCTTCCTTGTCGGAGAGGTTGAGCACTCCGACGGTGCGATCCTTGATCCTGATGGGGACACTGATGAAGGATTTGGTTTTGAAGCGGGGTCGGTTGGGGGTGGCGAGACGGCTGTCCTTTTCAATGTCGTTGACAACCAGGGGAAAGCCGTTTTTGGCGACCCGGCCGGCAATGCCGGTGCCGAGTTTGATGCTCAGGCTCCTGGCCAGGGGCTGATTCATGCCTTTGGCCGATTCGATGCGGAGAAACTCGCCTTTTTCATCCAGCATCATCAGAGAGCCGCAGGTGGCGTGGAGCAGCTCCGCCGACATTTCCACGATGTTTCGATAGACCTCTTCCTGTTGTCTCAACTGGGCCAGGGCACTGACCATGGTGACCATACGGGTGGCAAAGGCGCTGGCCTCCAGACGCTCTCTCTCAAGCTTGAGAATATGCAGGCGGCTGGCGGCTTTGACGCAGAGGAGCTCCAGCAGACTGAGATCGCCGGCCGGCAGTGTCGCCTCAGGAAGAACGACCAGGCCCAGGGGCTGTCCGCTGGCCACCAGGGGGATAGCCAGGGCCCCGTGACAGACCTTGCCGGGGAAAAACAGATTGACCTCTTCGCCGAGTGACACGGATTTGCCACAAGGATTCTGGCGGAGAAACTCGGCCACTTTTCGGGCAGATGGCGAGGCTTCGGTCTTTGGCCAACTCGATGATTGTTGGAGAATAAAGCCGGAGGCCGCAGGGTCTCCCGTCACAATCACGAGGCTGGAAAGATCAAAAAGGATGATCAGCGACTCCTTGAGGAGGTCGACGATCTCGCCCTCGGTCGCCAGCAAATCCATCTCGGCTGAGATATCCACCAGCGTGCGCAGGCGAGAGGCGGTTTTTTCCGTATTCGCAAGGCGCAGGTCCTGGCGCAGCAGCCCCGGAATCTGTTGGTGGATACAGGTGGCAATGCTTTTGGCTTTGGCCAGGTCGGGAGCGATAAACGGTGCGGGTGCGCCCCCCAGCCTATCGGCCAGATCGGCTGGCGGCAAGGCTTCAGCCAGCAGGCAGTAAGCCGAGGTCTCCGGTATGGTGAAAGGAATGGCGAGATTCAGGGTGCCACACGGGCTCAGGAAGACAAGAGGTCGGCCGGAAGCCAGAACTTTCTGAAAGGTGCTCTCTCTAACCTGGTGGCAGGATGAGCCGCAGGACGAAACATCCTGGTTTGGCTGACGGCTGCAGTTCTCGAAGGCCGTTCGGCGGGCTGGTTCCAGGTACTCGCCCTGGCGGTAAAGAGCCAGACGAAAGTTTCTCAGCAAGGGGTTCCGGCCGAGATGATCCAGCAAGTCCCGCAGGTTAATCGAACCTGGATCTGATTGCCGCTCCATAGATGCGCCCTGCCCTCTCTGGGTGATGGGATGTATTAAAATACATCGTTCAGGAGGACAAAGCAAATACTGTTCCTGTCTTTTCCTGCCTCAGACGACTTTTTCCCTGGCCGGAAAAAACAAAAAAGGGGCACCCAGGCAGAGGCCCGAGAGGAGCGGACAAACGATTGATTCTGGGATTCTTTTTTGGGGGAGGTTTTGCCGGCGTGGCGGCGGCTCGGTGGTCGGTGCCGACGGCCAGGAAGGTGAACGGAGGCTGAGCAGGAGAGGGGGGAAGAGGTTCTCCTCCACAAGAGGTGTTTATATGCCCGACAAGTGGGGCTTATCACCATGTCCGTCCGCCTGGGCCGCAGCGTTTTCCTGACCCGCGGACACGGCCCCGGTTCGCCACGCCTCCAGGTCCTGCAAAGCCCTCTCCGCCATGGCCAGGCGGCGGTCGGCCCGTTTCATTTTACGTCCCTCCAGGGGCGGAAAGAGGCCATAGTTGACATTCATCGGCTGGAAGTCTTCCGGGCTGGAGTCGGCCAGATGGGAGAGAAGGGCGCCCAGGCCCGTGGTCGACGGCGGCAGAGGCAGGGGGGCGCCCTGTGTCCAGCGCGGCGCGAAGAGGCCGGCGAGAAAACCCATGGCGGCCGATTCGACATACCCCTCCACCCCGGTGATCTGGCCGGCAAAGAAGATTCGCGGATCCTGGCGGAGCTGCAGGCTGCGGGTGAGACAGGTCGGTGCGTTGATAAAGGTATTGCGATGGACACTGCCCAGACGGGCGAAGCGGGCCTGCTGCAGGCCGGGGATGGTGCGGAAGATACGGCGCTGCTCGGGATAGGTCAGCTTGGTCTGGAAACCGACGATGTTGTAGAGGCTGGCATGGCGATCATCCTGCCGCAGCTGAATGACAGCAAAAGGCTCCCGGCCGGTGCGGGGATCGGGCAGGCCGACGGGCTTCATGGGGCCAAAGGCCAGGGTCATCTCGCCGCGCTGCGCCATCTCCTCGATGGGCATGCAGCCTTCGAAATGAATCATCTTTTCGAAGTCACGGGCCGGCACCTTGTCCGCCTCTTTGAGGGCGGCGACGAAGGTGCGGTACTGGGCCTCATCCAGGGGGCAGTTGACGTAGTCGTCTCCCCCCTTACCGTAGCGCGAGGCACGCCAGGCCTGGCTGAAATCGATGGAGTCCGCCTCGACGATGGGGGCGATGGCGTCGTAGAAATAGAGATGGGCGGCGCCGGTGCGACGGGCGATATCCTGCGACAGCGCCTCGGAGGTCAAAGGGCCGGAAGCGACGATGACGGTGCCGGTCTCGGGGAGGCTGGTGATCTCCTCCCGGCGCAGTTCGATGAGGGGGTGGGCCATGATTCGGTCGGTGATGGTGGCGGAGAAAGCCTCGCGGTCGACGGCGAGCGCGCCGCCGGCAGGCACGGCGGTGGCGTCGGCGGCCGCCATGAACAGGGTGCCGCAGCGGCGCAGCTCCTCTTTGAGGCAGCCGACCGCGTTGTTCATGCCGGTGCCGCGCAGGCTGTTGGAGCAGACCAGTTCGGCCAGATGGGGGGACTGGTGGGCCGGCGAAAAGCGCTGCGGCTTCATTTCGTGCAGGATGACCGGCGTGCCCTGCTGGGCTACCTGCCAGGCCGCTTCGCAGCCGGCCAGGCCGGCGCCGATGATATGTAGGCGATTCATGTCGTCCATGGGTTCCCTCTGGCCGGTATGCGGCCGGGCCGTGCTGGGCAAACAGGAAAGCCGGACCCGAAGGCCCGGCTCGTCAAGCTAGCGGGTTTAGCTGCCTCAGGAATCTTTGCCTGATTTTTTGGCCGGTGCCTTCTTGGCCGGGGCCTTTTTGGCGGCAGGCTTCTTGGAGGCCGCTTTTTTGGCCGGGGCGGCCTTTTCCTTCTTCTCCGGTTCGACCAGCACCAGCTTGTAATCGCAGTTTTCCGTGGGGCATTTGCGGTACGTGCCGTAGCGTTTGGTCACCTTTTCGACGATGACCGGATAGCCGCATTGGGGGCAGGGCTCGTCGATGGGCTGATCCCAGAGGGCGTATTTGCACTTGGGGTAACGGTTGCAGGAGTAGAAGATCTTGCCGTAGCGGCTCTTCTTCTCCATCAGTTCCCCTTCCTTGCAGTCGGGGCAGGTAATACCCAGGGCCTTGGGTTTGACCAGCGGCTGGATGTTCTTGCACTCGGGATAGGCGCTGCAGGCGAGAAACTTGCCGTAGCGGCCATCCTTGATGAGCATGGGGGCGCCGCACTTGTCGCACTTTTCCTCCGACATCACCGGCTCTTCGCGCTCTTCGGCCGACAGGGGTTCGGTGTGCCGGCAGTCGGGGAAGCCGGAGCAGGCGTAGAATTTGCCGGCCCGGCCGAGCTTGATGACCAGTTCCTTGCCGCACTCGGGGCAGGTGCGGTCGGTCTTTTCGGTGGTGACGTCTTCCTTGCTGACCTCCTGCTCCTTCTGGCGTAGCAGGGCGATGAAGGGTTCCCAGAAGTCCTTGAGCACCGGCCGCCATTTTTCCTCGCCGCGGGAGATGGCGTCGAGGTCCTCTTCCAGTTTGGCGGTGAAGTCGTAGTCGACATACTGGGCAAAGTGGTTGACCAGCAGATCGTTGACCACGCGGCCGACATCCTCGACAAAGAAGGTGCGCTTTTCCAGGCGCACGTACTTGCGGGTGACCAGCGTGTTCATGATGGAGGCGTAGGTGGAAGGCCGGCCGATGCCGTATTCCTCCAGGGTCTTGACCAGACTCGCCTCGGTGAAGCGGGCCGGCGGCTGGGTGAAGTGCTGCTCGGGGGTCACCTCGCGGCGCACCACGGCCTCTCCCAGCGCCAGGGCCGGCAGAGAGCCGGCTTCGGCCTCTTCGGCGTCGTCCGTGCCCTCGATATAGAGCTTCATGAAACCGGGGAAACGGATGACCTGTCCGGTGGCGCGCAGGATGAAGCGCGGGCCGGCGGCGATATCCACCGTGGTGGCGTCGAGAATGGCGGCGGCCATCTGCGAGGCCACGGTCCGGGTCCAGATCAGATGATAGAGGCGGTACTGGTCCGAAGAGAGATACCGCTTGAGCTGGTCGGGGGTGTTGGAGACCAGGGTCGGGCGGATCGCTTCGTGGGCCTCCTGGGCATTCTTGGCCTTGTTTTTGAAGGTTCGCGGGGCGGCCAAGGCGTATTCCTGGCCGAAGAGCTGGGTGATGACCTCGCGGGCCTCGGTCGTCGCCACTTCCGACAGGGCGACGGAGTCCGTACGCATGTAGGTGATCAGGCCGACGGAGCCCTCGCCGATGTCGATGCCTTCATACAGCTTCTGGGCCGTGGACATGGTCTTGCGCGCCGAAAAGCCCAGTTTGCGGCTGGCTTCCTGCTGCAGGGTGCTGGTGGTGAAAGGCGGAGCCGGATTGCGCCTTTTCTGTTTCTGCACCAGGTCGGCGACCTGGCAGTTCTCCTGAATCAGGGCGCTGACCAGCTCTTTGGCCTGCGTTTCATTGCTGATGGCGAACTTGTCCAGTTTCTCGCCGTCAACGGAGAAGAGACGCGCGGCGAAAGCCTGACCACCGGTCGATTCAAGGCGGGCTTCGATGGTCCAATATTCCCGCGCCTCGAAGGACTCGATCTCCTTTTCCCGTTCGCAGATCAGGCGCAGGGCGACGGACTGCACGCGCCCGGCCGAGAGGCCGTAGCGGATTTTCTTCCACAGGAAGGGAGAGAGATTGAAGCCGACCAGGTAGTCGAGAATCGAACGGGCCTGTTGGGCGTCGACGAGATCTTTGGCGATAGTGCGGGGTTCGGCCATGGCCTTCTGGATGGCGTCCTTGGTGATCTCGTGGAAGGTCACCCGCCTGACCTTGGGGGCGCTGGAGTCTTCATCGATGTCCAGAGCCTTCAGCAGATGCCAGGCAATGGCTTCCCCCTCGCGGTCCAAGTCAGTGGCCAGAATCAGTTCATCGCTCTTTTCCACTTCCTTCTTGAGCAGGTCGATCTGCTTACGGCTTTCCGGCAGCACCTGGTAGCGCGGTTGGAAATCGTGCTCCACATCGACGGAGCCCTGTTTGCTCGGCAGGGCGCGTACGTGTCCGTAAGAGGCCAGTACTTTGAAGCCCGGGCCGAGAAACTTCTCGATTGTTTTCGCTTTTGCGGGTGATTCGACGATCACCAGAGACCTTGACATGATACCTCGTAAAATGAAAAAGGCTGCAGGTTCCGCCCGCAGCCTCTGTCGGTTCAGTGGTAAAGTTGCGCCCAGTCGTCTTCCATGATGAAGTCGGCATCGCGCAGCCAGGCGTCCTGGGAGTGGGTAAAGAGGGTGAGGGCGGTGATGGTTTTGATCTCTTTGAGCGACACCTCGTCTTCCGCCATCTGCAGAGCCCGTTCGATAATCTCTTCCTGAGCTTCGTCGCCGATGAGTCCCAGCCCGCGCAGCTTGATGAGGTAGCCGCGGGCTTCAGAGGAGAGGGCGCGGATTTCTTCCGGGGTGAAGATGCGCTGCGTTGGCAGGGTCAGGGAAGCGGGGCCGCGGCCTTCCTGCTCGAAAGAGGTCTTGTTCATCCAGCTGAAGGCGGCATCGATTTCTTCCACCTCGAACCCCTCGGCCAGAAGCTCCTCGACGATATCGTTGTCTGAGAGCTGATCTCTCATCTCCAGGACATACTGGGCAATAATGCTGACAATGGCCAGAACACGTTCTCTCAAGCAATCTCCTGTTCTGATGGGACGATTTCAGCCCCCGACGGCGCGTATGTAACGCATCCCGGGTAGCTGCGTGACACCTCCCCGGAGTTCCAGGTGCAGTAAAATAGCGGAAAGATCCATGAGTGTCAAGCCGCATTTCCGTGATAATTCATCGATGTGCAGCGGTTCTGCCGCCAGCAGGCGGAAGACTTTTCCGGCCGTTTCATCGAGGGAGGCCGCGAAGGAATCCTCCTGCTGCCGGGCCTGACGGGTCGGTGTGTCGGGCCACAATACTTCAAGGATATCCGCTGCTTCCGTGACGACCCGGGCGCCCTCCTTGATCAGGCGATTGGTGCCGGCGCTGGTGGGAGCGTGGACAGCGCCTGGCACCGCAAAGACCTCCCGCCCCTGTTCGAGGGCGAAATCGACCGTGATGAGCGAACCGCTGCCTTCGGCGGCCTCCACGACCAGTACGCCTTTGGACAGGCCGCTGATGATGCGGTTGCGGCCGGGGAAGTGCCCGGGCAGAGGGGGTGTGCCCGGGGCATGTTCGGTAAGGACGGCGCCCTGCCCCAGGATGGCATGGAAGAGGCGGCTGTTCTCCGGTGGATAGACGCGGTCGATGCCGCAGCCCAGCACGGCGACGGTCAGTCCCTCCCCGCGCAGGGCGCCGGTGTGGGCGGCGGAGTCGATGCCCCGGGCCAGACCGCTGACGATAGGGATGTCTCGTGCGGACAGGTCGGCAGCCAGGTTCTCGGTGAAGCGCAGGGAGGCGGCGGTGGCCCGCCGCGAGCCGACCATGGCGAAGCCGTCCTGGACGGGAAGCTGGCCCCGCACATAGAGCAGGGCGGGTGGGTCGTGAATGGAGCGCAGCAGGGCGGGGTAGCGCTCGTCCGCCCACAGGCTCAGAATGCTCACGCCGAGCCGGTCCAGCTGTCGGGCCGTTTCCGCCAGCGCAGGGCTGTTGGTAGGCAGGCGGCCTTTGGCGACGTTCTCGCGAATCCGGGCGTTGGCGACCCAGGCTGTCGGCGTGGCCTCCAGGATGGCTTCAAGAGAACCGAAGGCCTCGACCAATCGAAACAGGCCGACGCGCCCCAGCCCAGGGGTAAGATGCAGACGGAGCCAGCCGAATTCTTCCGTTGTCAAAAAGGCCTCCTTCCGGGGAAAGCAAAAGGGCTGAAGAATGAACTTCAGCCCTTTTAAGCGGGTCTTATCTGCTGTCGACGCTTACGGCGGCAAATTATTCAGTGAGAGCCGTGACGCGGTCGCCCCGATACATGGGGGCCACGGATTTGAGTACCAGGGCAGAGGCCGACTCGGGTCGGGTTTCGATGACCACGGCCGCGCCCAGCAATACTTCGGGAAGGGTCAGGTTTTTACTCTGGATGGCGAGATCCGAGGCCTCCCGTTCGCGGGTGATGTTCAGCAGATTGCCGACCTGCAGCCCGCTGTTGGCCCCTTGGTCCAGAAAGACCACGTCATATTGGCTCAGGGTGATCTTTCCTTCCCCCCCATCGACGATATAGCCGCTGACCGGAGCTTCGGCCTTCTTGAGAGCCACCTCGAGGGGCTGGTCATCCACAGGCAGCAGCAGGGCACCGCGCTGAATTTCACTGGTGGAGGAGGTGATGACCGCCGTGGCGACATCTTGATCGATCTGGATGAGCTCTACGGTGCCGAGTCTGGTGATGCGATGGCCTACCTTCTGGCCGGTCACGGGATGCTTGACCTCGTCACCGAGATCGATGACGGTGAAGCGGTCGCCCGGGCGCGCATCGCCGAGATTTTTCATCTCGAGAAAGACGGTCTCGCCCGTTGCCATCAGCAGACGGTTGTCGATCGTGTCGACCAGGGTGCCGAGGGCATCGATCCCCTCGGACGAAATAAAGCCGGGAGAACCGCCCTGGGTCGAGATAGTGATGACTTCCTGCGGTTCGATGCCCGCCTCTTCAATGGCTTTTTCCAGGCTCTCCGGTTCTGCCGGCGCGGCCTGAACCATTTCGGGGATGATTTCTATGCGCCCATCGCGGATGGCGATTTTCTGGCCGGGGTAGATAAGGTGGGGATTGCCGATGAACGGATTATGGGACCAGAGGTTGGGCCAGTAGTCGGTGTCCTTGAGGAATCGTTCGGAAATACCCCACAGGGTGTCCCCTTTCTGGATGATGTAGGTCTGGGACTTGCCCTGCGCGAAGGCGCAAAGAGGCATGAGCAGCAGGCAGGTGAGCAGCAGCAGTTTCTTGATGGTCATATCGATCCCCCTGGTCATCGGATAGTGAAAACGCAAAGTGATTAACGCGCCGGCAGAGGTTTGCGGGCAGCGGTGCTGTCGGGATACAGGCGACGCAATTCCAGAAGCGCCAGGTCGGCCTGCTCCGGCAGGTTGACTTTCAGCAGGGCTTCCGCTTTCCGGAAAAGGGCGTCCGGTGCCTTGGCGGCACGGGGATAGTCGTCGACCACTTTCTGGAAGGCTTCGATGGCCCTGACATGATTATTCTGGGCGTAGTAGCATTCTCCGAGCCAATATTGGGCATTGCCGGCATAGTCGTTGGACGGATAGACCTTTAAAAACGTTTCAAAGCCGCTGATTGCCTGATTGTAGCGACCGGAAGCATAGTCTCCGAAGGCTTTGAGGTAGATTTCCGTCGGGGTCTGGGAGGCCGCGGAAGCGCCGGCAGGGGCCGTGTTCTCGCCAGTCATGGCCGCGTTTTGCCCGACCGCAGTGACTTTTTGCGCGGTCATGGCCTGGCGCATTTCATCGAGAGCGGCCTGCTGGTCAAAGACGCGGGCTTCGAGCAGCACCATGTTGTCCTGCAGTCGCTCCACTTTTTGGGCGAGTTCTTCCTGGCTGCCCGCCAGTTGGGCCAGGGACTGGTTGAGTTGCCTCCCGTCCCCGGAAGGGGTTGCGGCCACGCAGCCGAAAGTCAGGGAGGCGGCCAAAAAGGTCAGAGCCAGGGCGATGAGTCTTTGCATGAGTCGATCCTCTTGATGGCGACAGTCACCGGTAAGTTCATGAAACCTGTCTAAAACTATAAGCTTTTCAGCCCCCTGTCAAGGATCAATAGCCTTCGTGATACTTCGCCAAAGAGAAATATCCTGCGGTCTTCTCGAGCCTTTGTGCTATAGTGCGCCCCACGAAAAACAGGAGGACCTATCCCTATGACCAAGCCGGAGCTTCTGGCCCCCGCCGGCGATATGGAAAAACTCGAAACCGCCCTGGATTATGGCGCCGATGCCGTCTATGTCGGCGGCGACCAGTTCGGTCTGCGGGCCATGGCCGGCAACTTCTCCGTGGCGGAGCTGGCGCGGGCGCAGGAACGGGTGCGGGAGCGGGACAAAAAACTCTATCTTACCCTCAATGCCTATCTGCGCCCGGCCCAGATGCCGGAGCTTCGCCGCACCCTGGAAGAGCTGCGCCCCCTCGACCTTGACGCCTATATTATTTCCGATCCCGGCGTGCTGGCGGTGGTGCGCGAAGTGGATTCCGCGCGGGAACTTCACCTCTCCACCCAGGCCAACACCACCAACGCCCAGGCGGCCCGCTTCTGGCAAGAGACCGGAGTCGAACGCGTCAATCTGGCGCGAGAGCTCACACTGGAGGAGATTCGTCACATCCGCCGCGAGACGACAGTCGGGCTCGAGGTCTTTGTCCATGGTGCCATGTGCGTGGCTTACTCGGGGCGCTGCCTCCTCTCGACGGCCCTGACCGGTCGCAGCGCCAACGCCGGTGCCTGCGCCCAGCCCTGCCGCTGGAACTACGCTCTGATGGAAGAGACCCGCCCCGGCCAGTATTTCCCCATCGAAGAGGATGATCGCGGCAGCTACGTCTTCAACAGTCGCGATCTCTGTCTGCTCGAATACCTGCCCGATCTCGTCGGCGCCGGCGTCGACAGCCTCAAGATCGAGGGGCGCATGAAGACCCTCTACTATGTCGCCGCCGTCACCCGGGTCTATCGCGCCGCCCTCGACGCCTATGCGGCCGATCCCGCCGGCTATGTCATGGATCCCGCCTGGCTGGAGGAGCTGGACAAGGTCAGCCATCGCCCCTATGACCGGGGTTTCCTCTTCGGCGCCGAAGATGCGCTCGTCCATGCGGCCGATTCACGCTACCAGCGCACCCACGATTTCGTCGGCATCGTCCGTCGGGTCGACGATGGCGGCCGCCTGCTGGTGGAGTGCCGCAACCGCTTCTTTCCTGGCGAAGAGCTGGAATTGATCGGGCCCGCCATGCGTCAGGCCCAGTTTGTGGCGGGAGAGCTGACGGCTGAGGGGGGGGGCGCGCTGGAAGTCGCCCAGCCCAATGCCCTGGTGCTGCTACCGGGACCGGCGGGGACACGCCAGGGGGATCTGCTGCGACGGCAGAAAGTCGCCGGCTGAAATCAGGGCCTGCCCGCCAAAAAGCGTCGCCGGCTGGTGGTCCTTTGGCTGTCCGCCGCCATTGAGGTGGCGTGGGGACAGCGGCCGGCTGCCCGGTAGCTGCTCCGGTGGTCCCCTCTGTCTGTTGGCATTGTATTTGTATCGGCGTGAGCATTGCGTCCTGCGTTTTAATCCCACGTTAATGACAATCGCCGCCTTCCCGTCGGGGGCGGCAACCTGCGAGGAGGAATAGAATGAAACGACTTCTGTTGTCTGGTGTGATGGTGCTGCTGCTGGCTACGACGGCAATGGCGGGAAAATACGATATCCGCTTTTTGGATACCTTAGGGAACGACACGTTTGAGGACTTTGTCAAAGAGGCGGGCGTCGTGACGGCCTACCGCGGTCTGGCTCCGGCCGAACCTCAGGGGATCACCGGCTTCGATATCGGCGTCGAGGTCAGCGCCATCGATATCCAGTCCTCTGTCTGGGACGAGGTCTTCACCAGCGGCGACGCGCCCGACTATTTGCCGGTTCCCCGCCTGCACGTTCGCAAGGGACTCCCTTTCAATCTTGACGTCGGCGCCATCTATTCGGAAATCCCCGACTCCAATATCAAACTCTATGGCGGCGAAGTGCAGTGGGCGCTGCTGGAGGGGACCATGGCCACCCCCGCTCTGGCTCTTCGCGGCAGCTACACCACTCTGGAAGGGGTGGACGACCTGAGCCTGAAGACCTACGCCGCCGATGCGGTGATCAGCAAAGGCTTTGCCATGCTGACCCCCTATGCCGGTATCGGGGTGGTGCAGATCGAAGGCAAGTACGATGGCAGCGATCCCACCCTCCAGGCTGAACTCAAGGATCAGGATTTCACTGAGACCCGCTACTTCGGCGGCGTGCAGTTTGCCCTGCTGCTGGCCCGGGTGACGGTGGAGGCCGAGTACCTCGAAAATCCCGTCTATTCCATGAAGTTGAGTTTCGGCTGGTAAAGTGTGTTTCATGCACGAAAAAAAGCGGCTCCTTAAGGGGGTCGCTTTTTTCACGAGTTTGCTTGACCGCACGTGATCAGATCATGCTGTTTGTTGTTCTTCGCGACTGCTTTAACAGGAGTGGCTTTGCGGCAGGTCACGGCAGAAGCGGGAGCGTTTGGTCTTGAAATCCCCCGATGTTAATCTGAGTCAAAATTGAGCGAATAAGCGACCGGGCAGGTGTCGATGCGGAAAATGAACGAAACAGAGTCACCCCGAATCGGGTATTGGATGAAATCCGACTGGCCGCTAAGGCTGACTCCGGTGAGGCTCGTGGTTTTCCTCGCAGTGATTATCTTTGTGGCTGAATTCTCGGTCATGCTGATTCTGGCTCTTTTGCCTCCCTTGTCCTCTGGTACGGAGGCGTTGATCGATTCGACCATCCTGCTGCTACTCCTCTCCCCCACCTACTTTTCCCTCTTTTTGCCCCTCAAGCGCTATTATCAAGAACATCTGCGGGCTGATGAAGAGGTCCGCTTCCTTACACGCCGCATGCTGACCGTGGTTGAGGATGAAAAAAAACGCATCGCACGGGATCTCCATGATGCCAGTGGACAGACAATTGCCGCCCTGCAGTACAAGGTAGGGGCTCTCAGTTCAACGCTTCCTCCTGAAATAAGCCAAGAGCGCAAAGAGCTGTTTGGAAGCGTAGACCAGCTGGTCCATCAGCTCAGTGATCAGGTTCGCAGCCTGATGGGGCAATTGCGTCCTCAAATGCTTGAGCATTTCGGCATTGTGGAAACCCTGGAATGGTATCTGACGGAACTCGGGGAACAACGCCGTGATCTTTCCTTCAGTTTCCACCACAACGGAAGTTCGGAGCGGTATTCCGCTGAGACGGAGATCGCCCTGTTCCGTACCTGTCAGGAAGCCCTCAACAACGCACTCCGGCATGCCGGCGCAAATCGCATCGAGGTGCATCTGGAGAGAAACGAAGCATCTGTTCGGTTGAGAATTTGTGATGACGGCTGCGGTTTTGATCCGTTGTTGGCTCGTCAACGCAAGCGACGTCTGGACGGCATCGGTCTTCTCGGAATGCGCGAAAGGATCGAATCCCTGGATGGAAAACTGACAATCGATTCAGCACCCGGGCGGGGTACGTCAATCCTTGCCGAAATACCTGTTCTCTGAGAGGGAGTATGCCCACTGAAGCAATCAAAATTCTTCTGGTCGATGATCATGCTCTTGTCCGTGAGGGGCTCAGGCAATTGATTGAGACGCAAAGTGACCTGAAGGTTGTGGGAGAAGCGAAGGACGGCTCGGAGGCCCTCCGCCTGTGCCGGGAGCTGCGACCGGACATCGTGTTGCTGGATATCGCCATGCCGCGGATGAGTGGGCTCGTGGCGGTTTCACTTATTCGAGAGGCCGTGCCTGAAACGAAAATCATCATTCTTTCCATGTACGAAAAAGAAGCTTATGCCCACCACGTTTTGAGTGCCGGGGCTCGCGGTTATCTGCTGAAGGGGGCACCAAGCAGCGATGTTTTTGCTGCTCTCCGTGCCGTTCACCGGGGAGAGTTTTATTTCAGCCATCAAATGCACAAAACCATGATCAACAGCTATCTGGGCAAGGATCGGGAGACGCCGAATCTCGGCAACTATGAGTTGCTGACAGAGCGGGAGAAGCAGGTCTTCCTTCTTACTGTTCAGGGAAATTCAACGATAGAAATCAGCAAGATCCTTTGCGTCAGTCCCAAGACGATTGAAAAACATCGCGGCAATTTCGGTAGCAAGCTCGGGGTGAGCTCGCTTGTTGAAATGATTCGCTATGCCATGCGTATCGGGGTCATCAATCCCGACGAATGGGCCAATTGAGATTTTTCTTTACCCGTCAAGTAGGAAAATCCGCATCCTTTCTGGGGGGTCCCCCCCATAGACCCCGTCCCTTCACCTGGTCCATAGTAAAAATTAAGCTACGGGCGGAGTGTGCCCTCGCTTCGATCTCGGTCTGGTCTATTCCGTGCGTATTTTTATGGTAGCGTGGGAAGTTCCTTTCGTGAGTGGGGTTTTTCCGGAGGCTTTCAATCCCGGGCCGTGTCATACCTCTGTTGCTGTGAATCCGTAAATATGTGAGAAGGTTTTCGGCCATGAAGCACCCTGACTATGCTTGCTATATCGTTGTTTTGATGCTGCTGTTGCTGTCCGGATTTCCTGCCCGTGCCGAACTGGATGCTGTTTCAGGTTGGCCTGATCCTCTCACGCCTTCTGCTCTTACCGAAATCCGGAGCGATGGGCTGCCGGACGACGTGGCAATCAGCCTGGCCAACGGTTTCCCACTTTGGTATCAGGACAGCTCAGGTGTAAAATTGGAGTTGTGCCTGGAACAGGAGGTTGAGCGGATGGGGGGTGGTCTCTTCAGACCGTGCCTGACGGAAGAGCCGATTCTGTCCCAGCCGATTTCCTTTCCAATCAATTTCGGTTCGGAAGCCTCCTATTGGTCCGTGACCGGGGTAACTACCTTCAGCAGTACTTTCGGGGCGGGAGACGCGCTGCTGGTGATGTCGCAGCAAGCAGCTTTCCTGAACGAAATTCCCCATGAGAACGAGCAGGCTGTGTTTAGCCGCATTCGGTTGAGGATCAACGTGCCCGTCCCGGGGGACTATCAGGTTTCCCATCCCTTCGGAAGTCGAACGTACACGGTTGCAACAGTACTGGCAGAACGGGATATCTCCCAAACCCAGGATGTTGGTGGAACGTTCAGCCTTGACTTTCTCACAACGCTCGCCGATGCGACTCCCCCACCGTCTCCACTCGCCCCTCTGGTGCCTTCAATCGACGAAGCTATCGTTAACCAGGACGGCCGCAGCATCGGGCCCTTTCTCGAGGGGAATCCCTCTGTCCGGGTGCTGGATGCCTCGGGAAACCAGTACCTGGCGGATACCGGGTCAGACCTGGCACCTCTTGAGATCCCCCTTGAACCCGGTCCTGGAGGGGCTGTTTTTTCAATCACGCTCCTGACGCCCCCCGATACCGATTTTCGGCTGGATGCCGGCGGTGTCGACGGTGTCGTGGACAATACCGTGACGATCAGTCGTTTTCAGGTCATGGGCAAGATATTCAACGATGGGCCGAATCTCATGCCGCTCGCCGTCGATGACTTTGCTGCCACCTCACCGGGAGTTCCCGTTGTTATTGATGTGGCAATCAACGACATTGACCCTCCTGCTTACGATCCCAATGACGCCTACAACCCTCTTAACCCCGCCAACACCAATGTGCATGGGCTCCATCCGCAGGGGCTGGGGATCGTGGATGGGGAAAGTATCCTGCGCACAGACACATTCACGACGACCCGAGGTGCCACGGTGCGCCGGATCATCGACCTGTCCACCGGTCGTTCCCGTTTCTTGTATACGCCCCTGGATGACGTGTCGGCGCTGGGTGAGGACCGCTTTGAATATGTGATTCAGGACAAGGGTGGGCTCGTTTCGGCCCCGGCCACCGTCACCGTACAGGTTGAGGAAGTGGCAGTCGACCAGGCCGAATACCGGCCACGTATCGGCAGGTGGCAGATTGGCGGTAGCACTAATGATACCACCGACAACAGTATCACCCTGCGGGTCGGGCCGAGGGCTCTACTCGCCGGGGAAAATCTCGTCGTACCGGTTGCGTCTGAGGCGACCGGCACGGTGGCCTTGCGTATGGGGGAAGCCGGCATTGAATACCAGGTGCGCATCGACCCCCTTCCTCTCACGCCGGTGCAGAGTATCCAGCTTTATGCAGGAGCTCCCGAAAGCAGCGGCCAAGCCTTCTTTTCACTCTTTAACGCGGCGTTCGAGGGGGGATTTCCGGGTGAGGCAGAAGGCCTCCTGACCTCCAGTGACCTGCTGACCGCTCCCGATGCTGAAATCAGCAGTTTTGCCGATGCTGTCGATAAGATCCTGGCGGGAGAGGCCTACGTCAGTGTCGCGTCCTCCGCTTATCCCGATGGTGAGATCGGGGGGCAGCTGGTGAGCCCGCTTATCGGCATCGCTCCGGTACAAGACGACGGAACCTGGATCTTTAAGGGGAAGTCAACCGCAAGCCCCGGTACATTGAGGAGCGTCGATGCTTTTTCCACCAACGGCAACCGGGTCCTGGGCCAACCGTTGCTTCTGCGCTGAGTGGGGAGGAACCTTGGCCAGGACAGGTTCAGGAAATCCGGTAATGCGTGGTGAGATCACGGTTGTCGCCACCTTGCGGTACATACGGCAGAGAGGGTTCTTGATGATATTCCTATCTACGGCAAGACGTCTGCGTCAGATCCTGTTCGCACTTTTGATTGTTCAGCTGACAGCCGCTTCCATGGTAGCCGCCGCGGATCCCGTATCGCTGAAGACCGTTCCGGTTCCTGAGCCGGAAAATCTCGCCCGATTTGTTGCTGAAAGGGGGGCAGCCATCCGTCTGGGCAAGGCCCTTTTCTGGGACGTTCAGGTCGGCAGTGATGGCCTGACCGCCTGTGCCACCTGCCATTTTCACGCCGGGAGCGATCATCGGACGAAGAATACACTTTCGGCTGGACCTGATGGCCTGTTTGATATTCTCGGCCGCGCCAATATGACCACGATGGGGGGGGATTTTCCTTTCCATCAGACCGTTGACCGACACAACCGGGGGAGTGGGGGACTCCTGGCTGATGATCCGGCAGTCCTTCGCAGCTCTGACGACGTGATTTCATCACAAGGAGTCGTTCTTACGCGATTTTCAGGGGTTTCAGAGGGGCAGCCACGGGACGCCGGGCGGGATCTGCGCGATCTGCACTTTTCCAGGAACGCCCGAAATGTTCGTCAGGTCATGGAGCGGAACGCGCCGACCGTCATCAACGCGGTCTTCAATCTCGCCAATTTTTGGGATGGACGGGCCAATGCCCATTTCAACGGTCGGAATCCCTTTGGGGTGCAAGACCCGGATGCCCGGTTCTGGATCAATAATGGCGGCTCCCTGCAGACAATCAGCCTGGTCGACCCCGATGTTCCCGAATATCAGCTGAATAACGCCAGTCTTGCCTCCCAGTCTGTCTCCCCGGCCATCTCGTCTGTTGAGATGTCCTGGAAGGGACGCTCCTTTCCGGATCTGGGACGAAAGCTCCTGACTCTTACTCCCCTCGGATTGCAGGCCGTGCATGTCAACGACAGCGTCCTTGGTCTTCTTTCCCGTGGCCGACTTGATCCAGCGTTCAAGGGACTGACTACCACCTATGCCGACATGATCCAGGCGGCATTTCTGCCTGAGTTTTGGAGCGGTACCGACCGCGTCGACGGCTACAGCCAGATGGAGCTCAATTTTTCTCTCTTCTGGGGGCTCGCTCTGCAACTCTATCAATCGACCCTTGTTTCAGACGATAGCCCTTTTGACCGATTCATGGAGGGTGATCCCCTGGCTCTTTCCGAAAGCGCCCAACGGGGGTTCGGGCTTTTTCTTGCCGGCGGAACAGGCTGTGTCAACTGTCATGTCGGTAGCGAATTTACCTCAGCCTCAATCAGCAACGCCACTGACCCGGCGGAACCAGGGGTGATCGAAACCATGAATATGGGCGATGGCCTGCTGGGGACCTACGACATCGGTTTTTATAACATCGGTGTGACCCGGACCGCGGATGATCCCGGACGAGGAGGGTCCGATCCTTTCGGCAATCCGTTGTCCTTCGCCCATCAACGGGGGATTGTCAACGGCAGTCAGCCCGGGAGTCTGACCTTCGATCCGCGCTTTGTGCCCGACCAGGGCTGTGTTCCCGACCTGCGCGCCGACCCCCCGCTGATTTGCCCGCCCACCGGGACGGCCATCGATCGGGTCTCAGTCAAGGGGGCCTTCAAGACACCGACGCTGCGCAATGTCGAGCTGACCGGACCCTATATGCATAACGGTTCGATGCTGACTCTTATGCAGGTCGTCGATTTCTATGTACGCGGCGGGAATTTTCGGGAAGCGAATCTGGCGGATCTGGACCCTTTCATGCAGGATATTGAAGGACTCAAGGGGGACGATAAGGAAGAAGACAGGGTCGCTTTGGTTGATTTTCTGAAGTCGTTGACCGATGAGCGGGTGCGGTGGGAAAGGGCCCCCTTCGATCACCCTGAATTGATTCTCGCCGATGGGCATCAGGAGGTTCCCGTGGGAAACCTCAAGCATGAGCGGGCTCTGCCCAGTGACCTGAGGGTGCTTCCGGCTGTTGGTGCCTCAGGGCGCCAGCCGGAAGGTCTGCCGCCCCTGAAGCCCTACCTGGCCGATGAGCTGACCGGTGCGGCCCTGGAGTCGTTTCACTATCAACCTTGACCCACAGCGGTTTTGACAGTGCAGGGTTAAGGGGGTTGCCGAAACCTAAGCAGGTGATTCTCAATCACGACAGGAGTCATTATGGGGAAAAAAATAAAGCTGGGTATTCTGGGGCTGATGACGGGGATCGCCTTAACCCTGAGCGCTTGCGGTGGTGGGGGTGGTGGCGGGGGTGGCACTGGCGACGGCCAGGCGGTTGCCGACCTCTCTTTCGATGTGAAGATCCTGCAGAGTTTTCTAGCCGGGGCCTTTGGGGCCGGCATTGATAATAACAACAGCGGCCAGGTTGTTGGCATGTCCGACAACGGATTTTCTATTCGGGCGGCACGCTGGACAGTGGCGGACGCCAATCCCCAGCCGACGGCCCTTGAGCCTCTCGCCGGGGGCGAATACAGTGCCGCCTACGGGATTAATGACCAGGGCATTGCGATCGGGGAATCCGAATGGGATACTCGTATCGTTGCCGCCTACTGGGGGGCTGGAGAAACACAGGCCACGGCTTTAGCGACTTTGGGCAGCGCCGGCTTCAGCGCAGCGTACAGCATCAACGAGGTGGGGCAGATCGTCGGAGAGGAAGTTGTTGACGCCGAAGGAAATCCCGTCGCGATTTTCTGGGAGAATAACGGCGCCGCGCCGGTGAACCTCGGCACCCTTGGAGGGGAGTTCAGCTCGGCCTATTTTATCAGCAATGACGGGGCAATCGTCGGCGAAGCGGAGGTGGCTTCAGGAGATGAGGTCCATGCTGCGCTCTGGCTGCCGGCGGCTGCCGCCTCGACCTACCTTCCCCCTGTCGCTCTGCCTCCTCTGGGAGGGCACATTGCCAGCGTGGCGTTCGGAATTGACGGGAGCGGACGTGTTGTCGGCGAATCACAAGCCGCTGACGGGAGCAGGCACGGGGTGATCTGGACCGTGAATACCGAAGGTGTCGTCACCACCGTACAGGACCTTGGTAGGAACACCAGTCTCACCGGCGCCAACACTTTCAATCGTGTCGTGGGGCGCAGTTTCGACTCCACCAATGCCGCTTGGGGAACTATCTGGAACAGTGGAAACCCTGAAGACGTCAAAATAATCAATGCACCCTCAAGTCAGGCCTATGCCGTGAATGACACCACGCAGATCGTCGGCATGTCCGAGTCCCGGGCTTTTGTGGCGTTGCCACAGTGACTTTTCATTGACCCCTGAACGGGGAAATTGCCGGGGGCAGCTTTGTCTGCAAAGCTGCCCCTGGCATGACTCCCTTCCTCCAGGCTGAGTTGCGCAATTCAGCTCCCATCCCTTTCGGGAAGCACAGGCTTCCCGCCTTGTCACCGCAGTCCAGCGATCTGTTTTTACTTCTCGTGCCAAAGTAGGGTTTTCCTGCCCAACTATGGGGAGAGCCCCCTATAGACACCACTAACATAGGCGGTAAATAGTTAAGTAAAAGATTCGGAAAAGTTATTAATAGAAATACCGAAACTTGAATGTTTTCAGAGGCGAGATTTGTTGAGGATTTATCATTGGAATACGTTGGAATGATTTCTTCAGCCGTGTGGCAATTGGCCTGGAGAAATATAGCAAAATTACCAGAGAGGGTCTAATGAAAAGACGCGATTTCATCAAGTTCAGCACTACAGGGTTGGCCGCGGTGGCGGTGGGGAGTATGGCAGGATGGCCGCGTTTCTGGAATGCGGGTCAGGCTTTCGCCGCAACAATACCGGGCCTTGATTTTATCAACCTGGAAATGGCCGAGGTCGGTGCGGAAATGGTCGACGAGAGGGTGGTCTCCATGTGGAGTTTCCGCCTTACCTCGGGTGACCGCGACGACGATCTGGCCCATATCGCCGAGAATCCGTACGATTCGCCCTATCTGCCGAGAATTCCCGGCCTGACGCTGGTTGCCCTTGCGGGAGATCGTATTCGTCTCAGGGTTTCCAACGACATTAATCGTGGCGGTGACACCAAAGGTTTTTCCATCCCCGGGGTAGATCTTCGCGTCGGGGGAGAAACCGTGCAGGAAGTCATGGTTGAGCGGGACGAATCGGTGGAGATCGAATTTACCGCCCCGGCACCCGGGACTTATGTCTATCTTGACCCGACCAACGCCCCAGTTAATCGTATGATGGGACTGCACGGCGTTCTGGTTGTGTTGCCGCAGCTTGTGGGAAGTAACGGTACGCCATACGACAATCCGACCCAGAGCGTGCAAAGGCTTTTCGATGATCTGGGCAGAACCGTTCACTTTCCAGGGCACCCCTGGGATCAGGAACGCAACGCGGTCTGGGTGACCAATACGGTAGACCCGGACAAATGCGAATGGGTAGCCGGCAATTCGAGCCGCGTGTCTCCGGAAGCTTTTCTCGCCGGGATTCTGCCCCAGTATTTCACCCTCAACGGCAAGAGCGGGTTCTTTGCCGCTCAGCACGGGAAGAATCTTTTTCCCGACCTTGCTCCAGGTAGTTTGCGGGATGAGCGTCACGACATCGAACACCTCAACAAGCTTGCGCTCAACCGCGGCACTTTCGACACCCAGAGCAACGTCGCCATTCATGGCAACGTAGGCCAACCCTGCGTGATCCGCTGTATCAATGCTGGACTCATGTGGCATTCCCTGCACATTCATGGCAACCATCTCTATCCCTTGAGCCATGCCAACTATCTCAGCGGAAGCAGACAGATACATAGCAATCTGACCATGCTGGACTCCTGGTCACTCGAGCCCGGCGACATCAAGGATATGCTGCTGCCCTTTATACCGCCGCCCGACATCCCTGCCGCTGCCTGGCCGCCGCAGCAGGAGTTCTTTCCCCTGCTCTATCCGATGCACGATCACAACGAGATCTCCAACACGGCCGCCGGCGGCAACTACCCGCATGGTCTCACTACGCACTGGCAGATTTCCGGGCCGGTTGACCCGATGAATGTGGTGATATTCGTCGACCGCATGGATTTGCGGGTCAGAAGCGGACGTTTCGAAATTGCCGGTCGGCTCTCCAGTCACCCCGAGGCCGGGGCTACCGTGGGTATTCATGTTGGTGGGCCGGATGGGGAAATGCTTGCCGGGGGGGTGCCGATCGACAGCCAGGGACGCTGGCAATATCGCGGCAGGGCACTCCCCGTTTTAGCTAAAGGGGGGTTCGTTACCGTTGTCTATCATCGTGCGGATGATGATTCGGACCGTAGTCATAATTTTTCGTCGCGTACCGTGCCGCTTCGCCCACGCTGACCGAAAACCTTTCATGACCTCCAAGGAGATGATTTATGTCGAATTCCATTGATCTTATAGGACGTGATCTCGGCACACCTTTCGATCCCGCGGATCCTATCGAACAGCAGGATTGGGAGGAATGGACGATACCACCCAGTTCCGGTGAAATGGGTGCCGACCTGCTGGCGCAGACTCCTAACAGCCGGGCGGTTCGACTGCTCGACCCCTCTCTGGTGGCCGGCGGACTTCCCCTGGTGCCTGGTGGTGAAGGCGAATTTGATGTCCTGCTGCCAACACCAGACCGGGTTGAACCGGACCGTTTTTTCGACACCAGGGGCCTTCACCATGATCTGGACGTTCCGTTAAACGTCCCTGGCTTGGGTCTGGTGAACATCTGGAGTTTTCGGACGACTCTTCCTGACGACACGCAAGTGGCCCCCTGGCCCGCGCGAACCATCCGCTGTCGCGAGGGGGAAGTCGTCCATAGCCGCATGGCCAATCGTAATGGGCCTCATACCATTCACCACCATGGCATAGAACCAACGCCGATGAATGACGGGGTCGGTCATCTGACCATGGATATCAACGATGGCGCCCTTTATGACTATCAGTGGCGGGCAGGTGAGGCGGGAACCTACTTCTACCACTGCCATGTCAACACCGTCCTGCATTTCGAGATGGGCATGTACGGCATGCTGATCATCGACCCGGACGTTCCGGGGGCTCCCTTTGTCGATGGCGGGCCGGGGGCCGTCATGGTGGGCAATAATCCGGTCGGCTATGACGCGGAGGCCATATGGGCGGCGGACGACATCGATGTGCGCTGGCACAGCACGGTCAACCATCCTAACTACAGCCCGGAGTCCGGCATCGTCAGTGGAGGGTTCGTGTCCATCACCGATCCGGAAAATCCCCGGCTGCATGATTTTAATCCGACGGTGTTCGTGGTCTCCGGAGTTCCCGCACCCGTCGCCCCGGGCGGCGACGGCACCCTGCTCACGGGCGCCGGTGCCACCACTACTTTTGGGCAAAAACTTCTGGTGCGGGCACTAAACGCCAGCTACTGCACCACCCGCTGGCGTTTCCCCGGCACTCTGCAGGGAACAGTCGTCGGGATCGACGGGCGCACCCTCGGAAGAAGCCCGTTCGGCAGCTATTCGGCCCCTTATTCTCTGAGCAGCGTCAATCATCAGTTCCAGCTCACCACCGCCCAGCGCTGGGATATCCTGATCGATACCGGCACGGCGGCGAGCCTGGGACAGCATGTGGTGGAAGTCGATTATCACCACTGGTACACCGACGCGCGCCTGTTCACGGTTCGATTGCCGATCCAGGTCAATCCGGCCTGATCTGAAGAGGGTCGGTGGTCTTGCTGCTGAAGACAGATTAACCATGATTAGTGACGTTGCCGCGCGGCGGCGACACATGGAGGCCATATGAAAAGCCATCGAAAACATTTACTGAGCGGTCTGCTGTTAGCCGGAATACTTTCGCTCGCGGGCTGCGGCGGCAGTGGCGGCGGAGGAGGGCAAACGGATCCGAACGGACCGACTCCCGGCAGCGGAACAACCTTCACAACTGTGGACCTTCAGGGGGTTGGCGGCCAGTTCAGCGTTGCTGTGGCCATAAATGATGCTGGGTTGGCTGTCGGTTATGCCGATGGGACCAATGGCTTGAAAGGGGCCGAGTGGAATGTCGGGGACAGCGCTCCTGCCGCCACCCTCCTGCAGCCTTTGCCCGGCAACAATCATAGCGCCGCCTACGGGGTCAATGACTTTGGGATTCGCGTCGGCGAGTCGGAAGTTGGCGCCGACACAACTGACATGGCCGACGACAGAACCGTGGCCGTCTTCTGGTCATCGGGTTCGACCGAGGCGACCGCCTTGAGTACGGTCGGTCTCTTCCAGAGTGGCGCGAGTGCCGCCCTGTCGATCAGCGATGACGGCCTCATTGTCGGCGAAGCCGCTTACGACAGTATCGGCAATACCGTCGCGGTAATGTGGCCAAGCACCTCCTCCGATCCGGTCATTCTCAGCCATCTGAGTGCCGATGCCGAAGCCTTCAGTTCCGCCAGCTTCATCGGTGAGGACGCTGTTGTAGTAGGGGAATCCCGAAACGACGAGGGGGAGGTCCAGGCCGTCGTATGGTCTCCTGGCCCCAATGGTGGCTACCTGGACCCGACAGCGCTTTCAGTTCTTTCCGCCTCACAAGTTGCCAGTGCCGCTTATGGCAGGGATGAGGCGGGCCGCATAGTTGGCGAAGTAGAACTGGCCTCCGGCGAGGTCCACGGAATCATCTGGAATACCGACGGCAGCATCGCTGCGGATTTAGGGTCCAATACCACGGCGCAGGCGATTAACAATGCCGATATTCTGGTGGGCCATGCCGAAGTGCTCTCCGGAAATGATCAGACTGCCTTCTGGAACGCTGATTATCCCAGTATTGAGCCGAATCTGGGGGTTCCTTTCAGCCAGGCGTACGGCATCAATAACTACAATCAGATTGTTGGCCTCAGGGGGTGGACAGCCTTCGTCGCCCTGCCGGTTCAGCCGTGAGTGGGATGAGGCTGGCGAAAACCAGTACGTAGCCCTGAAGGATACGGTTGAGCTTTTCATTTTCAACCAGAATATCCAGGGTAAAAGAATAGCGGTCAGTTCTTTAACGGTATGACCTGAGACAAGGAGATTTATTATGAGGAAACGAGTTTTTTCAATACTGGCGGCAGGGATCTTTCTTGCCGGCCTGGTCCCGGCAGCCTGGGCTGCCCTCGCGGACTTGGGCATTCCCATTGCCCCCCACGGCTATCCCGCCTGGTACGAGGATGGAGCCGGCCTTAAATTGGAACTCTGTGTGCCGCCGCCGGCGGGCAACGCAACGCGCCCTGACCTCTGTATCGGTGACCCCTTGGAGCTGGATGGCGATGGAAATCCTATCAACCCCCTGGTGATAACCGGCGAGAGTTTCTGGTGGCTTGGTGAAACATCCATGGTCATGCCCGGTGGTGGAGATGCGGAGCTGACCCTGGCCATCGAAGGCACCTTTGGCGGAGCCGAAGCGCCCATCGACGGGCAGCAGATTTCCTTCGGGCGTACGCGTATCCGCATCGATACGCCTGTGGCCGGCACCTACACGGTAACCCAACCTTACCAGACCCAGGTGTTCGAGGTGGTCGATCCGGCGGAAGGCATCAACTACACCGCCGATATTGGCGCTGCTAATTTCCTGTTTCCCGCCGTTGGTTTCCGCGGGACCCTGAGCGCTCCTATCGGGCCGTTTCTGACCTGGCCGAACTACGAGACGAATGAGTCCCTGCAGGTGCTGGAGCTGGATCCCGACACCGGAGAGCCGACCGGGGTGATCCTTGAGCAGTATGTCGGCAATCCCAATGTGGCCAGTACGGTTGTCGGTGGCCCCAACGGCAATATCTTCCGCGTGCAAGGCCCCGGAGGCATCGATGTTCAGACGGACCAATTCTTTGTTATGGGTAAAGTATTCGACCCAACCAAAGCCCTGGTACCTTACGAATACGCCAACTTCCCCGAACAGAAATTGCTGGATCTCGGCCCCGTGAATCGCGTCACTCCTTTCGCCGATCCTTCCCTGGGGGAAGTCACCGGAGTTGATCATGACTACGCGGTGGGCTACCCCATCTGGTATCAGGAAAACCTGGGGACGGCGTTGGAGCCGGTTGCAGGGGTTCAGCTCACCCTCTGTACCCCTGGCGACGCCATGTGCATTTCTGATCCCATAGATCCTACCAACACCACTCAGACCACTCTGCGCACCGGCGGCGAGGGTTTCTGGTGGTCGGCGGATGCCCGCTTTGATGTGCCGGCAGGACGAGCCGCCCTGGTCTTGGGACTTGAGGCAACGTTCGGCGGCGCCGAAGCACTGATAGACGGCCAGCAGATTGCTTTCGGTCGAGTACGCATCCGGGTCGATACGGCGGAAGCCGGAACATACCGGGTGACCCACCCTTATGGCCAGATCGTTTTTGAAGATGTGCCGGTCGATGACAGCGGCATCAACTACACCGCCGATATCGGTATCGCCGATCCCTCCGACCCGGATTTCGCTTTCGTCGGGGCCATGTACAGCGATATCGGCCCGACGTTCCTCAAGTGGGACACCTTCGATCCGAATCCCGCCAATTCGGACCCCCTTCTGCGGACCCCCAGCGCGGCTGGTGAAGGGCTGTTCAATTATTATGTCGGAAATCCTGGTGTGGAACACACCGTCGTGGGCAGTCCCTTTGGCACGAACTATTTCCGTGTTGAAATTCTGGACGACAGCGACTGGCGTCTCATCGGTGAAACCGACCAGTTTGCCGTATCCGGGAAGATTTACGATCCGGCGACCTTTGAGTTCGCCATCGACCCTGCCGCACCGGTAGCGACCAATGATGCGGCGACCCTTGATCTGGCTGTTGCCAGCGAGGTGACGGTCAATGTCCTGGGGAATGACGTTTTTGCGGATGGCGCGCCGGTCACGGTCGGCGTTCTCCCCGTCGGGGAGGCATTCGGTCCTGAAAACGGTACCGCCGTGGCCAACAATCCGGCCGGGACGGTGACCTACACGCCCAGTGCCGACTTTGCCCAAACCGGTGGGGTTGATACCTTTGCCTACAATATTGTCGATGGCTCAGGTCTGACATCGAATACCGCCATTGTGACGATCACTGTCATCCCGATCGAAATAATCACTATTGACCGGGCCCGCCTGAATAATCGCAATCTCCGCTTGGATCTGCGCGGCACCAGCAACTTCCCCGGCACCAGTCTCACGATCCATGCCGGTGCGGCGGATGGTCCAGTTGTCGGCAGCGTGGTTGTTGGCGACAACGGTCGCTGGAGCTTCCGTGGAACGGCGACAGCCAATCTTACCAGTGTGACCCTCGTTTCAAGCTCTAACGGTGGGACCACGGTCACCCAGGCGCTGCAGGTGCGCTAATCAAGGAGGCAACTATGAACGCATTTATAAAACAGTTGATCCCATTCTCTCTTGTCACCTTGTTGGTGGCAGGCTGTGGTGGCGGTGGAAGTTCCTCTCCTCCCGGCGCTCTTGAAGCCGGAGGAACCGGCGTCACTCTGGAACAGATTGACGACGGTACGGGAACGGCCGTGACAGTCAATTATTCGGCTGCTCTGGACGTCAACGGCCTTAACCAGGTCATCGGGTTCGCCGAAGTGACAGCGGGCAATCCCTTCGCCGCTTCGTTGTGGACCGTAGACACCAGCGGGGACGCCGTCGTCCAGCCTGTCGCTCTGGCTCCCCTTGTTGATGGTCAATTCGCCGCGGCCTTCGCCATCGATGAAGACGGCCGTTCCGTTGGCCAGGCTGATGATGGCACCCGCCTGGTAGCCGTCCTCTGGGCAAACCCTGCCGCCCCGGTGACTTTGCCGCAGTTGGCCGCGACCGGCAACTATGCGGCTTACGCCATCAGCGCCGATGGTACTCTTGTTGTGGGTTCCGCCATGGACGCGACGGGCGCAACGCGCGCCGTTATCTGGCAAGCTGACGGTAATGGTGACTTTGTCGATTCCCCCGTGGTGCTGCCGGTAAACATTTTTGCCAGCAGCGGCGTTGTAAGCCATTTCAGTGCGGCAAATGGCGTCGCCCGGGTTGACGCTCTCGAAATCCTGGTTGTCGGTGAAGCCATTGCCGGCAATGGTGATATCCACGCGGCTCTCTGGCGGTCAACCGACGGTGGGGCCGGATTTGTTCCCGTGAACCTTGGGGTGGATTATGTCGCTAACGCCGTAAACAGTGCCCGTCAGGTGGCGGGTGAAGCCGATGCGACGCTCTCTCCCGTTACCTGGACAATCAGCGAGCTGGGTGTGGCTTCCGCACCTGTTGACCTGGCGGCGGCCGGAAGTGCCGTTGCGATCAATGAAAATGGTCGAGTTGCCGGCTGGAGCGAGGTTGCCGAACTGGCTACGGTTTGGGACGGATTGACCGCTAAAACACTCTTCAATACGGCGAGTCAGGCATACGGCCTGAACAATGACACCCAACCCCTGGTCGTGGGTCAGGAGGGGGGACAGGGTTTTATCAAACGCGCCAATTAGATCCCACGTCAAGTGGTGACATCCAAGCGGCTGTTCCAGATTCGGGACAGCCGCTTTTATTTTTCCTCATGGATATTTTCCAGATTTGCTTGGAATGGCAACGAAGCACTGTACGTTAGTCTTTGAGGACCAACCGCTGACTAAGAAATACCCGCAGGAGAAGACGAGTCAGATATCCTCGCCCTGTTCCCAACGGGCCGGCACCACGTGGCAGCAGGCGCCTTTGCCCGCTCTTTCCCGGTAGAGGCGGGCAAAAAAACGCAAGGTGACCACCTTGTGGATCGCGGCCTGGGTGAAGCGATAGAGGAATTTTCGCCCCAGGGATGGCTTGCTGCTGCCGAGCAGCAGGGGGCAGAAGTCGGCAAGGCGCAGGGTCAGGCGCACCGTCTCCGCCAAGGGTTCGCAGGAAAAGGTCAGTTCGCCCCGGTCGCAGCTCTGCGGCTGCACCAGCAGGCCGCCGCTGATGGCCAGGGTCAGGCTCTGGGCCTTTCCATCCGATGCCGCCCTGGGGCCGTCGAAGGCCAGCAGCGAGAGGCGGGTGCCCAGCAGGCGGAAATGGACCTGGCCTTGCGCGCAGGTGGGGCGGATGAGGCCGAGGGTAAAACGGCGGATGTGCTGCAGGTAGCGTTCGAAAAGACTCGCGGCGCTCAGGCCGGCGGCCAGTTCGGCCGGCAGGTCCATCTGCTGCATGGAGAAGACGGAAGCGTCCTGCCGCAGGATCTGCTGACAGGCGATGCGGGAATCATGATCCATAATTTCTTCCGAGAAAAGAATTCGCTAACGGAGGCAGCATAGCACTCCGAGGGCATCCTGTCAGCCCGCAGGGCGTCGACGGGATTTTTTTCCCTGGTCATTCTGCAATCCCCCTTTTGCCAATGTTCCGGCTTCTGCTATGATGCGCCCTGCTATGAATAACACCATCAAACTCATCGCCAATCCCGTGGCCGGACGCAATGCCGGTCAGAAAATCGAACAGGCCCGCGCCTATTTCGAGGCCCGGGGCTATGCTGTCGACCTGACCTTGACCCAGGCCAGGGGGGATGCCGCCCTGGCGGCCTGTCAGGCCCGTGACGGCGGCTATTTTCGAGTGGTCGCTGCCGGTGGCGACGGTACTCTCAACGAGGTTGTCAACGGCCTGGTTCCTGCCGAGGTCCCGCTCGGGTTTCTCCCGCTGGGAACCACCAACGTCTTTGCGCTGGAGGTGGGAATCCCTTTCGAGGTCGAACAGGCCTGCGCTGCCGTCCTTGAGGGGGAGGCGCGTCCCGTCTGCCTGGGCAAGGCCGGCGACAGCCGCTTCCTGCTTATGGCGGGGGTCGGTTTCGACGCCGAGGCGGTTTGCCGGGTCAGTCAGCCGCTCAAACGGCGGCTGGGCAAGCTCGCCTATGTCATCAGCGCCCTGCAGGTCTGGCTGACCTCTCCCCCCCGTGAAATTCTGATCGAAATGGAAGACGGCAGCCGGCAGACCTGTTATGGCCTTATCCTCTGCAATGCCCGCTGCTACGGCGGACGCTTCGTGCTGACGCCGGAGGCCTGCCTGGAGTCGGATGACCTGGAAGCCTGCCTGTTCCTCCGAAAGGGCCGCCTGGCCCAGCTGCTCTACGGTCTGCGCATTGGGCTGCATCGGCCGCTAATGCCGCCGGGGGTGCGTATCGTCAAGGCGCGCCGCCTTGTCTTGTCCGGTGACGGGGTGGCCGTGCAGCTCGATGGCGACTGCGCCGGCCGTCTGCCGGTGACGGTCGAGGCCGTGCCGGGGGAACTGACCCTGATGTTCCCCCGCCTCCCCTGATTCTGCCAGGAGCTTTGCTTATGAAAAAACAGGAGATTTTCAATGGTCGGGTGATTTCCCTGGCCATCGAGGAACACGAGCTGCCCGACGGCCGCCGCGCCGACTTCGAGATCGTGCATCATGCCGGCGGCGCTGCCGTCCTGCCCATCCTCGACGACGGCCGCGTGCTGCTCATCCGCCAGTACCGGCCCGCCGGCGGCGGCATGATCTGGGAAATTCCCGCCGGCCGTCTCGAAGGGGGCGAAGCGCCGGAGACGTGCATCCACCGTGAACTGCAGGAGGAGGTCGGCTACCGGGCCGACCGGATCGAGCGCCTGGGAGAGATGCTCACGGCCGTCGGTTTCTGCGACGAGGTGGTCCATCTCTTTGTGGCCCGCGACCTCACACTGGTGCCAGCGGCGCCGGAGCCCGACGAATATATCGAGGCGGTGCCCATGCCCCTCGCTGAGGCGCTGCGGCTACTGCGTGCCGGTGAAATCCCCGACGGCAAAACGCAGCTGGCCCTCCTTCTCCATCTGCAGAATCAGCCTTAAAAGAGCTATATCCGATGCCACCCTTACCTTCATTCTACGAGTCGACCCTGCATCTCCCCTTTAACCGGGCCGCCCTGGACGGCCGTCTGCTGCTGTCCACCCCCGACCAGGCGGTAGGGATGGATGGTGCCCATTGGGTGCTGCTGCGCGGCACGGACGTGCTCATGACCGCGCCGTCCGCAGGCGAGCCGGTCTGGCCGCGAACCGGGGATCCTGCTTTTGCCGAGCTGCCTTGCCAGCATGCCGTCTTTCTGGGGAGCTGGGACGGCCAGCCCCTCTACGCGGCGCGTCTGCCCCGGCAGTTTGAGGCGCCGGCGGGATTTTCCCTGCATAATCTGCTGGCGACGACGCCCAGCCTCGATGGAGCGCAGCTCTCCCTGGGGGGGCTGGCGCACCAGATTCTGCACTGGGAGAGGAATAGCCGCTTCTGCTCGGGTTGTGGCGGCGAGCTGCGGCATCTGCCCGGCGAATGGGGCAAGACGTGTGTCGCCTGCCAGTATGCCCATTTCCCCCATATCCACCCGTGCATCATCGTGCTGGTGCGGCGCGCGGGTGAAGTACTGCTGACCCGCAAGCGGGAATGGCCCGCCGGGCGTTACAGTCTGGTGGCCGGCTTCGTCGAGTTCGGCGAATGTCTGGAGGAGACGGTGGCTCGCGAGGTGTTGGAGGAGACGGGGGTGCGGGTGAAAAACGTTCGCTACGTGGGGAGCCAGAGTTGGCCCTTCCCCAGCCAGCTGATGGCCGGGTTCGTCGCCGACTATGACGGCGGCGAGGTGCGGGTGGAAGAGAAGGAGCTGGAGGATGCGCGCTGGTTTCCCCTGACGGACCTGCCCACCCTGCCGCCCCAGCGCAGCATCGCCCGCTATCTGCTGGATCACTTTATTGACCTGCGGACTCAGCCCGCAAACGGGGTATAAACTTTGCCCTGGGCCCTGGCCACCGCTTCGTTGCAGAGGCGGCCGGCGTAGGTATTGAGGCCGCCGGCCAGCGCCGCATTGCTGCGCACGGCCTCGGCCAGCCCCTTGCCGGCCAAGGCGCGCACGTAAGGCAGGGTGCGGTTGGTCAGGGCGAAGGTGCTGGTCCGGCTCACCGCCCCCGGCATGTTGGCGACGCCGTAGTGGATGACGCCGTCGACCACATAGGTCGGCTCGTCATGGGTGGTGGGATGGGTGGTGGCGACGCAGCCCCCCTGATCGACGGCCACGTCGACAATAACGCTGCCCGCCTCCATGCCCCCGACCATCTCGCGGCTCACCAGCTGGGGTGCCCGGGCGCCGGCGATAAGGACGGCCCCGACGAGCAGATCGGCGCGGTGGATTTCTTCCTCGATATGCTGCGAGTTGGACATCAGGGTCTGCAGACGGTTGCCGTACTGCTGGTCGAGAGCGGCCAGCCGGGCGGCGTCGATATCGAGTACCGTGACGTCGGCGCCCATGCCCACGGCGATGCGGGCCGCGTTGCTTCCCACCGTGCCGGCCCCCAGGATCACCACTTTGCCCCGGCGCACACCGGGGGCTCCCGCCAGCAGCACCCCCTTGCCCCCCTGCTCCTTCTCGAGAAAATGGGCTCCCACCTGCACGGCCATGCGGCCGGCAATCTCGCTCATGGGGTGCAGCAGCGGCAAGCTACCGTCCGCCTGTTGCACCGTCTCATAGGCGATGCCGGTGACCTGGCGGTCGAGCAGGGCCGCCGTCAGTTCCGGGGCCGGGGCCAGATGAAGATAGGTGAAGAGGAGTTGTTTCGGCCGCAACAGGGGGTATTCCACCGGTAGCGGCTCCTTCACCTTGACGATCAGCTCCCCCCTGCGGTAGATTTCCGCTGCCGTCGGGACGATTTCCGCCCCCGCCCGCGCATACTGGTCGTCGTCGAGGCCGCTACCATAGCCGGCCCGGCACTCCACCAGCACCTGGTGGCCGTCCTCGACGAGGGTGCGCACCCCGGCCGGGGTCAGGCCGACGCGGTATTCGCGGGTCTTGATTTCCTTGGGCACGGCGACGATCATGGCGGCGGTCCTCCCTTTCACCTGTTTTATTGTCGTGTCGCGAACGAGCTGTCGGGCCGGTCCGCGGCCAGGAGCATCTTATGGACACCCCCTTTGTCAAACGTGTTTACCGCACCCCCCGTCAGCATATCGCCTACCTGCGCTTCGTGCTGGAGAGCTATGACGGTCTCGCCTTTATCCGCACCCTCGACAGCCGGCAGGCCCTGGTGGAGATCGCTTACCCGCCTTCGCGTCGCCTCGACGCCGAAGCCTTGCTGAGCGCCCTCGCCCAAGAACTCCCCCTGGAAGAACAGGATCCGGCTATTGCCGCCGATTATCCCCCTCTGTAAGTCACAGGTTTTCAGGCAATACGCATGTCGAACTCGGGCGGGTCGAGGATAGCGCGTTTAACTGAGCACTGTCCTGCCGCTCGCAAAATAGCCTTGCCATACTTTTCCGGAAAATCCGCCGGCAGTTCAAAGGTCAGCATCACCCGGGTGAGGCGACGGCTGTCCGGGTCCCGTTCCCAATCCAGATGCAGCTTCAACCCTTCCACGGAGAGCTGTCGCTGCTGGCAGAAGCGCAGGGCGTAGTAGCCGGCGCAGGTGCCGATGGAGGACAGAAAGAACTCGAAGGGGGCCGGGGCGCTGTTGCCGCCGCCATCCTCTTCGGGTTGGTCGGTGTGGATGGTGAAGCCCCGCACGCTGGCATTGACCGCCGCGCCGCCGGGAAAGGTAATCTCCATGGGCATGCTCTGTCTCCTTCTTTTTCAGTGAATTATCCGCCTACCAGCTCTTCCCCTGCGGCTCCAGCCGGATCAGCTCATATTGCCGACTCCCCAGGCCGATGACCTCGGCGTGCTCCAGGGTGATCTCCCAGTCGATAGCGGGATGAACCCCCTTGAACTTGTCGCCGCCCGGCTCGTGTCCCTGCTGCAGAGCCGTGTTCGGCAGCCCCTGGGTCTGGTTGACCAGGTCGGCGCAGGCCTGGTCGAGCGCCACCGGGTCGGTGGCGGCCAGAATGCCGATATCCGGCACGATAGGAGCGTCCGAGTGGCCGTAGCAGTCGCAGGCGGGAGAGACCTGGGTGATGAAGTTGACGAAGAGGGTCTGGCCGTCCTTGCCCTGCACGGCTCCTTTGGCGTACTCGGCCATCTTCTTCATGACCCGAGGGGCTTCCTCGTTCCACTGGATCTGGATGGCCTTTTCCTCGCACACGGTAATGCAGCGGCCGCAGCCGGTACATTTGGCGGCGGTGATAAAAGCCTTGCCTTCGACGAAGGCGATGGCCTCGTGGGCGCAGGCTTTCAGACAGGCGGCGCAGAACTTCTCCGCCACCTTCGGGGCGACGTTGGAGTGCTGCTCCAGTTTCCCTTCGCGGCTCGAACAGCCCATGCCCAGATTCTTGAGAGCGCCGCCGAAACCGGTGAGCTCATGGCACTTGAAGTGAGAGACGGCGATGAGCACGTCCGCTTCGAGGATTTCCTGGGCGATGGAAACCGAGGCGAGCAAGCCGCCCTCGATGGGGACGCGCGTGGCCGACTGGCCGCGCAGGCCGTCGCACATGACAAGGGGAGCGCCGGCCACGGCATAGGCGAAGCCGTTTTCAATGCCGCAGGTCAGGGCGGAGACCGCCTCTTTGCGTTCGCCGGGGTAGAGGGTGCAGGAATCGGTGAGAAAAGGCTTGCCGCCCAGGGCCTTGACCCGGTCAACCACGCGGCGCAGAAAGGTGGGGCGGATGTAGGCATGGCCGCCCTTTTCACCGAAATGGATCTTGACGGCGGTCAGGTCGCCGCGCTGGACAACTCGCTCAATGCCGGCGGCGTCCAGCAGGCGGGTCAGCTTATTGAAGAGGTTTTCTCGGTGGCCGGCACGCATGTCGGCGAAATAGACGGGAACCTGGGAACTCATGATGGTCTCCTTTGTCGGGATAAGAGCGGTGCAGGATCGGCAGCGCTTGCTACCAAATTATGGCCGCTCGACCCCGAGAGGTCAACCGTTCCCCTGGGCATATTGATATTTTCAGGGAAGGGTGGCGTAGTGGCTGTTGGGCTCTCAATGATTGAAAGTAAACAATGTTTTAAAACAAAAATAGTGGTCCGGATCAGCAGCATTTGACGATATGTGTTTGCCACCTGTGGAACAAAAAAGCTGTCGAGAAAAACTTTAAAATAGTGTTATAGTTTATGGCATATCACAGGAGAGGTGACTATGGAAGCCGACCAGCGTTTTCGACTTTTGCATCGAGCCCGCATGAAAGCCCTGCTCAAGCGGGGAGCGTTGACTCTTCTGGTGGGCGTCATGGTCTACTACGGGGTGGCCCTGGTCTACGCGACCAAGACCATTTATAAAGTGCGCAAGAATTACGCCGTGGTCCTGGAAGACCTTTCGGGCGAGCGGCGGGTGGTCCACAGCATCGGCTGGCATATGCGACTCCCCTTTTTCACCCGCATCGAGCTGGAGGTGCCCCTGATGAACCAGGAACTTCATCTCGGCGGCAAATCTCAGGAGGAACGCATCATGTCACGGGGGAACGTGGCCCTGTGGACCAGCGCCATGATGACCTATCGCATCGGCGACCTGGAGACCTGGGGCATCGAGAACAAATCACCCCAGACCCTGCTGCAGAACGATTTCGACGGCATCGTCAAGGACGTCATGCAGGGGCACAGCGTCGATGAGCTCATCTCCGACCGCGAGAAGATCAAGGAACAGATCTACCAGGCCCTCAAGCAGCGCCCCATCAACGAAGGGGGGCCCAACCTGGAGCAGAAGTACGGCATCGAGGTGGTCTCCTTCGTTCTGCGGGATACCCGCTTTGGCGATAAACTGGCCGAGGCCAGCGAGGAAAAGAAGCGGCGGGAGCTCATTGCCGAGGCCGAAAACTACGCCGCCGACCTCGAGGCCAGCCGAACCCGCAAGCTTTACGCCGCCTACAGCGATTCGATCCGCGAATTCCGCACGGCCGTTGGTCTGCAGGAAGGGGAGGAGCGTTTTCTGTTCGAATTTCTCAATCAGCAGAAATGGGCCACCGCCTACGAAAAAAACCAGCAGGGCCAGAATACCTTCGTATTGAACAACACCGCCGGCGCGACGCCGGTCGTCCTGCCGGCGCCGCCCGAGCCGGCCAGAAAGGAAGAGCTTTCTCCCCATGAGCAGGCCGCGAAAAACACGGTCTCCAGTATACGTCCGGCTCTCCGAGAAGCGCATCAGGCAGATTGAGGCGCTGGTTGAGCAATGGAACTACGAGACCCGCCTCTTCGTACTGCGCCGACTGCGGCAGTATGACCCGACGCCGACCCTCTTCGGCCGCCTGCGGGCCTGGCTGCGGCGGCTGCTGAAGCCATCCGAGCGCAATTTCCAGAACCTGCGCAACCCGGAGCTGCTCAGCGACTGGCGGCGACGGTTCGAGGTGTCCGGCTCGCAGAGTGCCTCGGCCGCCTGGGAAAAGATTCTCGAGCGTGAGCTCGACTGGCACGACTACCAGTACCTCACCTTTCTGCTGGCCCACAAGACCACCGACATCTTCGTGCCGCCGCCCCTGCTGGAGACCTTCCGCAAGCTCTATCACGCCCACATTCTCAAAGAGTACACCGAAGATCCGCTGGTGCCGCGAGCGCCCCTCGTGCTGGTGGTGGGCAGCAGCGGCAGCGGCAAGAGCGCCACGGTCAAGCAGGCCATCGAGGAGGCCGTCTTTGCCAACGAGGTGCGCCCCGTCATCGATTTGGAGGTCAAGCGCGAGGAGGTGCTCTCCGATCAGCCTTTCTGGCGTCACCTGGAGGATGTCGACCCCGAACTGGCGGTGCGCATCGAGCGGCGCCGCAAGGTGGAGCGCCTGCGCTTCTGGTCCCGCGTCCCCCTGATCCGCTACCTCTTTCGCGAGCGCATCGGTCAGGCCCTCTCCTCCCTCGAAGAGCAGGGGGTCTGGGTCGACTATGCCATGATCACCCCCAACGACTACCAGACGGCCTGGGCGGGGGAGCCGGGCAACTATCTGCGCAAGGCCATGGGGGACGAGCGGCGCACCTGCATCCGCCATCTGGAAGAAGCCCACTCGGCCTTTGGCCGCCCCGATCAGATGAGCACCGTCAAGGGGCAGCAGGCCAGCCTGGTCGATACGGCCAACATCCTGCTGGACGAGATCGCCTATGGCCGTCGCGACTGCCTGCTGATCGCCACCACCGACCAGCCAGAGCAGTTCGATCCCGCCATCTACCGGCGTTTTGTCGAGCGCGGCCTGGTCATCGATATCGGCGAATTCTGGCAGGACCGCCACCACCTGCGTGAGGTGGTCCGCCAGGAGCTCAAGCGCAAAAACTTCAATGCCGGTCACCCGGGGCAGGAAGACAGGATCCTTCCCGAAGAGCAGCTGGAGCGGGTGGTCGACCATCTCTATCCCATCTTCCACGAGCGCAGCCTGCGCATCACCCCGGCCTACGTGCGCCGCCTCATCGACTCCATCATCTCTCTCAAGGGTGATTTCCACGACCGCTATCTCGATGATCAGTTTCTGGTACGCGACGCCCTCAAAGAGGTGGCCCGCAACGTCTATGGCTCCCTCTACAAGAAGCTGGTGGGGCATATCGACCGGGGCGTCCGCTGGAGCGACTATATCGGCGGCATCAAGAACGAGTTTTCCGAGATGGCCAACAACGCTCTCTTCTACAACGTCAACGAAGAGAAGGGGGTGGTGCTGGCCGGGCCACCGGGTTCGGGCAAGACCTACATGGTGCGGGCCTGGCTGGGGGATAATCGCGAGGTGCAGGACCTGGTGGTCAACCTCAACGATCTGGCCGATCCGGTCAATCCGTTTGAGGGCATGGTGGAGAATCTCGAACGGGTCTACGACATCGCCAAGATGCTCTCGCCCGCCATGGTCTTCTTCGACGAGGGGGACTCGGTGGCGCCGCGCCGCAGTGCCCAGGGGGGCAGCCCCTACGACAAGGTCACCAACAAGTTCCTCTCCATCATCGACGGGGAATCCCCCCTGAACCGGGTCTTTACCGTGCTGACCACCAATCGTCTCGACATTCTCGACCCGGCCCTGATCCGCTCCAAGCGCCTGAAGGTGCTCAACGTCACCGGGCACATGCGGGACGAGGATGCCCTGCGCATCATGCACAAGGAGTTGCGGGACCTCAGCCTGGACGAGGGACTCAGCTTCGAGGAGATCGTGCGGGTGGCCCGCGCCCTCTGCGACACGCCTGCTGATTTTACCGCCTTTGTCGAAAAGGTGCGCAGTCTGCGCTCGACGGAGATCGAGGTGCTGGGCAAGCTCATGGAGGCGGTCAAGGGGGACGAGGAAGAACGCATGCGTTTCGTGCGCTTCAACTACAAGACCCTGGTCGGCCTGCTGGAGGGGGCGGCCGGTGAGCCGAGTCTGGCCCTGCGCGCCCGGCACGGCGAGGAATCCCTGCTAGGCTGTCTCGATGAAGCCGCCTCGCGCCTGGGCAGGATCTACCGGCAGGGGATTTTCCCCATCACCCGCTGGCATCTGCTCAGCGCCCGCACCCAGCTGGCGGGCAGTCCCCTGCGCAAGGGGAAGCAGCAGCTCGATGAATTTCTGGAGACGGAACTGTCGAAAGAACCCCAGGTCGGCTTCGTTGTCGGCGTCGGGGCCAATGACACCAGCGGTATTCTGCTGCCCATCGCCTCGTCCCTGGTCTACCGGGTCTTCCCCGAGAAGATCGTGGTGACCGGGGCCGTCTCCACTTCGGCGCCGGGCGCGGCCGAGATGGACCTGGCCGTGCAGATGACTCGCCAGAGCGCCTGCGAGGCGGTGACCCTGGTCGAGAATTATCTGCAGGCTCTCTGCCCTGACTTCAACCTGCCCCGCCTGCTCGGGCGTTTTCTGGAGGGCTATACCCTGCATCATCAACTGCTGTCGGCCTCCTACAGCGTTGGCGGTCCCTCCGCCGGTTTCGCGCTGGCCATCAACACCCTGTCGGTGTTGTTGAATCTGCCGGTGCTCAACGATTTCGGCATCACCGGTGCCCCCTGGATCAAGGGAGCCCAGCGCGGCGAAGTCGGCGCCTCCGTCATCATTGGCGGCCACCGCAAAAAAGCCGAAAAGGTGCTGCAGTATCTGCCGCGCATGTACATGCCCCAGCAGAACTATCTCGACTTCGAGCCGGAGGTGTTGGAAGCCTACCGCATGGAAGGCAAGGATATCTGCGGGGTGCGCAGCTTTTCCGGGCTGGTGCCGGAGGTGCTCGATTTCGGGGCGGAGGTGCGCAATCTGCAGAAATGTTTCTTTGAGCTGCGTCTGCAGGCCGATCTGGCCGAAGGCAAGCGCGACACCGCCCGCCAGCGCGAGGAGATCAAAAAGCTGGGCAGCCAGATCCGCGAACGGGCCGAAGAGGAGGTCCGTCGTCGGGTTGTGGCCATGCGCCGCTATGTGCAAAACGGCGCCGACGACGAAGCCAGCCTGCAGGAGATCTTCGCGCCCGACTCTGCCGCGTCTTCCTCGCGGGAGGTCTTCCAATAGAATCCCGGACGGGGAATTTCCCATTGCAAGCGGCCGGCTTTTTGTTAATCTAGCGCAAAAAGCCGGCCGCAGCCTTTTGTGACCGGGCAAACACGAGGGAGGAGAGAGTCATGGCCACGGGCAAATGGAATCCGCTGCAGGAACTGCAGTTGATGCAGGAGCAGATGAATCGCCTGTTCGACCTGAGCCGCCAGCGCAGTCTGGGAGAACCGGCAGAGAGCAGCAGCTGGCATCCCGCCGTCGACATCTACGAGGACGAAGCAGAAGTGGTGGTCAAGATGGAAGTCCCCGAGATCGATCAGAAGGACATCGATGTCACCCTCGAAGAAGGCACCCTGGTCATCAGCGGCTGCCGCGAACTCGAACGCAAGGAGAAACAGCAGAACTACCACCGCATCGAGCGCAGCTACGGCAGCTTTCGCCGCAGCTTCTCCCTGCCCGCCACCATTGACCAGGAGCGCATCAGCGCCCGTTGCGACAAAGGCGTTCTCAAGGTTGTCCTCCCCAAAAAATCAAGCGACCACCCCCGCCAGATCGAGGTGGAGGTGAAGTAGAAAACGCTGTGTTGACTGCAAACGAAGTGGAGCGGAGGCCTTGCCGGCTGCCGCTCCGTTTTTGTGTGGCCGGTTTAGCGGTAGCAGGGTCTAGTGCAAGGTGAATCTACCCGTGAGGTGGTTTGGAATCACGTTGGGAGCGTCTCGCACGCTCTGTAGAAGTCACTCTTTGGGTTGATAGGCGGTTGAACCTGGCCCTTCTGACCCATCTTCGAAGGAGTTTGCATGATGAATTTTTCGCTGTCTGCCGCCCAGGAGGAGCTCCGGACCAGGGCCAGGGAATTTGCCCGCACGGAGGTTCTGCCGGCTTCCTGGCATTACGATGAGCGTGACGAGATCCCCCTCTTTCTGCTTGAAAGGGCACGGGAGGAAGGTTTTTTAAACCACGACATTCCGGTTGAGTACGGCGGCCTGGGGCTTGGCATCCTGGACAGTGTTCTGATCTCCGAGGAGATTGCCGCGGCTTGCCCGGGCGTGGCCACGTCCGTTTTCGACAACTCCCTCGGGTTCGAGCCTCTTCTTCTTTGCCGGAACGAGGCGCTGAAAAAGGATTATTTCAGGCGGATACGTGAAGAGGGCAAGTACATCTGCTTTGCCACTTCAGAGCCGACCATGGGTTCCAATGTGGCGGGCATGCGCTGTCAGGCCAAACCCGATGGCGACGACTTTCTTTTGAACGGTACCAAGTTCTGGATCACCAATGGCGGCATCGCGGATTATATGACCGTGTTCGCCACCGTCGACCCCCAGGCGGGACACAAGGGCATCGGCGCTTTTCTGGTGGAAAAATCCTGGGAGGGGGTTGAGGTCGGAGAACACATCCCCAAACTGGGACAGCGCTGCTCCAATACGGCGGGACTTCATTTCCGCAATGTCCGCGTACCCCGGCACAATGTCATCGCCCCGCCTGGCGAGGGGTTTGCCCTGGCTATGAAGACCTTCGCCCGGACGCGACCCGTTATCGGCGCCTTTGCCGTAGGGGCGGCCCGTTCGGCCATGGAATACGCCATCGACTACGCCAAAAAACGCCAGGCTTTCGGAGCGCCGCTGGCCAACTTTCAGGCCATCCAGTTCAAAATCGCCGAGATGTACCAAAAGGTTGAGACGGCCCGCCTGCTGGTCTGGAAAGCGGCCTGGGAGGCCGATGCCGGGCACGACCCGACCATTTCGGCCTCAATAGCCAAGATGGTGGCGACGGAAACGGCCATGGAGGTGGTGAACGAGGCTCTGCAGATCTTTGGCGGCTACGGGTATACCCGGATGTTCCCCCTCGAGAAACTGCTGCGGGATGTGCGGCTTTTCACCATTTACGAGGGGACCAGCGAAATTCAGCGGATGGTCCTCGCCGGCCATGCTCTGGAGAAGTACGTCCCGGCCATGCCGGCCCTCGATCAGTTCCCCTTGATGCGAGGGATGGATCTGAACCCGAAGGACTCTACGCAAGGCTCGTCTGGGGCCTGGCGTTGCCGGATGTGCGGGCATATCCATTATGGCGACGAGGCGCCGGCGCAGTGCCCCCTCTGTTTTTTTCCGCAGACGGCCTTTAAACGCGTCTGGCCGGCAGACGGGGAAGAGTGAAAAGGTTGGTGGGGAAGGTGAAAGCGACCCTGTGAGTGCAGCGAAGCAGAGCGGAGGCCGTGCTGGATTCCGCTCTGCTTTGGCGACCAGGCAGGATGTTTCGCAATGGTTCAGGATTTGGAATCCATCAGCGTGACCTCCAGCGGCTGGAGCTTGAGGGTTTCAAAGGGCAACTCCACCCCCGCCTGATTCAGGGTCTTGAAAGCCTTTTCCCGTAGCTCGAAACGTTTTTCAACATGCCTTTTTTCATCATCGAGCCAGGCCTGCAGTTCCACCGCCACATTGTAATCGTTCAGTTCTGTGACCACCACGCGCGGCGCGGGACTGGTCATATATGCCGGATCGTCCTGTACCAGTGCCAGTAACAGCCCGCGGATGTGGTCTAAATCCTCCAGGACCCCGACCGTAACTTTTACATCAATGCGCAGGTGTGGAAAGTTGGTATAGGAGGCAACGGTCTGGTTGATGACCTGGGTGTTCGGCACAGCCAGCATGCGGCCGTCGGAAGTCACCACCCGGGTTGAGCGCAGGGTGATTCGTTCGATCCGGCCATACACCCCTTCGATCTCAACCAGATCCCCAAGAACGAAGGGGCGGTCGATAAAAATCAGGATCCCCGAGATGAGGTTGGACAAGGCATCGCGGGCGGCAAAGCCGATGGTCAACCCGACGATGCCCAGGGAGGTCAGCAGGGCGGAGGTTTTGATGCCTGCAGAGTCCAGGGCCGTAATGAAACCGATTGTCAGCAGGGCGAATTTAACGATTGTTTCAAGAAAGGAAAAGCTCGTTTCATCCATCTTGCGCCGAAAGGTAGCACGCATCAGTCCCTGTACAATGCGCCACAGGGTATAAAAAGCGATAAGTATGACCAGGGCCACCACGAGGTTGATCGTCCATTCAGTGAGCAGTTGGCCCACCACCTGGGGCCCTAGAAAATCTTCCAGCCTTTCCGAAATAGCGGAAGTATATGACGTCATGAAATCCTCCCGGTTTGATGTCGATTTAAAGCACATATCATAATGAAAACAGGCCAAAAGACAGGGCTATGGAAATCGAGGACGAAAGAGGCTGAAATGCATCCTCTGGCGGGAAAAAGATACTCGGTCATTACTTTGTTTCGCCCGAGGGATCTCCCTTTCGGAGTTGTTTTAGAAGGGCGACGGTAAAGTAATGAACCCAAGCGGAGGCGGCGAGGATTTCTTGTGCGCAGGCTTGAAACTCCAAAAAGTGTTGGGAAACTCCCGATAAATAGAGGGAATATGTCTGTAGCGATCCCGCCTTATGTTGATAATATCAGGTGGTAAGGGTATTTCAATGCCAGGGTCATGCGCAGGTGGGTGAGGGCGAAAGCAGGAAATCCATTCAATGCCAAGAGAGCGGAAGGCCTGGCTGGCCCCCCGCTCTTTTGTGTCTCAGGCCTCGGCGTCGGCCGGGGCGGGCAGGCCGTCCTCTTCCTTGCCGCGCAGATAGATGCTGCGGCTGGGGAAGGCGATCTCCAAACCCAGGTCTTCGAGAATGTCCATGACCTGCAGGCAGACGTCCTGGCGGGCGTCGAGGTAATCGGCCCAGACCGTGGTGGTGGTGAAGCAGTAGACCATGATGTCGAGGGAGGAGGCGCCGAAGTCGGTGAAGTTGACGAGGAAGAACTCCTGGTCAATGGCCGGATGACGGCGCAACAGGGCGCGGATGCGTTCTACCGCCTCGCGCATCTGGGCGGGGGTGGTTTCATAGGTGACGCCGACGGTCATTTTGATGCGGCGCTTGGGCATGCGGCTGAAGTTGTCCAGGGGCATGTTGGCGATGACGTTGTTGGGGACGGAGATCAGGGTCTGGGCGAAGGTGCGGATTTTGGTGGAGCGGAAGCCGACCTCTTCGACGGTCCCCTCCATGTCTCCCGCCTTGATCCAGTCGCCGACGCCGAAGGGGCGGTCGAGGATGATCATGAAGGAACCGAAGATATTGGAGAGGGTGTCTTTGGCGGCCAGGGCCACGGCGACGCCGCCGATGCCGAGGGAGGCGAGCAGCCCCGAGATGGAGTAGCCGAGGTTTTGCACAGCCATGAGGAAGGCCATGAAAACGATAAAGACCCGCAGGCTCTTGCGCACGAAGGGAAGCAGGTTGTCGTCGAGGGTCGAGTCGGTGCGGTGAGCCCACTTGGCCAGATAGGCCTCGAGCACGCAGATCAGATTGAACAGGGCCCAGGCGATGTCGAAGGTGATGAGCACCTTGAGCAAAGCGTGGGCGAAGCGGCGGATATCCACTGGTTCCACTGGCAGTTGCAGAACCTGAACGGCCAGAAAGAGGCCGACCAGCGTGACGAGAAAGGTGCCGGGCTTGCGCAGGCTCTGCAGGGTCAGGTCATCGTAGGGGTTGGCGGATTTGGCGGCCAGCGGCACGAGAAAGCGGTTGAACAGGTGGTCGGCGACCCGCCGCAGAATCAGGGCCGCCAGCAGAATGCCGAAGGCCGTGGCGTAACGGCCGAAGCCGATGCCGAAGACATGCTGATCAAAAAGGGTGTGCAGGGTTTCCATGAGTCACTCCCGAAGTGTGGTTAGGGGCTTTTCTTAGCAGATACACCGGGGGAATGCAAGGGCAGGACTAGGGCGCCCAGAGGCCACGTTCGGCCTGACGGGCGGTCTTTTCGGCCTGCAGAAAATCCTGTTTGTGGGCGAAACTGAAGCGCCTATAGACCACGGCCAGCCCCTTTTCGAGCAGGAGGCGGTTGAGCTGAGTGCCATCCTCCAGGTAGACGTAGGCCAGCAGACGGCCGTAGCGGTCGCGTTCTTCCTCTTCGGTCATCAGGCGCACAGTGCGGTTCTTGACGAGGGCGATGTTATGCTGCAGGGCGGCCTTGGCCATGGGGCGCAGGTTTTTGGCGGGGACGCCGAGACGGGTGAAGCCGCGGTCGCGGGAGGAATCCTCATGTTCCGGCGTGTCGATACCGAGGAGGCGCACCTTGCCGATGCCGGCTACCTTCAGGGTGTCGCCGTCGTAAACCCACTCGACGGTGCCGCTGAGGCCGGTGGCGGTGGGCGGAGGGTCTGGCCGCTTCTGCATCCCCAACAGCAGGCTGGTCAGCAGAAAGATGAAGAAGACTCCGTATTTCAGAGGGAGGCGGGAAAACCTCATGGTCGCCCCCATAGCAGGCGGGCGAATAGACCGCTTAAGAAGCCCCAGATCAGGTGGATCAGCAGCACGAAAAAGGGGGCGGTGATGCCGAGCTGGAGGCCGAACAGACCGTAAGGGGTGAGCTGGGGAAAGACGTACAGCAGCTGCCAGGCGGCGGGAACCAGGCTGACCCAGAGTGCCTTGCGAATCCACTGCCGGCGCCGGCGTGGCGAGGCGACGGTGACGAAAAAGAGCAAGGCCCAGGCGCCGCCCCGAAAGAGGCGGGGGTAGAGCCATTCCGGGGAGAGGGGATCATGCAGGAGGAATTCTGCCGTGGGGATCAGCTCTCCCCTGGGTAAAACCCCCAACAGAAGGCTGACGACAAAGGCGCCGATCAGGCCGGCACAGGCGCAGACAGCTAACAGGGCACGGGTTCGAGGCACGGAGACTCTCCTGTGAAAATCATGGGTTGGCTGATAAATCGGCCGGGTTCAGGCTCCCCTGGCGGTAGCCCTCCAGATCGAGGGACACGTAGGTAAAGCCGGCCTGTCGACAAATGGCGACAATCTCGCCGCGCAGGGCCGGGTCAAGCAGGCGGCGAAAATCGTCCGGATTGACTTCAAGGCGCGCCACCTCGCCATGGTAGCGTACCCTGAAGCCACTGAAGCCGCGGCTGGCCAGGAATTCCTCACAGCGGCGCACCTGCTGGAGACGCTCTGCGGTAATGGTCGTGCCGTAGGGGAAGCGGGTGAGGTAGCAGGTCAGCGGCGGCTTGTCCCAGCCCGGCAAGCCTGCTTGGCGGCTTAAGTTGCGGATATCCTCTTTACCCAGCCCAGCTTCCTCCAGAGGAGAGCGCACACCCAGCTCGCGGGCAGCCTGGGTCCCCGGTCGATAGTCGAGAGAGTCGTCGGCATTGGTGCCATCAACCAGCAGGTCGAAGCCGGCATCCCGCGCAGCCTGAAGGCAAAGGGCGAAGATAAACTGCTTGCAGAAATAACAGCGCCGGGGATCGTTGGTTCTGACCTCCTCTCGCACCAGCGGATCAAGGTGGATCAAGTGATGCCGGATGCCCCTGGCGGCTGTGAAAGCCTGGCAAAAGCCCAGTTCTTCTTGGGGGAAAGCGTCCGCAGAGGCGGTTATCGCCAACACGTTTTCCACGCCCAGGGCTTCAACGGCGGCGTACAGCAGCAGGGTCGAATCGACTCCCCCCGAAAAAGCGACCGCCACGCGGCCCAGGGGAGTCAGTCGGGCCAGTAAACGGGTGTAGAGTGCCGGTTGAGACATCTGCCATCCTTTTAACCACCTTCCCGAACCGGAAAAGGCGGAAAGTTAATAAAAAGGCCGGGGGGACCCGGCCTGGTGGTATGACGATGCTCTGCCTGCCCTTGCCGGCAGACAGGGGCAGGCGTTGCTAGTCGAAGATGCCGGTGGAGAGGTAGCGTTCGCCCGTGTCGCAGAGAATGGTTACCACGTTCTTGCCCGCTCCCAGGCGGCGCGCCACCTGCATGGCGGCATAGACGTTGGCCCCGGCCGAGATGCCGGCAAAAAGACCTTCCTCCCGGGCCAGGCGGCGGGCCGTGTTCATGGCCTCTTCGTTGCTGACCGGCAGAATTTCGTTGTAGATCGCGGTGTCAAGGGTGTCGGGAATGAAGCCGGCGCCGATGCCCTGGATCATGTGGGGGCCGGGGTCACCGCCGGAAAGCACGGGGGAATCCGCCGGTTCCACAGCGACAATGTGTACGCCCGGGTTGTGCCGGCGCAGAACGCGGCCGACGCCGGTGATGGTGCCGCCGGTGCCGACGCCGGCCACAAAGGCATCGACCTTTCCGGCCAGGGCCTCAACGATTTCGGGACCGGTCGTCTGCTCGTGGACGCGGGGATTGGCCGGGTTTTTAAACTGCTGCAGCATGAAGGTACCCTGGTTCGCGGCCAACTCTTCCGCTTTGTCAATGGCGCCGCGCATGCCAAGGTTGCCCGGGGTCAGGACGAGCTCGGCCCCGTAGGCGCTCAACAGACGGCGGCGCTCCACGCTCATGGTTTCGGGCATGGTTAAAACCAGTCGGTAGCCCTTGACGGCGCAGACCAGCGACAGGCCGATGCCCGTGTTGCCGCTGGTCGGTTCGATCAGGGTGTCGCCGGGGCGGATTTCGCCCGACGTCTCAGCCGCTTCGACCATGGCCAGGGCGATGCGGTCCTTGACGCTGCCACCCGGGTTGAGTCCTTCCATTTTGCCCCAGATGGTGGCGCTCTTGGCATCCGTCATTTTGGTCAGGCGCACCAGGGGCGTGTTGCCGATCTGTCCCAGTGAATTTTCGCTCAAAGCGGTGGGCATGATAAATTCCTTGGCCGTGAAGGTGGTGAAGAGGGGGCAAATCAGATAAAATACATGAACCGATGATCGAGTTCTTTTTCCATCCCCATGTCTTTGGCCTTTTCGCAGAGGTCCTTGAGGGTCAGGGAGGCAAAATACTCGTTGAGGCGGCGGTTGGCTTCCGACCAGATACTCTGGGTTACGCACTGGCCGTCGAAATCGCATTTGCCATGGCAGTCATCGGTTTCCTTGGTGCAGGAGACCAGAAAGAGCTCCCCTTCAGTAGCCAGGATGATATCGCTGACGCGGATCTCTTCCGGCTTGCGTGAGAGCACATACCCCCCCTGGGGGCCGCGCTTGCTTTTGAGCAAGCCCGCTTTTTTAAGGTCCTGGAAAATCTGTTCGAGGTAGCGAGGCGAAATGTCCTGCCGCCGGGAAATATCCTTGATCTGGGTGGGCAGGGCGCCGGAATGATAGGCCATGTCGAAAAGGGCTCTGACTCCATAACGTCCTTTGGTCGAAAGCTTCACGGGAAATCTCCTTGTAAAGTGTGATGCCTGATTATCGTAAAGCTTATAATCAGTGTCAAGAATTAAGCGACATTCTCCCTTGAATAAGGTGATTTTTTGATTTCCCATTACATAGAACTTTTGGCGTCTTTTGGAGTCCACCTATGTCCAGCATCTCATCTCTTGACCCTGCCTTCTATCCGACCCCGGCGGCCCTGGTCACGTTCAATGGTCCCCAGGGTAAAACCTGCCTGCTTCCCTCCCCCTGGATGGGGATTGTCTGGTGCGATCCGCCGCTGTTGACCCTGGCTTTCCGGCACGGCTGTGCGGCCCGGCCTCTGATGCAGAAGGCCTCCCGGTTCGTGGTCAATCTTCCCCCCGATTCTCTCCTTGATTCGTCGCCGCTGATCCACTGGCTGATGACGAAGAATCCCGACATGGAGAGTGCGCCGGGACTGACGCCCTGGCAGGACCGGTTTATGGCGGTGGCGGCTATCGAAGAGTGTCCGGTGCAGCTGGTATGTGACCAGACCGAGGTGAACAGCCGTTACGGGCAGGATGTGCTCAGCGGCAGGGTGACAGCCCTGTATGCCAACAAGTCTCCCCTTCCTCTGGCCGAGCCGCTGGATTTTGGCCGCTACACGGTGGCTCGGCGTTAACCGGCCGGCGCGCGCCGGCTCGCTAAAAAGAAAAGGGGCGCAACGCCCCTTTTCCTGCCCCCATTCAGTTGTCTCAATCCGATCACTCCCAAGGTTTGATGATGCCCGACTCCAGAGCGGCCCGCTCCACGGCCTCGGCCACCTTGGCGTGCACTTCTTTGTGCAGGATGGAAGGCACCAGTTCCCCCTCTTCGGCGCAGGCCGCGATGGCTTTGGCCGCGGCGATCTTCATCTTGTTGTTGATACGGGTGGCCCGCACGTTGAGGGCACCCCGGAAAATGCCGGGAAAGCCCAGGGCGTTGTTGACGCTCTTGCCGTCAGCGGCGAAGGAGGCTCCGGCCGCCATGGCGTCTTCCGGGGTGATTTCCGGGTTGGGATTGGACAGGGCCAGAATCACCTGGCCCTTGCGCACCATGGACGGTTTGATCAGGCCGGGACAGCCGGTGGTGGCGATGACGATGTTCGATTCGGCCATGACATCGGCCAGGGTACCGGCTTCTCCACCGGCCTGTTCGAGCATGTCGCGTGATTCGGCCTTCAGGTCGGTACCCATGACCTTCTTGACGCCGTAGGAGAGGAGCAACTTGGAAATGCCCATGCCCGCCGCCCCCAGGCCAATGACACCGATGGTCGACTTGCTCAGCATAAGGCCGGAAAAATGGGTGGTGTTGAGCAGGGCCGCCAGTACCACGACCGCCGTACCGTGCTGGTCGTCATGCATGACCGGGATGTCCAGGGCCTCGTCCAGGGCATCCTCAATGGCGAAACACTCGGGGGCGGCGATATCTTCCAGCTTGATGGCGCCAAAGGTGGGAGCGATGTTTTTGACCGTGTCGATGATGACCTGCGGATCCAGGCTCTCGATAAGGATGGGGATGCCGCTGACATTGACGAGGCGGTCGAAGAGGGCGGCCTTGCCTTCCATGACCGGCATGCCCGCCACCGCGCCGATATTGCCCAGGCCCAGAATGGCTGTGCCGTTGGTGACGATGGCCACCTGGTTGGGGATAGCTGTGTAGCGATAGGCCAGCTCGGGTTTCTTCTGGATGTCCCGGCAGATGGAAGCCACCCCCGGCGTGTAGAGCTTGCGGATGTCGCCGATGCTGTTGATGGGCAGCCGGCTCTTCATGGCGATCTTGCCCCCCTCATGCAACTGGTGCACGAGGTCGATAACCTCCTCGACGATAATGCCTTCGACCTTGGCGATATCGTCGAGAATCTTTTCCAGCTGCTCTTCCGAATCGACGTAGATCGTCATCTCTCGGGTGTTGTGGGTCCGGCCCATGCGCACAAGCCGGATATCGCCGATATTGCTGCCGGCCATACCGATGGCCGACGTCAGTTTGCCGAGATAGCCCGGCTTGTCCTGGATCATGACCCTGAGGGTCTTGGCGATTTTGCCGGCGCCTTTTTCAATTTCCATGGAAGTGAACTCCCCTTGTTTGGTGGTGGCCGCTTTTCTGTTTTCCTTATTTTTACCCGATCATCCGGGGCTGGCAATGGCCGGTGTTGAAAATGGAAGCGATTTTATGCCCGGGCCCGATTCCGTGCAATGAAAAAGCGCGGCAGGCGTAATGGATTAAAATCATAAAACTTGATTGGTGTGCTGGTCCTATTGTAGCTTGAGGCGTCGCAGTCATCCCGGCGCCGCAGGGCGCCTTGGTTCGGGGAGAGTTGATCCGTGGAGCGCAAACGATTTGGCGAGATTCTGGTGGAAGCGGGGGTGCTGACCCAGCCCAACCTGGAAAGGGCGCTGGCCCTGCAGGCCAAAAAAGGGGAGAGGCTGGGAAAGATTCTGGAAGAGCTGGAGCTGATCAGCGAAAAGGACATCACGCTGGTTCTTGCGCATCAATATGGCCTGCAGGCGGTGTCCAAACTGGCCGAACGTCCCGTTTCCGAAAGCACCCTGCACCTGCTCGATGCGCAAACGGCCCTCGACCGGTTGGTCTTCCCGTTGCGCCGCACGGAAAAGGACCTGTTTCTGGCGGTCGTCAACCCGGCTGATCAGGACGTCTTCGAGAGTCTGAGTCATCAACTCAATCTGCGGATTGTCCCCTTTCTGACCACGCCGACCGAAATCCAGAGCGCGGTCAGACGTCACTATTTTGGCGAAACGGTCGGAGCGCTCAATGAACGCTGGCGGATCCTGCTGGTGGGGCCGGACAATATGCTGGCACAAGAGATTCGGCAGGCGCTGACGGCGGAAGGGTACGAGCTTTTTGTCGGCGAGGACCTGGCCGAAGGCCTCAGGGCGGTCCTTCGTCACTCGCCCCACCTGGTCCTGGTCGACACGGCCATGACTCAGATGGACGGCTTTGAAATGGTTCAGATTCTGCAATCCAACGATGTGACCCGCAAGATTCCCCTCATCGCCGTGACCGGGACCCCCAGTCTGGAGGAAGAGGTCGATCTTCTGGATGGCGGCTATTTCGACTACCTTGGCGCTCCGCTGCCGACGGCGCGTCTGCTCGCCCGTACGAAAAGGGCTTTGGTTGTTACCTACGGCAAAGTGGATGAAACGCTCGACGTCTGACGCCTTGAGCTCGGCGCCAATTACCAAAAGAGGCCCTATCCGGTCAGGGATAGGGCCTCTTTTCACTAAGAACGAAGTCGATGTGCATGGGGCCCGCTTTATCCGATCCGCTGAGCTAAAGCCTTCATCGCTTCAGCCGACCAAGCCGTTTTACCTGGCCAACTGATCACGTTCAGACTGCGCTTCTTTACGGGGGTTGGTACGCCCCTGGCGGAGGGATGGACGGCGTCCGGCGTCAGGCCGCGTCACACCGACTTCGTTTGCTGTCAGTTTCTCCGGGATGTCGACCTCGTCCTGAGTTTCCGCAAACGGTCCAACAACCTTCCCCTGAAAAAGGCTTCAGGCGTCCCGCTCAAGGGCGGGCTGGCACACCGCCTTTTTACCGGGGAAGAAATACTCCTGGTGTTGAGGATAAACCAAAGTCCAGTATCGAACATCCCAGAGATTTCAAAGATCAATGCCGCTTTTAAATTTAGTCTAGCATGATATTTCCTGATGGAAAGTCCCCAGGTAAAAAAAATCGGCGGTAAGTCTAACCGCTTGTTTTTCCAGGCTGAAACAATCAAAGGCCCCTCGTGAGGGCCTTTGATTGTACCGCAGGGGAAGGAAGAAGCGGGCGCTCCGAGGAGGGGGAACGGAAGCGCCCGCCAGGGAAGACGGTTATTTTTTGACGAAATTCGTCTGCTCGTTACAGGTCGGACACTTCTTGGGCTTGCAGCGCCCTTCTTTTTCATATCCGCATTTTTCACAACTCCACAGTGCCATGAGCTTTCTCCTTGGTGTTGGGATTAATGTTACTAAATTGGTCATAATTCTAGCGTCTAAACACATTTTGTCAAGAAGAAATTCACGCTCAAGCGGACAGTCGTCGACAAGAGCTCTTGACTTCACGAGGTCGCGGGGGTATCTTCCGCGCCGAAAAGAGAGCCTTTTTGTCCGTTTGTTTCTGAAAGTTCGGGTCTTATGAAAAGTGCGGCACTCAAATCCGATGTGCTTTTGTTGCTGACCGCGGCGATCTGGGGATTTGCCTTTGTCGCCCAGCGCCTGGGCATGGACCATGTGGGGCCTTTCACCTTTAACGGGGTGCGTTTCGCCCTGGGCAGCCTCTCGCTGCTTCCCCTGTGGCTTTTGAGCCGTCGCCGAATTAACCGGGCTTCCGTTGTTTCACCGGCCGCTTCTACCAAGTTGCTGCTGTGGGGTGGGGTGGCCGCGGGCATGGCGCTCTTTACCGGCGCCTCCCTGCAGCAGGTTGGTCTGGTCTACACCACGGCCGGCAAGGCGGGCTTCATCACGGGACTCTACGTGATTCTCGTGCCCATTCTGGGGCTGCTTTGGCGCCAGCGTCCTCATGCCGGCACCTGGGGAGGAGCCACATTGGCCGTCTTCGGCCTCTACCTGCTTTGCGTGACGGAAGAGTTCACTATCTCTTTCGGAGATCTGTTGGAGCTGCTGGGCGCCTTTTTCTGGGCCGGGCATGTTCTGCTCATCGGCTGGCTGTCCCCTCGGGTAGACGCCATCCGGCTGTCGTGCATCCAGTTTGCCGTTTGCTCCCTGCTGAGTCTGGCCGTGGCAGTCGCCCTCGAGGTCATCAGCCTTCATGGCCTGCTGTCAGCGGCTTTGCCCATCCTCTATGGTGGCCTGATGTCCGTCGGGGTCGCCTACACGCTGCAGGTTGTCGCCCAGCGCGAGGCCCATCCCGCCCATACGGCGATCATTCTCAGTCTGGAGGGGGCCTTCGCCGCGCTGGGGGGCTGGTTGATTCTGGGGGAAACCCTGTCGGCCCGCGGGCTGCTCGGCTGCCTGCTCATGCTGGCGGGCATGTTGTTTTCGGAGTTGTCCGGTTTTTTCGTGCGACGCCGGCAGGTGGCCGGGGCGGCTTGAACAGATTTTTTAGGCCGGCCGATGGTTGACAGGCGGCCGCGTGGGGCGCTAGTATCTGGCCGCTGAGGTTTTTTTAGAAGGAATAGATTATGAATCTGTACGAAGTATCTTACGAAATTGACGGCGAAGTCCGCGAACAGCTGGTCGAAGCCAATACGCCGGTAGAAGCCCAGATGAAATTCATGCAGAACAAGCCCGAAGGCAATGTCATCGTGCTCTGTGTGGTCCGTCAGTAGGACCCACGCCCCCACGCTTTTCTTTTTCTTTCCTTTCCCTCCTTTTACACATCACCCCGCTGAGTCCGGTCTCCGCCCAGGTGGGGTGCGCATTCGGCATGGATGAATTCGCGGATGCGCTGGCTGTCGGCAGCCGGGATGTCCTCAAAAGCGATGCCGATGCCCGCCGGCAAGTCCGCCTTGGTTTTGCTTAGAGCGGCGTTCAGCCAGGTGACCCGCCCTTTACAGCGGATCGTCTCCTCGGCGCCGGGGACGAAAAACTCCAGCGTCACCGGGGTGTCGACCGGCATGGGGTGAGGTGTCTCCAGAAAGAGGCCGCCGGCGCTGATATTGACGGAATAGTCATGCAGGGTCTTTTCATGCTCGACGCCGTAATGCACCAGCATCCGGGTTTTGACCCGGGGGGTAGCGCGCTCGGCGATCTGGAGGAATTCTCTCGCCATCTGGCGCAGGCGATGGCGGTTCAGGGGGCGCGAAATGACATCATCACAGCCGGCCTTCCGACAGAACCTCTTTTCGTCCTCGTCTTCGTCGTCGATGATAAGGATGACCGGCGTGGTGAAGAGCTCCGGATCGCTTTTAATCTGCCGGCAGCAGGCGGCGCCGTCCATTTCCGGCATGTGGAGATCCATAATGACCAGATCCGGCCGCAGCGCGCGCATGAGCGGAAGCACCTTGCAGGCGCTCTGCGAGGTAGTAATCTGAATGTTCTCCCGGGCAAAAAACGATTTTTCCATATCCAGAAAAAACTTCACGTCATCGACCAGCAGGATTTTTTTCGCTGCTCGCACCCTCGACCTCCTTCTCTTGAAACATCGAAATAAGCGCATCAAAAAGCAATTTCCGGGCCAGTCTCTCTTTTGGAAGTTTTTCCGGTGAAGGAGGGGTGACGCCGGCCCCCATGAAAAAAGGCTGCCGGAGTCGGCAGCCTTTTGACGTGTGCAGGAAGCGGTCTTTATCACCCCTTTGGCGGCACGAAGGTGTCCGGAGTGAAGTTGTAGGTAGCGAAGTAGTCCTCCACCGTCTCGGCCCGGCGGATCAGCTCAACGCGGCCGTCGCCGTGCAGTAGCAGCTCCTTGGGACGCAGGCGGCCGTTGTACTGGAAGCCCATGGCGTGCCCGTGGGCGCCGGTGTCGTGAATGATGACGAGGTCATCTTCGACGATGGGGGGGAGTTCGCGCTGGATGGCGAACTTGTCATTGTTTTCGCACAGAGAACCGACCACGTCGTAGACCTCGCTGCGGGGCTGGTTTTCTTTGCCGAGGACGTCGATGTGGTGATAGGAACCATACAGGGCCGGGCGCATCAGCGAGGACATGCAGGCGTCGACGCCGATGTACTTACGGTAGGTGTCCTTGTGGTTGATGGCGGTGGTCACCAGGGCGCCGTGGGGACCGGTCATGTAGCGGCCGCTTTCCATGTACATACGCGGGGCGTAGCCGTGCTTGGTCTTGAAGGCGTCGAACTGGGTGGTGATCTCCTTGGACATGGCCGCCAGGTCCAAGGGCTGCTGCTCGGGCTTGTAGGGGATACCGAAACCGCCGCCGATGTTGACGAACTCGAAGCGGATGCCGAGCTCTTTTTCCACCAGTTCGGCGATGTCGAGCACCATGCGGGTCGTCTCCACCATATAGGTGTAGTCGAGCTCGTTGGAGGCGACCATGGTGTGCAGACCGAAGCGCTTGGCGCCGCGCTCCTGGGCCATACGGTAGGCCTCGACAACCTGCTCGTGGGTGACGCCATACTTGGCTTCCACCGGGTTGCCGATGATGACGTTGCCGGTGCGGCGGGGGCCGGGGTTGTAGCGGAAGCAGATGAGCTCAGGGAAGACGGGCACTTTGCTGATGAGGCTGATGTCATCGAGATTGAGGACGCAGCCGCCGTCCTGAGCGGCGAAGAGGAATTCCTCCTCGCTGGTGTTGTTGGAGGTGAACATGATGTCTTCGGGCTTGGTGCCAACTTCCCGGGCCAGAATAAGCTCGGGGATGGAGCTGCAGTCAAAGCCGAAGCCCATCTCCTTCATCAGGCGCAGGATGGCCTTGTTGGGCAGGGCCTTGACGGCGAAGAATTCCTGAAAGCCATCAATGCCGGCAAAGGCCTTTTTCAGGTTCTCGCCGGTCTCGCGGATGCCGGTCTCGTCGTAGATGTGAAAGGGGGTGCCGTAGTGGAAGGCGATGTCCTTCGCCACGGGAAAGAGACGGTTCTTGAAATCTTGTGACATAGGCATGATGGGATTCTCCTCGTTTCGGGTTAGCGCAAAAGGTAAAAAGGTCAGTCGTTTCGTAAGCCTTGTGGTCGATCGGTCGTGGCCGCCTCAAGGGCCCGCCGCTGGTTCGAGATCAATACGCCGGGTCTCCTTGATAGTCGAGAGCACTACCTGGGTTCGGGTCGCGATGACACCCTGGATGGCCATGAAGTCGTCGCGCAGGATACGGCCGAGGTCCTCGGTGCCCGCCACGCGGATCTTGACCAGATAGCCATCCTCGCCGGCGACCTGGTGGACTTCCTGCACGCCGGTGATGGCGGCGAGTTCGCCAGCCAGCCGACCGTTGCCGGCCCGGCTGGCTTCAACCAGGATGAAGGCGGTGAGTTTCTGCCCGAAATGGCGCGGATTGAGGCGCACCTCGTAGCCTTCGATGATGCCTCGCTCCTCCAGCTTGCGGATTCGCTCCAGTACGGCCGAGGGGGCCATGCCGACCTGTCGGGCGACCTCGGCGTTGGGGATTCGGGCCTTTTCCTGAAGGATGTGCAGAATCTGCAAGTCAATATCGTCAAACATTCTCTATGGTCTCCATATTGGAGAATATTATTCGCTTAGCCCCTCTTTGTCAAGGGGGCGGTACGCAAAAAGCCCCGGTTTCAGGTGAAAACCGGGGCTTTGCAGAGGATGGGCCCGAGCCGTCCCCTATTTTTCGAAGGCCTCTTGGGGAATGGCGACCGGCTGCTTCTGCAGGCGCTTGTAGTAGAAGTTCTGACCGTAGAGCACGGCCGCCGGGTTGTGGCCGGTGACCCGGTCCTTGACGACCAGGGTGGTGACGGGAACTTCGGAGTATTTGGCGAAGAGCATGTCGTGGCCGACGCAGAGGCCGACGATGATGTTCATGTCGCAGCCCGCCTGGTTGAGGAGCCTGGCCTGGGCGATGGGGTTACAGGCCGGTTCAAAGGTGCCGGGCCGTACCTTGTACTTCTCGTCGATGTCGAGTTCGAGCTTGTCGATGCTGCCGGCTTTGCAGCAGACGGAGATGGGCTCGAAGCCCTGGGCCGTGAGGATATCGGCCAGACGCTTGGTCTCTTCGAGCAGGCCGATGCAGGTGCCGATGCCGATTTTTTGGTAGCCCATGAGTTTGGCGAGGGCGATGGTGTCCTCCACCCGCGTCCAGCGGGCGTTGACGGCGTCGGAGCCCGGCACGGGCTGGTAGCAGAGTCCTTCGACAATCGCCGCCACCCGGGCCAGCTTGGCATCGGCATCGTCGCCGCGGTACTTCAGGAAGGAGTCGTCGATGACCTCCTTCTCGCGCTGCGAGGGGCAGTAGCCGGGCTGTCCCGGACGGCTCTGGGGGTCGCTCCAGCAGTTGGTGGTGCCCAGCTTGTTCCAGACGGCGCTGCAGTTGGCGCACGAAAGGGTGGTCTTGTCGCTCATCGTGGTTGTCTCCTTGTCAAAGGCCAAACGGATTGGGGAAGACTAGCCGAGGCGTTGCAGGGTGCGGCGGATATCCTCGACGCTGGCGCTGTCGCAGAAACAGCCGGAACCGGCGTAGGGGTCGAAGTGGCGGAGCTGTTCCAGCAGCTGGCGCAGCAGGTCTCCCCGGTCACAGTACTTACCCGGATCGGTCAGGATCGCAGCCAAAGGCGGTAGCAGGAAATCGGGCAGTTCGCCATCGCGGCTCTGCTGGTCGACGGCCTGCCGCAAAGCCTCGAAAATATCCATGCAAGCTTCCCCCTCCATACATTGAGTTTGCTGAATATAGCAGAAGGGAAAACCCATGGCCAGAAAAGAATCAAACGCTGTTTCTTTTTTGATCCGTCAAGGCCTGTCGGGGGCTGGACTGATTTCCACCAGGGTGATTTCCGGCGGCGACAGCACCCGCATGGGCGGCCCCCAGGTGCCCGTTCCCCGACTGGTATAGAGATGACCGCCGCGGTCGGTGCGGTGGAGGCCGTCCTGCAGGGGGAATTCAAGGCGGGTGAGCAGGTTGAAGGGGAAAATCTGGCCCCGGTGGGCATGGCCGGAGAGCTGCAGGTCGAAGAGGCCATCGGCGCCGGCGCCAAGGCGCGGGCGATGTTTGAGCAGGATGATGAGGTGGTCTGTCGGTAGCGCCTGGAGCAGTTCCGTTTCGTTGATGGCTTGTCGGGTGGCCGGATCGTCGACGCCGACCAGGGTGATATTCGTCCCGATAGTCTGGGTCCGGTTGCGCAGAACCTGGAACCCGCTGCGTTGCAGAAAGTCGAGTCCCTGCTCCAGGCCGGCGTAAACCTCATGGTTGCCGATGATGGCTAATTTGCCCAGGGGGGGATCGATGCGGCTCCACAGCTCGGAGAGACCGTCGAGGTGATTGATCTGGGCGTCGACGATATCCCCGGTGGCGACCACCAGGTCGGGTTGCAACTGCTGCAGTTCAGAGATGATGGGGGCCAGGGCCTCGTCGCGCAGGATCAGGCCCAGGTGCAGGTCAGAAATCTGGGCGATGCGCAGAGGGGGGCTGCCGACGGGGAGTTTGGCGCTGGTCAGCCGCACCTGTTCGACGCGCAGGTCCGTGGCTTCCCGCAGACCGTAGAGGCCGGTGGCCAGGGTCACCAGCAGGATGACGCCAGCGCTGACGGCGCCGTGCAGGGAGAGGCGAGGAGCGCTGGCGGCCACCTTGGGCAGCAGCCAGGCGGCCAGTTCCCAGAGGGCGAGGGGGAGACAGAGACTGAAGGCGAGAAAGGCGAAGCCCATCCAACTGTAGCCGACCCAGGCGAGGGCGCGGGCGGCGAGTTCGTGGCCGGTATGGTCGAGCAGGCGCACCAGCACCGGGGCGACGATCATGGCGCCCATCCATACCCAGGCCAGGCTGGGCAGGGCCGGGTGGCCGGCTAACAGCGGGTGCATCCCCCAGAAGACCAGGGCATGCATGGCGGTATAGATGAGCAGAAAGGTCAGCACGAACAGGATCATTCTCAGGTCTCCTTGGCGGAAAGCTCAGACCGGGGATCGGAGGCCCGGCTGAAGAGGGCCGGTCGCCAGCCGCGTACAGAGTTTATCAGAAAAATACTGCGGCAGCAGGACAACTTTTGGAGCGGCACGATGCCTTCCTCGATAGTGCCCCGGGCCAGCAGGGAGGCCCGGAAGGTGCCGGGCAGCAGGCCGCAGTCGAGCGCGGGGGTGATCAGGCGACCGTCCTCCTGCTCCACCACGAGGTTGGCGATGGTCGTTTCGGTTACTTCCCCCCGTTCGTTCCACAGGATGACATCGTCGCAGTCGGGGCAGGCCTGCCGGGCCTCGTCGTAGAGGCGTCGCTGCGTCGTCTTGTGATAGAGACGGGGATCGGTAGAGTCGACGGGGAAGGGGGCGAGTCCCAGGCGCGCGGGCCCTGGCGCCGAGGGAGGCAGGGGGAGCGCCTCGCCTTGGTAGTGGCCTTCGGCATCGAGGAGCAGACGGACTTTATGAGGAGAAGGCGGCAGGGTGGCGGTGAGGCGGTCGAGCTGGCGGATGGCCTCCTCCCGCGACCAGGGGAGGTCGAAGTAGGCGGCGGAATCGGCCAGGCGCCGCAGGTGTTCCTTCCGCAGAAAGAGCCCTTCCGCAGGCGTCCAGCGCAGGGACTCGAGCAGGGTCGGTGGGGGAGCCGATTGGCGCAGAATGCGGCCTTTCTGCAGGCACTCCCGGTATTCCGCCCCGGCCTCGGAGCCCCAGGTGATACCGGCACCGACGCCGTATTCGCCGCGCTGGCGCTGGCGATCGATGAGGGCGGTGCGGATGGCGACGCTGAAGCGGGCCCGGCGTTGCGGGGCGACATAGCCGAGGGCGCCGGTGTAGAGGCGGCGGGGGCGCTGCTCAAGGTCGGCGATGATCTGCATGGTGCGGTACTTGGGGGCGCCGGTGATGGACGCGCAGGGAAAGAGGGCGGCGAAGACCTCATCGAGAGAGGCGTCCGTCTCTGTCTCGGCCACGGAAGTGAGCTGCCAGACCGTCGGATATTTTTCCAGGGTAAAGAGCGCCGGCACCCGCACGGGGCCGCCGAGGCGGCCTAGGTCGTTGCGGATCATGTCAAGGATCATGAGGTTTTCGGCGCGGTCTTTCTCCGATGTGCGCAGTCCTTCTCCCCGAGCCCGATCTTCCTCCAACGTGCGGCCGCGAGGGGCCGTCCCTTTCATGGGCCGGGACCAGAGCTGTTGTCCACGGCGCGCGAAAAAGAGCTCGGGGGAAGCCGAGGCGATGGCATAGCGGCCGGTGTCGAGGTAGGCGGCGCCGCCGGCCTTTTGGCCCTGCACCAGGTCGAGGAAGAAGAGCCAGGGATCCTGGTGAAAGTCGCTGTGCAGGGAGAAAGTGAAATTGACCTGGTAGGTTTCGCCGGCGGCGATGCGGTCGCGGATGGTGGCCACGGCTCCGGCGAAAGCCGCCTCATCGCCGGCGGCTTTCCAGAGCGGCCGGGGCAGGTCGGCGGGAGGGGGCGGCAGCTCCACCACCTGGGGCTCGTCGTAGAGCCCGAACCACAGCAGGGGAAAGTCGTGGTCCGCCAGCACGGAGCAGGCCGTATCGAAAGCGGCGGCGGCCTCGTAGCTCAGAAAACCGGCGGCCCAGAGGCCGCTGCGTTCCACCTCCTCCTCCAGTTGGCGCAGGGTCGGGCGGATGGCCGCTACCTCATGGACTTCCAGCAGGCGCAGAGGGCGGGAGAAGTAGAGCCAGTGGCCGCTGGCGGGATCGAAAAGCAGCGCTTCGCCGCGCTGCGGAGACCAGGTGGAAGGTATCGGTGCGCCTCCCATGCTATTTCAGGTTTTCCGTCGGATTGCGCGACTCACAGGGGACGGCGACCTGGCACAGGCCACAGGGGGTGGCCTCGACGCCATAATGCTGACGGGCGTGAGGCGCGGTCACGGCGCGGATGTAGTCGTGGCATCGATCCTTGTCGTGCCCTTCACTGCCGATGGCGTCGGCCGGACAGCGCTTGATGCAGACCCCGCAGGTTCCCTTGGCGTACCACAGACACCACTGCTGGTGACTCTGGTAGGGGCGAGGTGTCGCCGGCAGGTTGAGGCGGGCGACGACGCTGCCGATGCGCACCGCCTTGCCGCGCGGGGTGATGAGGCCGTCGCTGAGACCGAAGGTGCCCAGCCCGGCGATGAAGGCGGCGTGGCGCTCTGACCAGTTGGAGGCCAGGCCGAAGGTTTTGGAGCGGCGGTAGCCGAATTCCGGCAGGCGCTCGGGGGCGACGGCGGCAATGCCGGCTTCCGTCAGTCGGCCGGCCAGATGCAGGCGCAGTTCGCAGTTGAACTGTTCCCCGTAAAAACGCGAGCGCGACCAGCGCCGACCGGGGAGGGTTGTTTCCCGGCGCTGCTCCTGTTTGGTGGCAGCCGTCTGCGGCAGCACCCAGGTGATCACCGTCAGCTCGTCGGCCGGGGCCGGTTCGGCGGGGAAGGCCAGCCGGAAAGCGTCCGCCGGCGTCCAGTAGAAATTGCCGAGATCCGCCTTTATTTGGTCATAGAAGGAGTCGTCGCCGCGGGAAAAGGCCAGCAGCGGTTCGTCCCAGGCTTTCTCACCGCTGTCCGGGCCCAGGGTGTTGTGCGGGCTGACCGCCCAGAAGTCCCTAACCGCCTGCGTGATCCAGGCCAGACGCTCACCGGTGCCCTGATCGTGACTTTCCATATCCGCCTCCTCGGGAATGTCTTATCTTGCCATGAAGCGGACAGCGCTTCAAACAGTTTTCCCGATACCCCTGACCCATGGCGGGTTGAAGGCGAATTTCGGTTATTTGTCTTGCCGTTAGGGGGTCGGTCGTGCTAACAAGGCGGGACTTTTTCCGTGGAGCTTTGATTCATGATTCACCTGACCAACATCAACAAACAGCATGGCACCCAGATCCTCTTCCAGAACGCCAGCTTTCAGATCCTGCCCGGCACCCGCAGCGGCCTCGTCGGCCCCAACGGCGCCGGCAAATCCACCATCTTTCGCCTCATCACCGGGGAGGAGGAGGCCGACAGCGGCGAGATTTCCTGCTCGAAAAAGACGGTGATCGGCTATTTCTCCCAGGATGTCGGCGAGATGTCCGGCCGCAGTGCCCTGGCCGAGGTCATGGCGGCTTCCGCCCGCACCGTGGCCCTCGGCGAGGAGATCAAGGCCATGGAGGCCGCCATGTGCGAGCCCATGGCCGACGACGCTCTGGCCGAGCTGTTGGAACGCTACGGGGATGCCCAGGAAGAGTTCGAACATCGCGGCGGCTACGACCTGGAAGCCCGCGCCCAGGCGGTGCTCACCGGCCTCGGCATCGGGCCCGACGACTACAACCGCCCGGTGGAGGACTTCAGCGGCGGCTGGAAGATGCGCATCGCCCTGGCCCGCATCCTCACCCTCAACCCCGACGTGCTACTGCTCGACGAGCCGACCAACCATCTTGACGTCGAGTCCATTGTCTGGCTGGAGAACTGGCTGTCCACCGACTTCACGGGGGCGGTGCTCATGACCAGCCACGACCGCGACTTCATGAATCGCCTGGTGACCCGTATCATCGAGGTGGCCAACCGCACGGTGACGACTTACGGCGGCAATTACGATTTTTACCTGCGTGAGCGCGAAATCCGCCGCGAGCAGCTGCTGGCCAGCCACCGCCGTCAGCAGGAAATGTTGGCCAAAGAGGAGGAGTTCATCGCCCGCTTCGCCGCCCGCGCCTCCCACGCTGCCCAGGTGCAGTCGCGCGTGAAGAAACTGGAGAAGATCGAGCGCATCGAGCTGCCGCCCGAACAGCGCACCGTGCGCTTCGAGTTCGCCGAGCCACCGCGCAGCGGTGACGACGTGGTGAAGATCGACGGTCTGGCCAAACGCTGGCCGCGGCCCGACGGCGGCGAAAAGTCGGTCTTCGGCGGTGTTTCCGGGCTCATCCGCCGCCAGGAGAAGATCGCCGTGGTCGGGGTCAACGGCGCCGGCAAGTCGACCTTCCTCAAGGTGCTGGCCGGTCAGACGGAGCCGAGCGAGGGGAGCGTCACCCTGGGGGCCAACGTCCACCTGGGCTACTTCAGCCAGCACGCCATGGATGTCCTCGACCCCAGGCGCACCGTCTTCGAAACGGTGCAGGAAGCCATCCCCATGGCCTCCATCGGTGTGGTGCGCAATCTCTGCGCCGCCTTTCTCTTCAGCGGCGACGACGTCGACAAGCGCATCGACAAGCTCTCCGGCGGCGAGAAGAGCCGCGTGGTGCTGGCCACCCTGCTGGCGCGGCCCATTAATTTCCTCATCCTTGACGAACCGACCAACCACCTCGACATCCAGTCCCGCGAGGTGCTGCTGGAAGCTCTGCAGAACTTTGCCGGCACCGTGGTGCTGGTCAGCCACGACCGCCACTTCCTGCGCAGCCTCGTCAATAGGGTCTTCGAGGTCGATCACGGCGACATGCGGGTGTACGAGGGCGATTACGCCTATTACCTGCGCAAGAGCGGGCAGGAGAACCGCGCGGCCTGAGCGGCCGGGCACATACAGGCAACATCATTTCACACAGCATAGGAAGGACAGACATCATGGCACAGGCCAAAAAAGGCGATCGGGTCCGCATCGATTTTACCGGCACCCTGGAAGACGGCACCATTTTCGACAGCACTCTGGATAGCGGCGACTGCGAATCCGGTCACTGCGATACCGATGACTGCGGCGACGAGGGCTGCGGCTGCGAGACCGGACCCATGGAGCTGGTCATCGGCGAAGGGGAGTTCTTCGAGCAGATCGAAGAGGCTCTCATCGGCATGGCGCCGGGAGAGAAGAAGACCCTGACCATCCCTTCGGATGACGCTTTCGGTGACTACGACGAGAGCAAGGTCTTTGCCGTCCCCCGCGAGCAGATCCCTGATGATCTGCAGCCCGAGGTCGGCGAAGAGCTGGTGCTCACCGACGAGGAAGACGAGGCCATCGGGGTGACGGTGGTCGAGGTGGCGGACGACAGCATCACCTTCGACGCCAACCACCCTCTGGCTGGCGAAGATCTCACCTACGAATTCACCCTGGTCGAGATCCTCTAGTCCAACTGTTCCATCTGGCCGCGCCCCGCATCGTAAGGGGCGCGGCTTTTTACGCTTTCTCGCGCCGGGCCCCTCATGAGCCAACCCAAGACATCCCTGCCTTTTCACTACGCCTGGGTCATCGTCCTCTGCGGCGGCCTGACCATCTTCTCCTGCCTGGGGCTGGCCCGCTTTGCCTTCGGCATGCTGCTGCCCGCCATGAAGGCGGGTCTGGCCCTCGGCTACGACCAGATGGGCTACGTCAGCACCGGCAACTTTGCCGGCTACCTGGTCTCGGTGGCCCTGGCGCCCCTGCTGCTGCGCCGGGCCCGGCCCCGCCTGCTCATCGCCGGCAGCCTGCTGCTGATCGCCCTGTGCATGGTCGGCATCAGTCAGACCGACAGTTTCTGGCCCCTGCTGGTCTTCTATACCCTGGTCGGCATGGGGGGCGGCTTCGCCAATATCCCGGCGGTTCTGCTCATCTCCCATTGGTTCCGCCGCGAACGGCGCGGCCGCGCCGCCGGTCTCATGATCATGGGCAACGGCGCCGCCATCATCTTCTCCGGCTTCCTGATCCCCACCCTCAACGCCAGCCTGGGGATGCAGGGCTGGCGCACGGGCTGGCTCATGCTGGCGGCGATTACCCTGGGGGCGGCGGTCTGCACGGCGCTTCTGGTGCGCAACGATCCGGCCGAACTGGGGCTAACGCCGCTGGGAGCCAGAACCTCCCTCGAACCCGCCGCCGTCGCTGAACATTCGCCAGCCGGGAGCGGCCGCAGCCTGCTGCTGCTCGGCCTGCTCTATTTCATCTTCGGCGCCACCTACATGGTCTACGGCACCTTTATCGTCACGGCCATGGTCAGTGAATTCGGTCTTGCCGAGGCCCGCGCCGGCCTGTTCTGGTCCTGGGTCGGCTTTTTCAGCCTCTTCTCCGGCGTTGGTTTCGGAGCGCTCTCCGACCGCCTCGGCCGCAAGGCGGGGCTCATGGTCGTCTTCGTCATTCAGAGTCTGGCCTATCTGCTGGCCGGCTCTTCCCTGGGGGAAGGGGCCCTGGTGGCTTCCGTCGTCCTCTACGGAATCTCCACCTTTGCCATCCCGACCATCATGGCCGCCGCCGTCGGCGACCTCCTGGGCCTGTCCCGGGCAGCCGCCGGCTTCTCCCTGATCACCGTCTTTTTCGCCGTCGGCCAGACCCTCGGCCCGGCCAGCGCCGGTGTACTGGCCGAAACCAGCGGCACCTTCACCACCGCTTTTCTGCTATCGGGAGGATTGACGGGCCTGGCCGTGCTGCTGGCCTCGTTTCTGTCGATGCGGGACCGGGAGCGTTGAGGGCTCAGGGTGCCTGCAGAGGCGGTTCGGCCAGGGCGGCGATCTGCTCGCGCAGCTGCAGGATGTGCTCGCCCCAGTAGCGAGGGGTGTTGAACCAGGAGAAGTGACGGGGAAAGGTAGGGTCGTCCCAGCGGCGGGCCAGCCAGGCGGTGAAGTGGAGGATGCGCAGACTGCGTAAAGCCTCGATCAGGCGCAGTTCGGCCGGGTGAAAATCGTAGAACTCCTGGTAGCCGTCGAGGATCTCGGCCAGCTGCACCTGCTGGCGGGAGCGGTCGCCTGAGAGCATCATCCAGATATCCTGTACGGCCGGGGCCATGCGGGCATCGTCCAGATCGACGAGATGAGGGGCGTCTTGCCGCCAGAGGATATTGCCGGCATGGCAGTCGCCATGCACGCGGATGGCGCGGGCTATCACCGCCGCCGTCACTTCGTCGACGGCCTGCAGCAGGTCGGTGGTGAGGGCGTCGTAGTTGGCCTTGTACTCGGCCGGGATGAAGTGCTCGCTGATGAGGGCGACGCTGTCGCGGCCGAAGCTCTGGCCGTCGAGGTGAGGCCGGTGAACAAAGGGACGGATGGCGCCGATGCGGTGGAGGCGCCCGAGCAGACGTCCCATGATGAGCAGGTTGTCGAGATCGTCGAACTCGGGGGCGTGACCCCCCTGGCGGGCATAGAGGGCGAAGCGGAAGCCGCCGTAATGAAAGAGGCTCTCCCCTGCCTCATTGCACAGGGGGGCGACGACGGGCAGTTCGTGCTCCCGCAGCTCGAAGCAGAACTGGTGTTCTTCGCCAATCTGGGCATCGGTCCAGCGCCCGGGGCGGTAAAACTTGGCGATGAGGGGCTGGCCTTCCTCGATGCCCACCTGGTAGACGCGGTTCTCGTAGCTGTTCAGGGCCAGGGTGCGGCAGTCGCAGACGTAGCCCTGGCTTTCGACGGCGTCCATGATGAAGCTGGGGGTCAGGCTCTGGAAGGGGGGCTGGTTCTCGGTCATCGTCTCGCAATCCTTTTGATTCAGCTTTTTCAGGAAGTGGCGGCAGTATAAGGCAATTGTCCTTTTTGTGCCCGAAAACTTTCGACGGCTCGCCAAATCATTGTTATTATGCCGGTATCCTTGACATCATCCCCATGCTGACGGACAATTAATCCCATGACTGACTTTGACGCTTCTCTGCCCCTGGGTAAAACCACCGAGTACAAATCCGCATACGATGCCGGCCTGCTCTGTGCCGTGCCGCGCAGCCTTAAGCGCCTGGAGCTGGGGCTGGAGCGGGCCCTCCCCTTTCAGGGGGTAGATATCTGGAATGCTTTCGAGCTCTCCTGGCTGCTGCCCGGCGGCAAGCCGGTAGTGGCCATGGGGGAGTTCCGTTTCCCCTGTCATTCGCCCAACATCGTCGAATCCAAGTCCTTCAAGCTCTACCTCAATTCCTTCAACCAGACCCGTTTCGCCAGCTTCGCCGAGGTGGAGCAGGTGCTGGCCGAGGATCTCGGCCGCGTGGCCGGGGCGCCGGTGCAGGTGCGCCTCATCGGCAGCGAGTGCTTTGGCGCGGAACGCCTCTTTGCCCTGCCGGGGCGCTGCATCGATGGGATCGATATCGCGGTCAGCCAGTACCAGCTGGAGGCCGAGCTGCTGGCGGGGGCGGCCGACCCGGCGGATATCGTCGAGGAAGAGCTGCACAGCCATCTGCTTAAGAGCAACTGTCTCGTCACCTGGCAGCCTGACTGGGCCAGCGTCTTGGTCCGCTATCGCGGCGGGCGTATCGACCCGGCCGCCCTGCTGCGCTACCTCATCTCCTTCCGCCAGCACAACGAATTCCACGAGCAGTGCGTCGAGCGCATCTTCGCCGACCTCATGCGCTTCTGCCGGCCGGAGCGACTTACCGTCTACGCGCGCTACACCCGCCGTGGCGGTCTCGATATTAATCCCTTCCGCAGCAATTTCGAAAACACGGTGGAGAACCTGCGGCTGGCCCGTCAGTAGGTCCCCTCTTTTTTTCAGGTTCTGAAAGGAGATTGCCACATGGCCAAGACGATTCTCATTACCGGCGCCACCTCGGGATTCGGGGAGGCCTGCGCCCGTCGCTTCGCCGCCGAAGGCTGGCAGCTCATTCTCACCGGCCGCCGCCGCGACCGCCTGCAGGCGCTGGAGCAGGAGCTGGGCACCGCCGTCAGCCGCACCCTGGTGCTCGACGTGCGTCAGCGCCAGGCCGTGCAGGAGGCCCTGGGGGATTTGCCCGCCGTGGACGTGCTGCTCAACAACGCCGGCCTTGCCCTCGGTCTGGAGCCGGCCTGGGAAGTTGATCTCGACGACTGGGAGACCATGGTGGACACCAACGTCAAGGGAGTCATGTACTGCACCCGCACGGTGCTGCCGGCCATGGTTGCCCGCAATGGCGGCCACGTCATCAATATCGGCTCCACCGCCGGCAGTTGGCCCTATCCCGGCGGCAACGTCTACGGGTCGACCAAGGCCTTTGTCGAGCAGTTCAGCCGCAACCTGCGCGCCGACCTGCTCGGCAGCCGGGTCCGTGTCACCTATCTGGCCCCCGGCATGGCGGAGACGGAGTTCTCCCAGGTCCGCTTCAAGGGGGACGACGAGCGCGCCGCCGGCGTCTATGCCGACACGGAGCCCCTGCGGCCGGAGGATATCGCCGACATTATCTGGTATGTGGCCAACGTCCCTGCCCACGTCAACATCAACGCTCTCGAGGTCATGTCGGTCTACCAGTCCTGGGGGCACCTGGCGGTGCATCGCCAGCGCTGAGGCGGCGGCCGGGAATTCCCTTGCGGAAGCCGCGTCCTTGTGATACTAGACCGGCTCAGCAACCCATTTTCGCGCAGGAGAAATCCCATGAGTTACCAGGCACCCGAACGCTTTACCGAAGTCACCGTCACCTGCAAGGCCAACATTTACTTTGATGGCAAGGTGGTCAGCCACAGCCTGCTGCTGGCCGACGGCCGCAAAAAGAGCCTGGGGCTGATTTATCCCGGCCAGTTCACCTTCAACACCGAGGCCCCCGAGAAGATGGAAATCATCGCCGGCAACTGCCGCGTCCGTATCGGCGGGCAGGGCGACTGGATCGGCTTCAGCGCCGGGACCTGGTTCGATGTGCCAGGCCAGTCGTCCTTTGATATCGAAGTCACCGAAGGGATCACGGAATACGTCTGCTCCTTCGGCTAGGAAAACTCGTGTATAATGGAAACTCTGGCAGACGCCGGGCCCGCTGCCCGGCGTTGTCTTTTTTGGGGCCAGCCCGCAGGAGGATCTGATGTTTGAAATCGGCCGCATTCAAAACCTGAAAGTCCATCGTCTCGATGAACAGGGGGCCTGGCTGGGGGAGGAGTCCCAACCGGTCCTGCTGCCCATCCGTGAAGTTCCGGCCGACGCCAGGGTCGGGGCCGTCTACCCCGTTTTCGTTACCCTCGACGCCGCGGAAAAACCCGTCGCTACCCTCCATCTGCCCAAGGCCCAGGTCGGCGAATTCGCCGTGCTCAAGGTCAAGGACGTCACCCGGCACGGCGCCTTTCTCGACTGGGGGATGCCCAAGGATCTGCTCGTCCCCTACAGCGAGCAGCCCGAACGCATGCGGGCCGGACACAAGTACCTGGTCAAGGTCTGCCTCGACAACCGGGGCCGCGTGGTGGGTACGGCCCGCCTCGACGAATGTCTGGAGCCGGAGATCAGGGATCTCAAGGAGGGGGACAGGGTCGAGCTCATCCTCTGGCAATACACCGACCTCGGCGCCAAGGTGATCGTCAACGGCCTTTACGGGGCCCTGCTCTACAAGGACGAACTGCGCAGCGGCCTTAAGCGCGGCGATCGCCTGCCGGGCTACGTCAAGACCCTGCGCCCCGACGGCAAGCTGGACGTCACCCTGCGTCAGAGCGGTGTGGAGGGGATCGAGGAAGCCCGGAATACCCTGCTGGCCGCCCTGCAGAAGGAGGGTTTTCTCCCCCTGCATGACAAGAGTCCCTCCTGGGAGATCCAGAAGCGCCTGGGGATGAGCAAGAAAGTGTTCAAAAAGGCGGTGGGTGGGCTCTACAAGGAGAAACGGGTGGAGCTCAGCGACGACGGGGTGCGGCTGAAATCGAACTGAAGGTGAGGCTATGAACCGAAGGATTCGGCGTTCCGTCTGTCCCTACGATTGCCCCGACACCTGCGGGCTGCTGGTGGCGGTCGAGGGGGAGCGGGTCGTGCAGGTGAGCGGCGATCCCGAACACCCCTTCACCCGCGGCTTTCTCTGCCCGAAGATGCAGCACTACGAACGCACGGTGCACTCCCCCCGCCGCCTGACCACCCCCCTGCGGCGCCGCGGTGCCAAGGGGAGCGGCGATTTTCAGCCCATCACCTGGGATGAGGCCATCGAGCGCATCGCCGCCCGCTGGCAGAGCATCATCGCCGCGCACGGCGGCGAGGCGATTCTGCCCTATTCCTACGGGGGGACCATGGGGCTGGTGCAGCGCAACGCCGGCCATCCCTTTTTTCACGCGCTCGGTGCCTCCCGGCTGGCCCGCACTATCTGTTCGCCCGCCAAGGGCGCGGGCTGGCAGGCGATCATGGGGGATACGGTGGTGCCGCCTCCCGACGAGGTGGCGCAGAGCGATCTGGTCATTCTCTGGGGAGTAAACGCCGCCGCCACCAACATCCACTATCTTCCCTTTGTGCAACAGGCCCGTCGTCGGGGCGCGCCCGTGTGGCTTATCGATACCTATCGCACGCCGACAGCCGCCGGGGCCGACCGCGTCATGCTGCTGCGCCCCGGCAGCGATGGGGCCCTGGCCTTGGGGATGATGCACGTTCTTGCTCGCGAAGGCCTGGTCGATCAGCCCTTTGTCTCGGCTCAGGTGCAGGGCTACGAAGCTTTTGCTGCCGAGGTGCTGCCCGCCTGCACACCGATCTGGGCCAGCGGGCGCACCGGACTGCCGGCCTCCCTCATCGAGGAACTGGCCCGAGCCTACGCCGGAGCCCAGGCGCCCTGCATCCGTCTCGGCAGCGGCCTCTCCCGCTACGGCAACGGCGCCATGACCGTGCGCACCATCGCCGCCCTGCCGGCCCTGGTCGGCGCCTACGGCAAGATCGGCGGTGGCTGCTTTCCCAGCACCTCCACCAGTGCGGCCTTTGCCGCGGCCGAATTGACGCGAGAAGACCTGTTGGCCGCGCCCACCCGTCTCATCAACATGAACCAGCTCGGCCACGCCCTCACTGAGCTGCAGACGCCGCCCATCCAGTCCCTCTACGTCTATCACGCCAATCCCGCTGCCGTGACCCCCGATCAGAACGCCGTGCTGCGGGGTTTGAGCCGGGACGATCTCTTCACCGTCGTGCATGAGCGTTTTATGACCGATACCGCGCGCTACGCCGACATCGTGCTGCCGGCGACCTCTTCCGTCGAGCACAGCGACCTCTATCGCAGCTACGGCACCTACTTCATCCAGCGGGCCCGCCCCTGCATTCCGCCGGTGGGAGAGAGCCGCTCCAACCGCGAGGTCTTTACCCTGCTGGCCCGGGCCATGGGGCTGGACGAGGAGATTTATCGGCACAGCGCCGAGGAGACGATCGACCATCTGCTCGCCATTCCCAGCCCCCTGCGCGAGGGGATCGACGCGGCGGCCTTGCTGGAGGGCAGGGCGGTTCATCTGCGTCTGCCCGACGACTACCGCCGCCGTTTTCTCACCCCTTCGGGCCGGATTGAACTGTACAACCCGCGCGAGCTTGACCCATTGCCCCGCTATCGTCCCAGCTACGAGGAAGAAGGGCTGTATCCCCTGCGCCTGCTGACGGCGCCCAGCCTCTTTGGGCTTAACAGTACTTTCGGCGAGCAGGATGCCCTGCGAAGGCGGCAGCAGGACATGCGTCTGCGGCTGCATCCCGATGAGGCGGCGGTCCGGGGATTGGCCGACGGGGAGAAGGTTACGGCCTGGAACGATCTCGGCGAGGTCGTCTTTTTCCTGCAGGCCGACGACCAGGTACCACCGGGGGTGGCCGTGGCCGAAGGGGTCTGGTGGGGTGAATTCGCCCCCGGCTCCCGCACCGTCAACGCTTTGACCTCGCAGCGCTTGACCGATCGGGGCGAGGGGAGCACCTTTTATGACAATCGCATCGAGGTTCGACGGTTCACACCGGGACCGTCCTAGCCACAGGGAGGAAGCATGCGCGTAGAGACCGATATCAAGCTGGGCTTCAAGGATGTACTCATCCGCCCCAAACGCTCCAACCTCAAGAGCCGCGCCCAGGTGGAGCTGAACCGCACCTACACCTTTCTGCACAGCGGCAGAACCTGGACGGGAATCCCCGTCATCGCCGCCAACATGGACACGGTGGGCACCTTCGAGGCCGCCGAGGTGCTGGCCGGCTTCGGTCTGCTCACCGCCATCCACAAGCATTACAGTCTGGAGGAGTGGGCGGCCTGGCTGCAGGGGAAGGCCGACGACATCTATGAGCGCATTCTGGTGAGCACCGGCACCTCCGAGGAGGATTTCACCAAGCTGACGCAGATTCTGACCGACCACCCCAAGCTCGCCTTCATCTGCATCGATGTGGCCAACGGCTACGCGGAGGCCTTCGTTGAGTTCGTCCGTCGCGTCCGCGAAGACTGGCCCGACAAGACCATCGTCGCCGGCAACGTGGTGACGGGGGAGATGGTGGAAGAGCTGCTGCTGTCGGGCGCCGATATCGTCAAGGTCGGCATCGGGCCCGGCTCGGTCTGCACCACCCGGGTCAAGACCGGCGTCGGCTATCCCCAGCTCTCCGCCGTCATCGAATGTGCCGACGCCGCTCACGGCCTCGGTGGGCGCATCATCTCCGACGGCGGCTGCGTCTGTGCCGGCGATGTGGCCAAGGCCTTCGGCGGTGGGGCCGACTTCGTCATGCTCGGCGGCATGTTCGCCGGCCACGACGAGAGTGGCGGCCAAATCGTCGAGCGCGGCGGCCAGGCCTACAAACTCTTCTACGGCATGAGCTCGGCCACCGCCATGGAGAAGCACGCCGGCGGCGTCGCCCACTACCGCGCTTCCGAAGGCAAGACGGTGGAGGTTCCCTATCGGGGCCCGCTCGCCGAGACGGTCAAGGACGTGCTCGGCGGCGTGCGTTCGGCCTGCACCTACGTCGGCGCTGCCGCCCTCAAGGAGCTCACCAAGCGCACCACCTTCATCCGGGTGCTGGAACAGGAGAACCAGACCTTTTCCGGCTAGATCAGATTATATTGCAGAGAGTACGATGCCAGGGGCGGCCCACAAGGTCGCCCCTGCTTTTTTTGGGGGGGGGGATCAGGCGGATGACGGTGAAGTCAGGCCAGCGCGGCGATGGCGGCGGATGACCCGCACCAGGCGGCCGCTCAGCAGCAGCGCTGCCGTAGTGAGACCGGCGATGAGGCCGATCCAGAAGCCGGCCGCTCCCATCGGTTCGCCCCACAGGGAGGTGAGGCCCAGGCTGTAGCCGATGGGCAGGCCGACGCCCCAGTAGGCGAAGATGAGCAGGAACATGGGAACCCGGGTGTCCTTGTAGCCGCGCAGGGCGCCGGAGGTGCTGACCTGGATGGCGTCGGAAACTTGGAAGAGGGCGCCGAGGATGAGCAGCTCGACAGCGAGGCGGCGCACCTCGGGGTTGGTGGTGTAGATGGCTGCCACCGGTTCGGGGAAGAGCAGGCAGAGGGTCGAGGTGCACAGGGCGATGACGCCGGTGAGGGCGATGCCGGTATAGCCGGCGCGGCGGGCGAGGGCGAGGTCGCGGCTGCCCAGGGCCCAGCCCACCCGGATGGAGATGGCGCTGGAGATGCTCATGGGGATCATGAAGACGAGGGTCGAGAAGCTCAGGCAGATCTGGTGGGCGGCGACGATGTCAGCGCCGAGGGAGCCGATGAGCAGGGCGATGACGGCGAAGATACTGGCTTCGACGAAAAGGGAGAAGCCGATGGGAACCCCCAGGCGAAGAATCTGGCCGATCTCCTGCCAGTCGGGGCGCGGCCAGGCGTCAAAGAGCTGCGCCGGTCGATAGATCTGTCCCCGGCGCACGATCACCAGCATGCCCAGCAGCATGAACCACATGGTCAGCGAGGTGGCCCAGCCGCAGCCCGGGCCGCCGAGGGCAGGCAGGCCGAGCTTGCCGTAGATGAGCACATAGTTGGCGGTGGCGTTGAAGGGCAGGGCCAGCAGGCTGATGATCATGCTCGGCTTAGAGCAGGAGAGCCCCTCGCTGAAGTGACGCAGGACGAAAAAGCCGGCAATGGCCGGCATCCCCCAGGAAATGGCTTCCAGGTAGGCCAGGGTTTTGGGCGCGGCCACGGGGTCGACCTCCATCCAGACAAGCACGGGGCCGGCGTGGCGCAGCAGGGGGATGACCAGCAGACTCAGGACCAGGCCCAGGAGCAGGGCCTGGCGCACGTGGTGGCCAATCTCCCGGCGGAAGCCGCCGCCGTGCAGCTGGGCAACAGAAGGGGTGACGGCCATGAGGATGCCGAGCATGAAGAGAAAGAGGGGGTGCCAGATGCTCGCACCCATCGCCACCGCCGCCAGGTCGACGGAGCCGACCCGCCCGGCCATGACCGTGTCGATGAATCCCATGGCGGACTGGGAGACCTGGGCGGCGACGAGGGGGCCGGAGAGAATGGCCAGGGTTTTAAGCTCCCGCAGGGAGCGCTGGCGTTTGGTGGAGGGAATGGTATCCATGATGGAGCGGAATCTTATGCCTGTGTCGTTCCCGGGTCAAGCTCGGAATGGGCGGGTGGCGGAAACACCCCGTCAGGACCGCTGCGCCCGGTCGATGAGGCGAAAGAGGGCCTCGGCCAGCTGTCGGTAACCGGCGGCATTGGGGTGTACGGTGTCGCTCTTGAGGTCGCGGTCGCCCAGCAGATCGGTGATGATATCCCCTTCGTAAGGCAGGTGGTAGGTCTCGGCGAGCTGATCGTAGAGTGGAGCGGTCTTCAAAAGCAGGCCGAACTGGGGAACGCCGACCACAACGACCTCGGCGCCGCTGTCGTGGATGAGGGCGACCATGGCTTCCAGGTTGGCGGCCAGCTGCTGCCGGTCAAGGCGGCGCAGAAAGTCGTTGCCGCCATGGCAGAGAATGACCAGATCGGGCTCGTATTCGGCCAGCACGTCCGGGAGGCGCCGCAGACCCTGAGCGGAGGTCTCCCCGGGCACGCCTGCGTTGATGACGGTGCGGCCCAGCAGGGCGGCCAGCACTTCGGGGTAAGATTCACCCGAGCCGGCGCCGGTACCGTACGTGAGACTGTCGCCAAAAGCCAGCACGATGGCGTCCTCGGGCAAGGGAGCGATGGCCGGTCCGCGGTCACAACCCCCGGCCAGCAGCAAAAAAAGAGCGATGGCTAAGAAATGAAGAAGGCGAAACATGAAAAATCTCCTGCGACGGGGTGATAAAGCAGAGCTCTGTCACCCGATGTGGTCTTTGCTAACTGGTTGAAATGATATTGAATCGACTAGACATCAGGGGGCATTCGCCGCGATATCGGCTTTTTATTGTGGTCGGGGCGGGGTAGGCTTGACCACAAAGAAGCCGTTTATACGATGTCTTGCCAAAGGAAAGGAGCGTGCCATGAAAACCATGAAAACTCTGTTGGTGCTGTTGATTGGCAGTCTGTTCGCCCTCGGGGCTCCCCTGGCCGCCGAAGCCCACGACGCCAGGAAAAAGGTCGTGGTGGTCAAGGAAGTGTCGCATCATCAGCGGGGCCATCAGCAGGGCTATGGAGCGAAGCACTATCGCAACAACCAGGGCAAAGGACAGAGCTATGGCCAGCACCGAAAAAACCAGCCGCCGCGCTGGGGCCACCAGCAGGCGAAGCATGGGCACAAAAAACACGGGCACTACCGTCCCGCCGCCCATCATCGCCAGGGGCCTGACGGCGTGCTGCGGGTGATCTACGGGGCGGTTATCCCTCCTTCGGGGTATGGAGCCATCGACCTGCGCATCCCCTGGTAACGCAACCGGATTCTCTCTCCCCATCGCGGGGGCGCCATAACGGCGTCCCCACCTTCTCTCGCCCGTCGCCGACTTATTTCAGCAGCTTATTGATGATCTCCTTGTACTTTTGCTCAATGACGTGACGCTTTTTCTTCAGCGTGTTGGTCAGCTCTTCCCCCGCCTTGAATTCCTTATCCAGAAAACGGATACCGCTCAAGCGCTCATAGGGCTTGAAGCCCTTCTTGGGGTGCAGCAGCTTGTTGATTTCATTCTTGACCTTGGCCATCACCTGCTTGTCGTTGAGGAAGTCCTCCGTTTCCCCTACCAGGTGACTGAACTTGTCGGTCACGTATTCCTTCAGTTTGTCCATGTCGGGGACGATGAGGGCGCCCAGGCCTTTCTTGTCCTGCCCGACCAGCACGGCGTCGGCCACGAAGGGGAGCATGGTGATGGTGGCCTCGATGTGGGTGGGGTCGATGTTCTCGCCGCTGGCCAGCACGATGATCTCCTTGGAGCGGCCACACAGCACCAGTTCGCCAGTGAGAGTGAACTTGCCTAGGTCGCCGGTTTTGAAAAAGCCGTCGGCCGTGAAGGATTTCTCGTTCTCTTCAGGGTTGTTGTAGTAGCCGGGGGTGACCTGCTGGCCGCGCACCTGCACCTCGCCCTCGCAACCGGCCGGCAGCACCTGGCCGTGCTCGTCGACGATGCGCACCTCCGTTCCGGCAATCGGCTTGCCCAGGGTGCCAAAAATGGGACAGTCGAGGGCGCGGCCGGCGATGCCGGGGGCGCACTCCGTCATGCCGTAGGCGTTGGCGATGCGGATGCCGACGGCGTCAAGCCAGGCGTCCAGATAGTCGGGGAGACTGCCGCCGCCACTGATGGCCACCCGCAGGCGGCCGCCGAATTTTTCCTGCACCAGGGCCAGCTTCTTGCGGGCCAGCAGGTACAGGGGGAAGAGCAGGACGACGACGCCCAGCGCCCGCAGTTTCTGCAGCCAGCGGCGCAGAAAAAAGACCTTCTCGTAGCGGGGGAGATGATCCTTGAGCAGACGGCTGTTGCGCCGGAAGGTGGCCGAGATCCACACCAGGGAGCGGAAGAGTTTGGCCTTCTTCTTGCTTTGCTTCTCAAGGGCGGCATTGATTTTGCTGTAGAGGGATTCCCACAGGCGCGGCACGGTGGCCACCAGGGTCGGCTGATAGGTGATCAGGTCATCGGCAAAGGTCTTCAGGGTCGAATAGACGATGCAGCTGCCCGCCGCCAGGGCGATATATTCGGCCGTGCGCTCGAAGATGTGCCAGGACGGCAGAATGGAGAGCCAGCGATCCTCTTCCGTCAGGGCAATGATGGGCGGCAGGCTGGCGATCTGGTGCATGAGATTGCGATGGGTCAGTACCACCCCTTTGGGCATCCCCGTGGTGCCCGAAGTGTAGACCAGGGTGACGGTATCTTCCGGTCGCCGTTGGGCGCTGCTGAGGATAAACTCCTGCAGTTCCTCGGGGGTTATGGTGCGGTCCTGCAGCAGATCCTGGTAGGCGTAGATGGGCTGGAAAAGCTTGTGCCGGCTCTCGGATTCGATGATGAAGGTCACCTTGAGCTGAGGCAGTTTGTCCGTCATTTCACGGTGTTGTTCGTACAGTTCCTCGTTTTCCACCACCAGGAATTCGCAGTCCGCGTGGCTCATGATGAATTCCAGCTCCCGCGTCGGCGTGTCGCTGCCGCGCGGCACGCTGATGGCGCCCAGGGAGATGAGGGCCAGGTCGGTAACCATCCAGCCGTACCGGTTGTCCGAGAGGAGCATGACCTTGGAGCCGTGACCGATCTTCTTCTCCCCAAAGGCGCGGGCCAGCAGCAGCACATCGTCGAAGAGCTTTTCGTAGGTGACGGCGAACTCTTCGCCGGCCGCCCGGTAGATAAAAGCCGTCCGCTGGGGAAACTGCCGATAGCTTTGGATTAAAACGTCGAAAAGCGTTGTAGGGCTGGTGGTTATCATGGTTTGTTGACCCTTTCCCTGTCTTTTTCGGTACTCTACCGTGAGAGGCGGGTTTTGCACAAGACTCTTTTGTGCGGCCGCCAGATCGACAGCGGCCTTGAATCCTGCCCGTTTTTTGGGTTTAATTATGGCTCGCACCGGGATCTTTCCATCCCATTCTTCCCAGAGAGGTAACGTCATGTCCTTTACCGGAGACCTGGAACACCTGCCGATCGTCGATATTGTCCAGCTCATCCACGCGGCCCGCAAATCGGGAACCCTGACGGTGCAAAGCCGCCGGGGAACCTGCCAGCTGGTCTTCAAGGATGGCTTTATCGGCAGCGCCAGCAACCTGCAAAGCCGGGGGCGCATCGGGGAGATTCTGCTGGAGATGAAGGCCATCGGCGAGGAGGACCTGACAGCCGCGCTCGACGAACAGAAGCAGGCCGGTGAAAACCGCAAGCCCCTCATCGCCACCCTCATGGCCCGGGGGCTCATCAACAAGGACCTGGCCTTCAAGGGACTGCAACTGCTCATCGAAATGACTATCGTCGAAATACTGACCTGGAAAGCCGGTACCTTCTCCCTCGACGTGGAGAATGTGGTTATTGCCGACGAATACCGGTATTTTCCCGAGAAGCTCAATGAGGAATTTCTGCTTAACAGCCAGAACGTGCTCATGGATGCGCTGCGCATTTACGATGAAAAGAAGCGCGACGGAGAATTGAGTGAGGAGGACGAACAGCCGTCGGCGGAGGCGATGGAGGACGAAGAGAGCGGCTGGAGCATTTCCGAAGACGATCTGGGGCTCGCCGATCTGCACAAGCTGGAGACGCGTATACCCGGCGTCTTTTCGGTGCTCGAGGAAAGAGACCCTGTCGCCATCCATCGGTCGCGAATCGCCGCCCTGGCGCCGGCCTGGCCCGATTCGGAAAAGGAAAAGGTTCTCGCCTATCTCGGCGACGCCGCCGATCGGGCCAAAGAAGCATCAAGTCCCGCAGGGGGAGCACGGGCCGTGATCGTTTTCAGCTCCGACGAGTTTCTCACCTATCTGCTCACCACCCTCGGCAAAAGTGATGGTTCCCTGATCTTTTCCACCAACGACGATCAGGATCTCGACCTCATCATCGACCAGTCCCTGCACAAGGGCATTCGGCCGCTGCTGGTGATGGACTGCCCCCAAAAAGCCCGGATCGGCTATTCCGCCGACAAGATTCACCGCCTGCGTCGCGAAAAGAAATTCAAATATCCCCACGTGGAGACGCTGCAACTGGCCCTTTCCCTTGAGCGTGATTTTATCCTGCAGTCCTACCGGGAGGGGGCCCGCGCAGTCTTTCCGCGGCCCTTCGTCGATGGGCGCCAGGAGACCACCGCCGTGGAACTTCTCACTTTTATCGAGACCCTGCGCCTTTACCTGCACAACTTTTTCGAACAGAAAGTTGCCGGAGTCGAAGATGTCCTGGCCCGGGGGGTGCTCGATCTCATCGCCTGTCGCTCCATTCCGGCGGTTCATCAGTCTCTGCTTAAAATCCTGGCCGACATTTTCCCCCGGGTACTCACCCTGGCGGCCCGCCAGGACGACTTCGTGGCGGAAAAAGGGATCGGCTTCGGCGGGAACGACCGCGAAACCGAAACCCTGCCCTCCCTTCGCATCCCCCTGGAAACATCCAGTCTTCTGCGCAAGGTGACGGAAGAGAGGCATCCCTTCTTCGGATTGCTCTACGACGGCGGCCTCAGCACTCCTCTCTATGAGGCTCTGGGGGCGGCGGCCACGCCCAAGGCTCTCCTCTTCCCTCTGCATGTCCGGGGCCGGACGCTGGCCGTCCTTTACGCCGATTTCGGCGAGGCCGAGGCGCAAGCGGTGCCGGTGGAACAGCTGGAGCGCCTGGCCGCCCAGGCCGCCCTGGTGGCGGAAAACGCCCTGTACCGTAAAAAACTGGAAAAAACCTCGCGGTAGGTGATATTCTCGGCCAAGTTTTACATCTTTTTAAGAGGATATGTGCATGGACGCCAAAGTAATGAACCAGATTCTGGAAATCGCTTTTGAGAAGAGGGTGTCGGACGTTCACTTCGAGGTGGATAACCCGCCTTTCTTCCGGGGCCGCGGCCAGCTGATCCGCTCCAAGCTGCCCAAGCTCAAGCCTGAAGATACGGAATTTATCGCCAAAACCATCCTTGAAGCCAATAAGCGCAAGCTCGATCCGAATCTGCGCGAGCAGGACGCCTCCTATTCCCTCCCCAATGGCGGGCGCTTTCGCGTCAGCATTTTCCGGCAGAAAGGGGTGATCGGCATCGTCATGCGCGTCATCCCCCCGCAAATCGGCTCTTTTCAGGAGCTCAACCTGCCGACGGTTCTCTCCGAAATCGTCAAGGCACCCAACGGCCTCATTCTGGTTACCGGCCCCACGGGCAACGGCAAGTCGACGACGCTGGCCTCGATGCTGCGCTTTCTCAACGAGAACTACAGCTACAACATCATCACCATCGAAGACCCCATCGAGTTTCTCTTCACCTCCAGCAAGAGCTGCATCATCCAGCGCGAGGTAGGGATCGACACCGAGGGGTTCGGGGCGGCGTTGAAAGCGGCGCTGCGCATGGATCCCGACGTCATCATGGTCGGCGAAATGCGCGACATGGAGACCATCGACGCCTGCATCAAGGCGGCCGAAACCGGGCACCTGGTCTTCTCCACCCTGCACACCCAGAGCGCCTCCTCCACCATCAACCGCCTCATCGGCAACTTTCCCCCCGAGGTGCAGGAAGTCATGCGCCAGCGCCTGGCCGATATCCTGGTGGCCACCGTTTCTCTGCGCCTGGTCAAGGACAAGAGCGGTGAGAACATCATCCCCGTCGTCGAGGTGATGCGCTCCACCACGACCATCCAGGCCTGCATCCGTGACGGCCGCCTCGACGAAATCGAAAAGCACATCGAAAACGGCGTCGCCCAATACGGCATGCAGACGCTCGACCAGCACCTCATCCAGCTCTGCCAGCAGAAGATCATCGCCGTCGACGAAGCCAAGCGCATCACCCGCTCCATGGACCTGGAGCGCAAGCTGATGTTCACCAGTTGAATCGCCCGGGGCCGCCATGCAGACCACCGTCCATCTAATCTATTTTTCGCCGACAAGCACCACCCGCAAAATCGTCGAGGAGATCGCCGCCGGCATGCCGGCTGACGAGGTCAGACACTACGACCTGACCCGTCTGGAAGAAGGGCTCGACCTGCAGCTCACCGACGGGCTGGCCATCATCGGCGTGCCGGTCTACGCCGGGCGGGTGCCGGAAGTCTGTCTGCAGAGGATGGAGGGATTGTCGGCCACGGGCGTGCCGGTGGTGCTGGTGGCGCTTTACGGCAACCGGGCTTTTGAGGATGCGCTGGTCGAGCTGCGGGATGGCGCCGTCGCCAAGGGATTCTCGGTGCTCGCCGCCGGCGCCTTCATCGGTGAGCATTCCTATTCCACCCCGACCCAGCCCATCGCGCCCGGCCGCCCCGATGCGGCGGATCGGCAAAAGGCCCGCGCATTCGGCGCCCAGATCGCCGAAAAACTGCAGAGGTGTTCCATGCCGGCTACTCTGCGAATTCCGGGCGACACCCCCTACAAGGAGAGGGTTCCCCTCGGCGGCATCGCCCCCGCCACCGACAAGGCCTTGTGCACGCTGTGCGGCGCCTGCGCCAAGGTCTGCCCGACCCTGGTCATCCGGGTGGAGGATAAGGTGACGACCGCGGCCGAGAACTGCGTCATGTGCTGCGCCTGTGTCAAGGTGTGTCCCGTTGTAGCGCGCTCGTTCCATCATCCCATGATCGAGGCCAGACGGCAGCTGTTGGTGACCAACTTCAGCGAGCGCCGCGAGCCCGAATTGTTTCTGTAGCTGCAAAAAGGGCCGGCATCGCTCTGGCGAATGACCGGCCCTCGGGTTTTAATGCCTCCTCTACAGATGGTAATGACCAGCCGCCTCCGGCTGGTAAAGAACCGCCTCGATGCGGGCCTTTCTGCGGCCCGCCTGCCCCGGCCATTCAATCACCGAACCCGTTGTATAGCCGAGCAGGGCGATCCCCAAAGGCGAGGTCACCGACAGACGCCCCTCGGAAAAATTGGCCCCCATCGGCAACACCAGAGTGACCTCCATTTCCTTGTCGCTGGCCATATCGCGCAGCCTGACCCGCGAGTTCAGGGTAACCACATCAGCGCCAATCTCCCTTGACGAGACGATGTCCCCTTTTTCCAGCTCTTCGGCCAGCGCTTCCAGGTGGCTTTTTTGGAGGGAGGCCGAGCGTTGCGCCCCCTCGAGAATGATTTCCAGGCGTTCCACGTCATAGTCCGTGAAGGTAAGCGTTTGCTGATTCATGAGGATAACTCCTTTCGTGATGGCTCAGAAGCCAGAGTCAACGGGATTTGAGGGCCCGCAGACGGAAAAATCTTTTGGGCAGCTTGCTTTTGGGCAAAGGGACGTGGGTCTCATTGAAAAAACGCACATCCTCGATGGTGTAGAAAGCATTCTCGTTAAAGGTTTTGATCAGTTGCAGCGCCTTGTGCAGATCGCGTCGCCGCACCACGGTAAAGATGATTTTGACCGGGCCCGACTCGCCCCGGGCGTTGACATTGGTCACGCCGAAGCCCGCGTTCCAGAGGGCGGCACTTAAGCGGGGATCCTCGTCGGGAGTGATGACCCGGATGATCAGGTTGCCAAAGGCCAGGCGCTCCTCGATGAGCAGACCGACGTAATTGCCGGCGCCAAAGCCGAGGGCAAAAGCCAGGTAGGTGGCCCAGTTGTCGATGTGCTGCATGACCTGGGAGATGGCCAGAATCCACACCAGCGCTTCCAGAAAACCGAGCGGCGCCGCCAGATGCTTGAGTCCCCGGTAGACCATGGAGATCCGCAGCGTGCCCAGGCTGACATCCAGAATGCGGGCCAGAAAGACCAGCAGGGGCACCAGCCACACCTGAAAAACATCTGATTGACTGCCAAGTTCCGTAAGCATCGAAAACTCCTTCGCTAAAAAGATGACCAATCGTCGGGTCGGTCACAGGGGTAAAGTGGTTATCGGGATCCCAAATGCAAAAAGGCCACAGACGGGAGAGTCTGTGGCCTGGCGAAGCGGGATTGGAAACGGGGCTGGATTCGGGTCAGAATCCGCCATAACGTCCCCAGGTGCCCGCCGCCGGCTGACGCACCAAGGGTGTATTAACAACAAGGGGGTTGAGTTTGGTCGAGAGATAAGGTGTCATAGTGAGGCCACCCTAGCAGAAAGCCATCAGAGAAGCAAGCTGCGGGTAGACAACAGCTGCGGGTTGAGATGGGGGCGCTCATGTATATTCTGATTTCGGCTGATTTTCAAATAAGATAGGATGATGGCGTTTTGAGCAGCAGGTCCTTGTCGGTAAAAGTTCAATGGAGAGGAAAACCCATGCAGATCACACCCCAGATACACGCGCTGAAAATCCCCTTTACGGTGCCTCTTTCCGCCGAGAAATCACTCGACCGTTTTGCTTTTGTCTATCTGCTCTTTGGCGACAGCATTCACCTCATTGACAGCGGCGTGGCCGGCGCCGCCGGGACGATTGGGGACTATATAAAACAGCAGGGCCGTGATCCGCAGGAGATTTCCTCCTTAATTCTCACCCATTCGCACCCGGACCACCTCGGTGCCGCCAAAAGCATTAAAGCGCAGACGGGTTGTACGGTTTTTGCCCACCAGGGCGAACAGGCGTGGATTGAAGATACCGAAAAACAATTCCAGGACAGACCCGTTCCCGGTTTTCATACTCTGGTCGAAGGGGCGGTCGAGGTCGACGTGTTGGTGGCAGACGGCGAGCTGCTGGAACTGGAAAAAGACCTCCGCTGCCAGATTATTCACACGCCCGGGCATTCCCGGGGTTCCATTTCATTGTTCTTTGAAGAGGAAAGCGCCCTCTTCACCGGGGATACGTTGATTCTCCCTGGCGATCTGCCCATTTACGAAGATATTTCGCAATGCCTTGCTTCGCTCAAAAGGCTGCAGAAAATCCAAAATCTCAACACCCTGTTTTCCTCCTGGGAGCCCCCCATGCAGGGGCGCCAACAGATTCGGCAGCGGATGGAAGAGAGCCTGTCCTATCTCCACCGCATTCATGCCGCCGTAATCAACAGCAGCCAGGGGGCAGAGGGGCAAAGCGGCATGGAGCTCTGCCAAAAAGCCGTTGCCGAACTCGGTCTGCCGCCTTTTGCGGCCATGCCTCTCGTGGCGAGAGCCTTTGAGTCGAGCCTGAAGATGCGGTAGGGGTTGAGACTAGGAGAAAGCGACTTTCAAGGGGTCGAACATGCGTGCCGGATTGCCTCACTGCCGGGTTTGAAAATTAATAGCTGTAGGTGTGTCAGAATTTAAAGATCACGTCTCGTTGATGCGGTTTTCAGTGTCCATGTTTTGGTGGAGGATACGGATGATCTCTACCCTGCCCGCCACCAACCTGTAAAAAACAACATGGCTGCCAACCGGCCATTTTTGGTAACCGTCCCGTATCTCGCCGCAATCTTCGCCCTTATGCGGGTTCTCGGCCAGAGTCCAGAAACAGGCGTCCAGGGTCTTGAGGTATTTCAGCCGTTGCTCACGCCCCCAGCGTGCCTGGGTGTAGCGAGCAATCTCTTTCAGGTCTGCCTCCGCTTTTCTTGTGAGCAGAAACCGTGGCATTACGCCTGACCTTCGCCGTCAAGGTCGCGATTGATTTTTTCGAGCGAATATTCAGCGAAACCACTTTCTTCACCTTCGATAAGCGCCCGGCGCAACGCGGCAAGTTTGATTTCCCGATCCTCCAGAAGACGCAGTCCTGCCCTGATGACTTCGCTGGCTGACCCAAACCGCCCTTCAGAGACTTTATGTGCAACGAACTCTTCGAAATGGCGCCCAAGGGTGACGCTGGTGTTTTTTGACATGTGAACCTCCGTCGGTTTTGTTGTTCTGATATTGAATTATAATATTTATTGGTACTGAATCAACCCTGTTTTTGTTTTTGAGTTTTGTCACGCACCGTTCTAGGTGCCACAGAACGTCTGATAAACCCGGTTGCTCGGCTCCGGCGGCTGCCGATAGGCCTGGTCGGCCTCGGTCGGTTCCGCATAGGGCGTCGCCAGCACCCCCAGCAGTTTTTCCAGTGGTTTGATATCCTCCTCCTCGGCGGCAGCGGCCAGCGCCTCTTCGACGCGGTGGTTGCGTGGAATCACGGCCGGATTGTGGGCATCCATGCTTGCCCTGACTTCTGCCAGCGGTTTGCCCTGCTGGTCCAGCCGGGTCTGCCAGCGCTGCTGCCAGCTTTGAAACTCCCCGTCCTGAAAGAGCGCGTTATCCGGTGAGGCCTCACGGGCGAGGTCACGAAAACTGTTGGTGTAGTCGGCACCCAGTCGCTGCATGATTTTCAGCAGCTCTTCGATCAGGCCCGCATCCCCTTCCTGCGCATCCGCCAGTCCCAGCTTGGCCCGCATCCCCTTCAGCCAGTAAGCCTGAAACCTGTCCTCAAAACCTTTCAGCGCCGTGTGGGCTAGGTCGATGGCCTTTTCCTGCCCGTCGGCGAAGAGCGGCAGCAGGGTTTCAGCGAACCGGGCGAGGTTCCACTGGGCGATGTGGGCCTGGTTGGCAAAGGCGTAGCGGCCGTGCTGATCAATGGAGCTGAAGACGGTGGCCGGGTTGTAGATGTCCATAAAAGCGCAGGGGCCGTAGTCGATGGTTTCACCCGAGATCGCCATGTTGTCCGTGTTCATCACCCCGTGAATAAAACCGACCAGCAGCCATTGGACAATCAGGGCGGCCTGTCGCTCCATGACGGCCTCGAAGAAGGCGAGGTAGGGGTTCTCCTGCTGTGCCGCCTCGGGATAATGACGGCGGATGCTGTAATCGGCCAGCATCCTCACCTGCTCGGGCGTACCCTGCCAGGCCGCATACTCGAAGGTGCCCACGCGCAAGTGACTGGCGGCCACCCGCGTGAGCACAGCGCCCGGCAGCAGCGTCTCGCGCCGCACCGGCTCGCCGCTGGCCACCACCGCCAGACTGCGGGTGGTGGGGATGCCGAGGGCGTACATGGCTTCGCTGATGACATACTCTCGCAGCATCGGCCCCAGCGCCGCCCGTCCATCTCCCTGCCGGGAAAAGGGCGTACGGCCCGAGCCTTTGAGCTGAATGTCCCGCCGCTTGCCGGTTGGGGTGATCTGTTCCCCCAGTAGGATGGCGCGGCCGTCACCCAGGGTGGTGAAGTGGCCGAACTGGTGCCCGGCATAGGCCTGGGCCAGGGGCTGTGCTCCAGTCGGCAGCACATTGCCGGCAAGAATAGATACTCCTTCGCCGCTTTGCAGCCGCTCCGGGTCAAGGCCAAGTTCTGCGGCCAGCGCACGATTGAAAATCATCAGCTTCGGCGCCCGGACCGGCACCGGGGCCAACCGCCGGTAAAAGAATTCGGGCAGCGCAGCGTAGCTGTTGTCGAATTTCCAGCCCATGGGGGGTGGGGTGGTGGTGTTGTCGAGAGGCATAGAAGAGCCTTTCTGAAAAAGGGGCGAAACACGCAGTTGTTTTTATTGTAACGCCCTGGTTGCTAGAAGGGGAGAGAGGAGACCGTTTTACAGATATAAAAATCCGGAAGTCAGGTACATGCCTTCAGGGCAAAAAAATCACCATTTTTGCGCAGCTTAGCTTTCCATCTGCCGAGTATTTCGGGTTCAGGTAATTATTTCAAGGTGTTGCAAGATGCAACTCAGGGATTTTCTGAGTTGACATGATGATTTAATTTCAATATAGCAATTAAAATTTTCATAAAATATGAGTAGCGTTTACCCAAAAGTGTCAAACTGGCTCGCTTGGTTTGGTAAGGCATCAGGCAGGCCTTTGGGGCCGTGTATTGACCGAAAATGGACGACTTGGAACATCCATGTTTTTACAATTTTATTTTATTTCTCAGGAGTGGTGAATGACAAGGTTTTGTATTTTGATGGTCGTGGCTTTTGTTTTGATTGGAGGATCAGCTTTTGCGGAACATTTCGGGCCGATTGCCTCCCCGCTACGCGCTGGGCAAAGCGAGCTCAGTTTGGGCTATTCCTATGGCTCCTCCGATTGGGAGACGGATGTATCCAGTGAAACACTCTCTTTAAAGCAGAATGCGTTCTACGCCCAGCTGGGCGTGGGGCTTGGGGGGCGCTGGGGGGCTTATATCCGGGGGGGGGTCGCTGACTTTTACGCCGACGAGGCCTTTCGCTTTAGCAGCGATGATGCTACAGACACCTTCCTCCCCTACGGCTCTTTTGGGCTTGGTGGACCCCTGTTCCACTGGGGTGAAGTCGCCGTAGGGCCCTTTCTACAAGGTAGTTACTATTCCACCTATGAAGACGTTTCTACGATAGGAACCGTTCGGGAGAAAGTTTCCCTGGAGAAAATGTGGGAGGCCAATCTCGGCCTGGCCTTTCAGGGCGAGGTGGAGGGCGCCTATCTGTACGGCGGGCCTTTCTACTATCTCGCGGAGGCCGAATATCGTAGCGTCGCAACCGATGGTTTAGTTACGGATGTTGCCGAGATCGATCTGGAAAAAGAGGGGACTGTTGGGGGCTTCATTGGTATTCGCTGGCCCCTTTCTCATGGATTCAGCGTAGACCTGGAGGCACAGTTGAAAAACTCTGCATCCATTGGCGCGGCGATTTATTTTGCTTTTTAGAAAAGAGACACATGCCCTGAAAATCACGTCCATAGAATGAAGCATTTACTGGAGGGAATTATGAAGAGAATTTTGGCTTTTTACATCGCCCTGTTTGTTGCCATGCTCCTGGTGCTTGGCGGTTGCGGCGGGAGCAACGACGGAACCGATAGTGGCACTATAGATACCGGAACCGATACCGTACCGGATTCAGGGTCTGGCACCATTATCGACGTCCCAACAATCAGCGCTCCCGTTGGTGAACTGGGGGACCTTACGGATACGGGCGATCTTCTCGGGAGCGCGGGCGACAACTGGTACTATACCAAAACCATTGCCATCAACGACGCCGGACAGATTGTGGGCCAATCCAATGCTGGAATCCCTGTGAAAGCAGCTTTTTTGTGGGACCCGGTCGGCGGAATGACCCTGATTCCCATGCATCTTGGTTATTTTGATGATTACTATGGTGGTGCAGGCCAAGCACGCTTTATCTACAGCGAGCCCGTAGACATCAACAACAGTGGCGTGGTTATTGGACACTCGACGACAGGGACAGGCTGGCCGGAAGAGAGTGAAAAACGCGGCTTTGTCTACTACAGCGCGACGGATACTTTTGTCGATCTCGCCCCGATAAGTTGGGACTCGGATGCCGATGCATGGACGCTTGATAAGTCTTACTCCGAAGTTGTAGATATCAATGACAAGGGCGAAGTCATTCTCACTGTTGATGATGCGGAAGGGACTCATGCCTATTATTGGGATGGTATCACCATGGTGACGCCTGGGGCGCCTGTCTCCGGCGATGTCCCGGGTCTTTTTAGGCTGGGCGGCATTATTGGCCAAAATAGTGAAGCCGTCGCCATCAATGAGATTGATCAGGTGGTGGTCAATTCAGGCGGGACGGCTGTCTTTATCGACCTGGCAGTTGGGGTCATTGAAAGCCTGAACCACCTTCCTGGGCAGACTTCCACTGTCGCAGTGGATATCAACAATACCGTCACCGTACCTCTTGACCGGGGGCATGTCGTCGGAAATTCGGGTAACAAGGCTTTCTTCTGGGATGGCGGCGCCATGAAAGTGGTCGGAGATCTCGGCGGGGGCTTCAGCGAAGCGATTGACCTTAACGACAGGGATCAGCTGGTAGGCAATTCAAAAACATCTTCGGGTGCTACCCATGCTTTCCTCTGGGCTCTCAACGCCGAGAAAGAGGGCGTCATGAGGGATCTCGGAACCCTCGGGGGCAGTAACAGCTATGCAACTGGCATCAATGATGCCGGACAGATTGTCGGCTACAGCGAAACAGGGGAAGTGCATCCGGAGACCGGCGAGCAAATAATCCATGCCTTCCTGTGGGATGACGGCGTTATGTATGACTTGGGAACCCATAGTGATTTCTACGATTATGCGTTCCTTTTTCCTTACCCCTTTAGTGAAGCCGTCGCCATCAATACCCACGGCCAGGTGGCTGGCAATTCCAACACCATAAACGCCCATTATCGCGGGTTCTATCTGAACCCCACCTTTCCTTAAGGTTTTTCTCCTAACAACGGCGGGGTCGAAAGATCCCGCCGTTGCCTGATGCCGTAAAAACTCAAAAGAGACTCACTGTCAGGTTGTTTTATTAATATTCGCTTTGCGGCTTCGAGTCCTAGGTTGAGTCGGGCGCACTTTGGGGGCTCCCCATCAATCCTGATCCTATCTACATCGGTGGCCAGTACCTGACGTTGACTTGAGACAGTGGAAAGAGCGCTTGGGCAACGAGGCGAACCTGTTATGGCAATCCTTGCCAAGGGGTGTTGGTGCTTTGCTATCAAGGGGTAGCATGAGAGAGCTTTTATGGAAACGGTGCGAAACGCTCAGATACTTTATTGCAATGACAAAGTTGCTCGAAAATGTGAAATCTGCTTGGGGATGAAAAAGGTTTGAAAACCGAAAAAATCTTTTGGTGTAAAAAATCCCCTATTTGTTAGTGTCCTAGCGTGTTCTTGACTTGGAGTTTTGGATGAGTAAGTTATTTCAGTATGTTGCAGGCTGCAACTCAGGGATTTCCTGAGTTGATTTATTGAAGTGGCTTGTTGTATAGAAGCAAAACTTTTCACCAAAACATCTGTAGCGTTTTCCGATAAGAGCAAAGTCAGGGTGATCTGGCGACGCAAAGCTTCAGGCCCTCATATTGAGGGTGGCTGAGCTACCGAAGAAAGCGTCAGGGAATGTTTATCATTCTCTTTGGCCCTTCTTCGTTTTGAGAAGGGTCTTTTTTTTGCGCGACAGGCATTGCGTACAACGCATTTTATATAACTTCATGGGCCACACCATATGGCCATGCCTGCTTGGCTTATTGTCAATTTGGTGTTTGGCTGTCCTGAATGACGAGCATTTGGGGTAAAGGACTTTTGAAAATATTAGGTCAAACTCGGGATCGGCCCGAAATAGTCCAAAACCACACTAACGAAAGCAAAAGGAGAGCAAAACGCATGGGAATGAGAAGTATGGCGGCAATGGTAGTGCTGATAGCGATGGTAGCCTTGACAGGTTGTTCTTCCACGATGAATGCCGTCAAACACAGGGAGTTGTCGGTCGATGCAAAAATGTCAGAGTCCATCTTTCTGGATGCTGAGACATTGACCGAAACGCCTAAAATCTTTGTTCGGGTAGCCAATACCAGTGACTTTCAGGATGTCGATTTTTCCCAACTGATCCGTGAGAAGCTCGGTAGCATGGGGTACGATGTGACCATGAAGGCAAAAGAGGCTCAATATCACGTTACGGCTAACCTGCTTTACATGGGCGAGGAAAAAGAAGGGCTTAACGGTGAATCGATCCTCAAGTCGGGATTTGGTGGGGTCATCGCCGGGGCCGCAGTAGCAGGGGCCTCCGGGTCCAGCTATCGCGGGGCTGGGGCCGCAGGTCTAATCACCGGTGCCGTTCTTGCCGGTGGAGACGCCTTGGCCGGTTCCATTTGGCACGTCGATACCTATCTGGGTGTTGTCGACCTCCAGATTAAAGAAGAGGTAGAGGGTGGAGTGACAGGCATTCAGGAGGCGACTGTCTCGGATGGTTCCACCACGGTCAAGAACACCACCCGCGAAGTTTCGGAGAAGCGGCAGGAGTATCGCACCCGCATTGTTGTAAGCGCCAAGCAAACTCGAATGGACCGCGCCGAGGCGGTTGCTGTGGTAAGCCAGAGGCTTGCCGATCAGGTCAGCGGTATGTTCCGCATGTAAGCAGGATGTAAAAAGGCAAATCCATAAATCTGGTTGACCTGGGATTTGTGGGTTTGCCTGCCATACCTATTGTTGTGAGATGGCTTGTTCAGTTGAACATTCGATGGTCAACGACTTTATTTGGAGTTCGATTTGACTCGTTAACTAAAAGCCAGGCTTTTCTAGGGGCACATCGGACTCTGTAAGATAATAATAAAAGGAGGAACCAAATGAAGGATTTGTTGTATTTTGACAACATGCTGACGCCGAAGTTAATTACTTTTGTCTATTGGGTTATGTTGTTCGGCTCATTTGTTGGTGGTCTTGGAACGATGTTTGGTGGGTTTGAGGGTTTCACAATCGGTAAGTTTTTTTTGGGCATGCTCTATGCGCTTGGCGGTGCCCTCGCATCAAGGATTTGGTGTGAATTATTGATTGTCCTGTTTAAGATGAATGAAGCACTTCAAGCTTTGCGACAAAAGTAAACAGATTCTCTCGAATTCTCTTTTCAAGATATAGAACACCTAGCTCTTCATTATGGCAGGTGTATCTATTGTAATGAGAGTGAATCTATACCCTTTCAAGTGGCGCAAAGAGAAAGTATATCTGCCCCTAGTTTACCTCTTTGTTATGAAAAGTTGTTTCCTACTCCAAGGTAGGGTTTGACCTGCAATCCGGGTGATTACTCATCGCCTTCATTTTTATTGCTTTCCATGAAATGAGATGAATTATGAAAAAACTTTTACTCGTGTCGATGCTGTTTGTCTTAGTCCTTTCTGGTTGCACTGTCGTCCAAGTCGATGATGTTGGCAAACTCGGTATTCAAACTGCTGCCCGGCCTGTGCCCGTCTTCGTCACAGCTAATAACTTCATCAAGAGTGACGATGGGGAACTGTTGAACGCCGAGACGCTACGCCTGATTAAGGCTACCCTCCCCGGGGGCTATGTGCTGACTGAGGATCGAAGACACGCTAGGGTCATGGTGGGCGTGATAACTACCTACTTTGGAAAGGACCGCCTGCAGGCGACCAAGTTGCTCCCAGGTGGGGAGAAGGACATCGCCGAAACCGTTGCTGCGGTCTCGGGTGCCGGCGGAGCGGCCATCCTGCTTGGGGCTGGCAAAGGTCTACTATGGCTTAACCCAGGGACCGGGTTAGCCTTTGCCGCCGGAAACCAGATTTTAGACTATGCCAGTAAATCGACCCGCACTGCTACTTCTGAGAACTACTACAGTTCTGCCCGGATCAGTATCCGGGTCGAAGACAACTTTTATCACACAATCACTTTCTCGGAAACTTCCATCTCAGAAGGAAAACAGCCAGCAATAGCCATCAGTACTCATGCAACTGCTACCACTGTGACCCAGTTGCTAGCTTTAGCTTTGCAACCCCCCATGTTCACTTCGAATGTTCGACAGTAGGGCATTGAAGGTTTTTGGGGTCGGATCAGCTCTCCCGCTTGATATTTCAAAGATTAATGCTCGAAAATCGTTGTTTTTGGATGCTATGGCGCGATTTTCGGGGTTAAAATTGGCTCAATAGATTTCTTCCGCATCTCAAAGTTCTAAGGCCTCACCGATATCAACCCGCCCCATCGACTCCTCAATGGGGCGCTTTTTCGCCCCAGATTTCCTGCAGTCGTTGATCGCGCCCGCAATTCCAGCGGTAAAATTTGTATCGAACGGGGCTCTTCTTGTAATAGTCCTGATGGAAGCTTTCATTCCCCTTGATCGGATAGAAGATCGAAGCACCCAGGATGGGCGTGACGATTTCTTTGCCGGGGAACATCTTGGCGATCTCCTTTTTTGACTCCTCAGCGATTTTCCGTTCTTTTGCATCGGCGACAAAAATGGCGCTCAGATAGCTGGGGCCCCGGTCGCAGAACTGCCCGCCAGCGTCGAAGGGGTCAATGTTGACCCAGTAATAATCGAGCAGTTTCGGGTAGCTGATCCGCTTCGGGTCATAGGTGATCTCCACCGCTTCGTAGTGCCCGGTGTGGTCGCCCTCGTAGGTGGGATTATCGACAGTACCACCGGTGAATCCCGAGACAACGTCGGAGACGCCCTCGAGTTTTTCGAAATCGGCTTCCATGCACCAGAAACATCCGCCGGCCAAAACCGTTTTGGCTGCCCAGGACTCAGTGGAAAACAGGAACGGGATGATAAGTAGAAGCAGGATTCTTAGGCTTTTCATATGACCTCCCGTGAAAGGTGAAGGGTTGTATTTTCTCTTTCTCCTTTTATTCCATCCGTTTTTTAAAAAGCCAGGTGGCGGCGCTCAAAGTACCGCAGGCGATGAGGGCCATTGGCCAGGTCTGGGTCCAGATGATCTCTCCTGAAACGTTCTTGAGAAAGACGCCGCGAACGATGGTCATGAAGTAACGCAGCGGGTTGCCGTAGGAGATGGTTTGCAGCCAGTCCGGCATATTCTCGATGGGACTGGCGAAACCGGAGAGAATAACCGCCGGTACCAGAAACATGAACGCCCCGAGTACCGCCTGCTGTTGGGTCATGGAGAGGGAGGAGACAAACAGGCCGATGCCGATGATGGCGAGGAGAAAAACGGCCATGCTGGCAAACAGCAGCGACAGAGAGCCGTTGAAGGGGACCTGCAGTATGAAAACGCCGACCACGACGATGAGCGCACCTTCGATCATGGCGATCAGCAAGGCCGGCAGCGCCTTGCCGATCAGGATCTCCAACGGATGCAGGGGCGAAACCAGCAACTGCTCGAAAGTCCCCATCTCCCGTTCCCGCGCTATGGAGAGCCCGGTGACCAGCAGACCGATGACCGTCGTCAGGATACAGACCAGGCTCGGCACGGTGTACCAACGAAAATCGAGGTTGGGGTTGAACCAGTTGCGGGTGGCCAGGCTGACCCCGCCGGGCTGGCGGGCGGCGGTAAGCTGCGATCGGTAGGTGGTGAGGATACGCAGCGCGTAGCCCTGCACGATCTGCGCGGAGTTGGTCTTGCGGCCGTCCAGAATGAAACTGGCCTGGGCTGCTCGTCCCGCTTCCAGATTGCGGGAGAAATCTTCCGGTATCCACAACACGGCGATGGCCTGTTCCCGATCGATGATATCGGGGATGTCTTCGGCCCGCTGCAGGTAAATCAGGTCTCTGAAGGTGGCGGCAGCGGCAAAATCCTGCACCAGGGTCAAGGCCGGCCGGCCCCGATCGAGATTGAGCACCGCCAGGGTCTGGTTCTTGACCTCCTGGGTGGCGGCAAAGGAAAAGATGAACAACTGAATCACCGGTGGCACAATCAGGATGACGCGACTCTTCCGGTCGCGCAGGTTGGCCAGCAGTTCTTTGATGATCAGGGCGCGGAGGCGTCTGAACATGGCTCACCTCAAACGCTTGACGGTTTTTCGTGCCGTGAGAAAAAACAGGATGGCGGACAGAATTAACAAAATTCCCACATTGGGCAGAAGCAGCGACCAGACATCACCCACCAGAAACAGCGTCTGCAGGTTGGTGACCAGATAACGCGCCGGAATGATGCGGGTCAGCAGGCGCACCGGCGCCGGCATGGAAGCGATCTCGAAGATGAACCCCGAGAGAAGAAAAGCCGGCAGAAAGCCTGTGATCAAAGCGACCATGGCGGCGATGAACTGATTCCTGGCGGCGGAGGAGATCAGCAGCCCCTGCCCCAGCGCTGCCAGCAAGAAGGCCCCGGCGCTCAGAAGAAGGGCCGGCACCGAACCACGGAACGGCAAATCGAACAGGACGACCGAAATCCCGACGCTCCCCAGCATGGCCACCAGTCCAAGAAGGAAATAAGGAATGAGTTTTCCGGCGATCAACTCGGTGATCGCCACCGGCGTGGCCATTAAGGCTTCCATGGTGCCGCGCTCCCATTCTCGCGCCACGACCAGGGCGGTCAATAAGGTGCCGATGATGGCCATGATGATCGCCAGGGCTCCTGGAATCAGGGAGTTGCGACTTTCTACCTCCGGGTTGAACCAGATGCGGGTCACCAGCTGCGGCCCGCTTTCGTTGACGACGCCCTTTTCCAGCAGCCGCTTCGCCCACCAGGAGGCCACGACACCCTGGCTGTAGTTCTGCACATAATTGGCGGTATTGGTTTCACTGCCGTCGGCGATGACCTGTACGTTGGCCGGCTCCCGGCCGGCCTCGACCCGGCGCGAAAAATCCGCCGGGATAACCACCAACCCTCGCAGTTGACCAGCCATCAACTGGTGTTCCAGCGCTTGTTCGTTGCGGCTGACATGCGCGGTGAAATAGGGGCTGGAGAGAAAGGCGGCAGTCAGGCCGTCGCCTTCTTGGCCGGTATCCTGCAGCGCCACTCCCAGTTGGATATCCTTGGCGTCGAGGGAGACGCCGTAACCGTACAGGAACAACAGGATCACCGGCAGGACGAAGGCGATCATCAAACTGCTCGGATCACGCCAAACCTGGACGAATTCCTTGCCCATCAGCGCCATCAGGCGGCGCAGGTGATCTCTCATGCCACCTCTCCGTTCCTGGCATCCCACTGCTGCAGGAGAGCGATAAAAGCATCCTCCAGGGTCGGATCGGGTCTTTCTGATGTGCTGACCTCTTTTTTCAATTCATCGGGCGGGCCGCTGGCGATCATCTGGCCCCGATAAATGAGGCCGATGCGGTCGCAATACTCCGCCTCGTCCATAAAGTGTGTCGTCACCAGGATGGTTACGCCCCGTTCCACCAGACCGTTGATATGGGTCCAGAACTCTCGCCGGGTCAGAGGGTCGACCCCCGAGGTCGGTTCGTCGAGAAACAGCACTGCCGGTTCGTGCATAACCGCACAGGCCAGCGCCAGCCGCTGTTTGAAGCCGAGGGGGAGATCTTTGGCCGAGTCCTGCAGATGCGGCTGCAGGCCAAAGATATCGATCATGCGGGTAACCGCCTCTTTCTGACTGGTGCCGGCCAGACCGTAAACCCCGGAGAAAAATTCCAGGTTCTGCCGGGTGGATAAATCACCATAGAGAGAAAACTTCTGTGCCATGTAGCCCAGGCGGGAGCGGGCTTTGCCCGGCGCCTTCTGCAGATCGAGGCCGACCACCTTGCCGCTGCCGGCGGACGGCCGCAACAGACCGCACATCATTTTGAAGGTGGTCGATTTGCCGGCGCCGTTGGGACCGAGCAGGCCGAAAATCTCGCCGGGACGGATGGAAAAGGAGATATCCTGTACAGCGGTAAAATTGCCGAAACGTTTCGTCAGGCCAGCCGCCGCGACGGTCACTTCGCGCCCTTCCCCCAAGGGCGCCATCGCTTCGGCCAGCACCGAAACCCCACCGGGTCCGCCGCCAAGGGCATCCACGTAAGCATCCTCGAATCGCGGCGGAACCTCCACCAGGCGGGCTTCATTCCCGGCTTTCAACCCCGGCAGCTCAGGCCGATCACGACCTTCCCGCAGGACGATGCGCACGTTCTGGCCCTGCACGATGCCGTCCTGGATCCCCTCCTGTTGCAGGGCGCGCGACAAAACCTGCCGGCGGTTGGCGGTTATCCCCTGAATCTGAAAGCAGCGACTCGCCACCCGCGAGGTCATCTGATCGGGTTGCCCGGCAAACATCAGCCGGCCACTATCGAGAAGCAGCACTTCTTCGCACAACTCGGCCTCGTCAAGGTACGCGGTAGACCAGATGACGGCGGTCTCCTCATCCACCAGTTCCTGCACCATGCGCCAGAGTTCGCGCCGGCTGATCGGATCGACCCCGACGCTCGGTTCATCGAGCAGAAGCAGGCGGGGCTTGCGTATCAGCGCGCAGGCCAGGCCAAGTTTCTGTTTCATTCCCCCGGACAGACGCCCTGCCAGGCGAGCCTGAAACGGCTCCAGTCCCGTGAAGGTCAGCAGACGCTTAAAGACCTGCTGGCGATTTTCGCCAGTCACATTCTGCAAGTCGGCATAGAGGCGCAGGTTCTGCAGCACCGAAAGGTCCTCGTAGAGACCGAACTTCTGCGGCATGTAGCCGATGATCCGGTGCAGTTTCTCGGCATCGTGGCGGGTATCGAACCCGAACACCTCAAGTTGCCCCGACAGCGGCAGCAGCAGGGCCGCCATCAGGCGCATCAACGTCGTCTTGCCGGCGCCGTCGGGACCGACCAGACCAGTCACGATGCCGGGACGGATGGTTGCCGACAGGTCGGATAGGGACGGGGGAAGATTTTTACCGTATGAGAAGGTTACCCCTTCGATGACCAGCGCGGTATCGGACATGGCGTCACTCGGAGCGGCTTGGCTGCTCGTCTTCCAGCAACTTCACCGTTACCGGCATTCCCTGGCGCAGCCCGTGATCAGGATTGTCGGCAATAATGCGCACCTGGTAAACCAGTCGGGTGCGTAATTTTTCCGTTTGCACCGTCTTTGGCGTGAACTCCGCCTCGGGGGAGATATATCCCACCTGGCCGGAATAGGGGTGATCGGGACGGGAATCGGTTAAAATCTGGGCCTTCATGCCGGGATAAACCCGGCCTAAATCGGGCTCCTCCACATAGGCCCGTATCCATACCGGGGTGTCGAGGGAGAGGGTCAGCACGGTCTGGCCGGCGCCGACAATGGCGCCCGGCTCTTCCACGCGGGTCAGGATAATGCCCGTGTCTGGTGCTGGGCAGGACGTATCTCCCAGGCGAGTGCGGGCGCTCGCCACCCGCGCCTTGGCCGCTTGCAGATCGGCCCGTCCTGCGTCGATATCTTCTTGGCGGAACCCCTCACGGGCCAGTTTCAAACCCTCTTGGGCCGTGGCCAAACGCGCCTTGGCCTCCGTCAGGCTGGCATCGACATTGTCGAACTGCTGTTTGGCCACCGCCCCGCTGTCCAGCAGGTTGTTAAGCCGCCGATATTCGATGTCCAGATTGTTAACCGTGGCCTGGCGTTCACGCACCAAAGCTGCGGCCTGGGCAATCTCTTGCGGTCGGTTGCCGGCCTCCAACTTGGCCAGATAGGCGGTGGCCTGTTGCTGCTGCGCGAGCGCCAGGTTCAGTTCATCCTGATACGGCGTATCCTCCAGTTTGGCGACAACCTGTCCCGGCTGCACCCGATCGCCTTCTTCAAAGTTAACCGAGACGATTTTTCCACCGACCCGAAAACCGAGATCAACCTTGCGAATATCGACGTTGCCGAACAGGGTCAACGAATTTATTTCTTCAGGCTCCTTAGGTGACAGCCAGAAGTAGCCAGCCCCTGTAACAAGGACGAGTAGGATGATCAAAACTGGGAGTTTATTTTGCATATCTGCTCCTCATGTCCGCTTTTTTCCAGCCAGCGAATAAAATCCCCGGGCCGGCCAGGGCCTAATTCAGGCTAATGTGGCATATTCCCAGGGGTTCCTCGGGGGATTGCCCTCAGGGTTCCAGTATATATCTGTTTGAAAGTATTGCAGGGCGACTGCTTTTATGCAGGAATAGAAAAGAAGGCAAATCTATTTTGATGGGCCCGGTCGAAAGGTTTAAGTCTCCCGCCCTGCACCGCAACCTGTTGAAATTCAACGGAAGCGGTATCCGTTGCACGTTTGGCTGCTTCGGTTCGCCGTGGCAAGCCGGAGACTTACTCTGCTGGCGCGAAATCCAGCGCCGCTGAGTTGATGCAGTAGCGTTTGCCCGTCGGTGCGGGACCGTCGCCGAAGACGTGTCCCAGATGCCCCCGGCAGCGGGCGCAGTGTACCTCTGTACGCACCATGAAAAGGAATTTTCGGTCCTCTTCGGTACCGATATTTTCCACGGCCACAGGCTCATAAAAGCTCGGCCAGCCGGTCCCTGAATCGTACTTGGCTTTCGAGCTGAAAAGATCCAGCCCGCAGCCGGCGCAGCGATAGGTGCCCTTGCCTTTGTAATTGTGGTATTTGCCTGTGAAGGCCGGCTCGGTGCCGCTTTCGCGCAGGACACGAAACTGTTCCGGGGTGAGTTCCCGCCGCCATTCCTCGGCTGTTTTTTTGACCTTCTCTACCATGACATACTCCTCTTTCTCCACGGAATAGACGCGGATCTTTTCTGCTGCCGGGGCTCCCATGGCGATGAAAGGCGCCAAGGCAAACATCAGTGCTGCCATAATCCATATCCTCTTGTTCATTTCACCGTTCCTTTTTACGCCGCCGTTAGACCTCTTCAACGCAACCGCGTCATCAATAGAAAGCCTCAACGGACGACCATCTGATAGAATTTGGTAAAGATGGCGGCAATCCAGACTTGACACCGTGATAAATAGCGGTTTTCCTGGATAACCAGCGAAGGCTGCTTCCAGTATAAGTCAAAACTGGCCGAAAGGAAGTTGAGTGAAAAAAACGAAAGATGAAAAATCCCGCCAGCGACTGGAGCGCCTGGCCTGGTATCTGGACAGCTCCATCAAGGTTCCGGGCTTCAAGGCGCGTTTTGGGCTGGATGCCTTGCTTGGCCTTATCCCCGGGGTAGGCGACACTGTGGGGGCGCTGGTTTCCGGGGTGGTTATCACGGAGGCGGCCCGACTGGGTGTGCCGAAATCCCTACTGGTGAAAATGGCCTTCAATGTAGCTCTGGACGCGGTGGTCGGGGCGGTGCCGGTGCTGGGCGACCTGTTCGACTTTGTCTGGAAGGCCAATCAGCGCAATGTGCAGCTGTTGAATGCCTATCTGGACAAGCCGCGCGAAACCGTGGTCGCCAGTCGGCTGTTTGCCTGGGGCCTGGGCGCCGGGCTGGTGGGCTTTGTGTTTCTGGTCGGCGCCCTGGGGTTTTTGCTGGTGCGCGCTTTGCTGACCGTGGTCGCTGGTAGCTGAGGGTTGCCGCGCGGATCGCTGATCAATAATCGCCTTCTTGCTGCAGCAGGGCAAGAAAGGCCTGCAGCAGTTTGGTCGACTGCTCGCTGCGGCGCCGCAGGATGACCAAGGTTCTGTGCAGATCGAGGGGGCTGGCGATCTCGACCAGCCAGCCATGCTCCAGTTCACGCTGAACCGCCATCTTCGATAGACAGCCCACCCCCAGACCGGCCTCGGCCGCTTTCTTTATCGCCTCGGTGTGACCTAATTCGAGGGCCACGCGGCAATCTACCCCTTTTTTAGCCAGCGCCGCTTCAAAGATTTCCCGCGTCCCCGAACCTCGTTCACGCATGATCCAGGCTGCCCCGGCCAGCATGTCGAGGGTGGCTTTCCGCCTGCTGGCCCATGCATGGGTCGGCCCGACCACCAGCACCAGCTCATCGTGCCGCCAGGGTTCCGCCTGCAGGCTTCGTAAGTGGGGGAGGCCTTCACTGAGGCCGATATCCAGCTCGCCGCGCTCCAGAGCCTCTTCAATCTGCTGGGCGTTGCCTACCTTGAGCAGGGCCGTGGCTGCCGGGTAGAGGTGGGAAAAATGACCGACCAGGGCGGGGAGCAGGTAGTTGCCGATGGTGGTGCTCGCCCCCACCTGCAGAATGCCCTTGGGCTGGGCGGCGGATTCGTCGAGAAACTGCTCGATCTTGCGGATGTTCTGCAGCACCTCCCGGGCCTGCGGCAGGATGAGGCGACCGCGATCGTTCAGCAGCAGCCGACGTCCCTGCCGCTCAAAGAGGGGCGCTCCGGCCAGGCGTTCGAACTCGGCGATGGCCATGCTGACCGCCGACTGGGTCAGCAGCAGCTGGCGGCTCGCCTGAGTGACATGACCGCAGGCGGCCACCTTGTCAAAAATCTCCAGCTGTCGCAAGGTAATGGGCATGGGATAATCCATCAAATAGGTTGATGAATAAGATCAAAATTTTCAATTTTTATTTATACCAGAAAAGGTCTAGGCTGAAAAACACTTTCAGTCGGGGAGGGAGGTATGGACCAGGACAGCAGGCGTCGAGCACTCTTTATCGCCGCTCTAGCGATTTGCGCCACCCCCTGGGTGGGGGCGGCCACGGCGCTGGTGCTGGGCATCGCTTTCAGCCTGGGTCTGGGCAACCCCTGGCCGGTGGGCTCTGCCCGCGCCAGTAAAATCATCCTGCAGCTTTCGGTGGTCGGTCTGGGCTTTGGTCTCCATCTTGAGGAGGTGCTGCAGACCGGCCGGAGTTCCTTCACCTATACTCTCGTCGGGATCGCCGGGACGCTGGCGCTGGGTTTTGTGTTGGGGCGGCTGTTCAGGACGGACCAGAACACCTCTGCTCTGATTTCCTTCGGCACGGCTATTTGCGGCGGTAGTGCCATCGCCGCCCTGGCGCCGGTTTTAAAGGCGAAAACCGAAGAAACCGCCGTGGCCCTGGCCACCGTCTTTACCCTGAACGCCGTCGCGCTGCTGCTCTTCCCGGCGATCGCCCATCTGCTGCAACTTGACCAGGGCACCTTCGGAATCTGGGCCGGCCTGGCTATCCACGATACGAGCAGCGTTGTTGGCGCGGCTTCCGTCTATGGCGATGAGGCGCTGGCCATCGGCACCACGGTGAAACTGACGAGGGCGCTGTGGATAACGCCGGTGGTCCTCGGCCTGGCCTGTATGAAGAAGTCGGAGCAGAAAGCCCGGGTGCCCCTGTTCATTGTCGGCTTCCTGCTGGCGGCGGGCCTCAGCAGCATTTTTCCGCAATATGCCGAAAGTTGGGGAGCCCTGGCCGCCCTGGCCCGGCAATGCCTGGTGGTCACCCTTTTTCTGATCGGGGCGGGACTGAGCCGGGAGGTGCTGAGAAAAGTCGGCATACGGCCTTTGCTACAGGGGATAACGCTCTGGATTCTGGTCAGTGGCTTGACTCTGGCGGCGCTGCTGGGTCTGCCGTAGACAGTCTCTGAAATACCGGTTGAGAATGCTGAAAAAGGGGTGCTTTGTGTTTGACAGGGTCGCTCACGACAAGGTAGTTATATAAGGATTTTTTCAGCTTATCCCTGTCCCCATTCTGAGAATTCATGGACGGTATTCAATTCATACAAGACCTGGCTGTCGTTCTGCTCGGAGCCGGCATTGCCGGTGTGCTCTGCAAGCGCATCGGTCTTTCGGTCATTGTCGGCTACCTTTTGGCCGGCATTGTTATTGGCCCCTATACACCACCTTTTGCCTATGTTCACAATGTGGGACGAATCGACACGCTCGCCCAGGTCGGTCTGGTTTTTCTCATGTTTGCCATCGGACTGGGCCTGAGCCTCACCAAACTGCAGAAAATGGGTATTGCGACCCTCTTTGCCACGGCATTGGGTGCTTTTCTCGTCTTTAATGCGACCCAGTTGCTCGGTACCGCTCTCGATTGGAGTTCACTGCAGAGCCTGTTTATTGCAGGCATGTTCATGGTGTCGAGTTCGGCGGTCATTGCCAAGGTGATCAAGGATATGAACCTGGGTCACGCTCGCGCCGGTCAACTGGCTTTGGGTGTTACGGTCCTTGAAGACGTAGTGGCGGTGGTGATGCTGGCTATTCTGGGGGCCCAGATTGCGAGCTCGGGGGCGCCGCAGGCTGGGATGGGCAGTCTGCTCACCAGCCTGACGACCTTTGTTGTGCTGGTCGTTATCCTCGGTCTCCTGCTGCTGCCGCGTCTGCTACGCCGCCTGGAAACCAGAGCCGATCCCGAGTTGCAGACCATTGTCGTCGCCGGACTGCTTTTTTTGATGGCTTTGCTCTCCGTCAAAGCCGGCTACTCCCTGGCGCTTGGCGCCTTTCTTTTGGGCGCCACCGTTGCCGATATGCCCCAGAAAAACGGGGTCGAAAAAGCATTTACCGGGATGCGGGACATGTTCAGCAGCGTTTTTTTCGTCGCCATCGGCATGATGATCGACGTGAGCCTGCTGTTCAAGGTCTGGCCGTGGGTGTTGGGGCTTGGCATCTTCACCTTGCTGGTGCGGGCGATCGGAACGGGTTTGGCCCTCATGATTGTCGGCACTCCACCCCACGAGGCGCGGCGCGCTGGACTGCTGCTCATGCCTCTTGGCGAATTTACCTTTGTTATCGCCCAGCTGGGTGTCGGCGCCCATATCCTGGGGCCGGAAATGTATCCCATTGCCGTGGGCGTTTCCATCTTTACCGTGTTGCTCGCACCGATCATCAACCGCCATGCCGAGCCGGTGCTGGCGGTTATTGACCGAGCCGAGCCCCGATGGCTTACACGTTTTCTAGAAACTTACCACCATTGGCTGGTTCAACTTGGCAACAGTCAGGGGGGACGTCTGTGGTGGAACCTGAGCAGGAAGCGTTTGGCCCATATTTCCCTTGAAATTTTGTTCATCACGGGGGTGCTGATATTCTCGGACCGGGTGCTGGCCGTTTTGCAGGAAAGCACTGTGGTCGAGACGATTGCCCCGGGCGTATTGACGCTAGTCTTTTGGTTGCTTGTCGGGATTCTGGTTCTCGTGCCGCTAGTGGCGATCTGGCTTAATCTGGCGGCACTGGCCCGGATCTTCGCCGAAGCAGTCGGGCCAAAGCCGCGCTTTCTTGCGCCGATGGTGGAAAACGGCTTCAAGATATTCAGTGTGATCGCCATTGCCCACTGGCTTTTTTATATCCTGCCCACCGAGTCGCTGCCCAAATGGGCCTGGCTGGTTATAGGCAGCATTCTGGCCATCGGGCTGATTATTTTTTCGCGCCGCTTGCTCTTTTGGCACGTTCAGTGGAAAACCTCCCTTGACGAGGCCTTCAGCGAAAACCTGCCAGACGATCATGGGCAGCAGCGGCAATGGCTGCAAAGCAGCAGCGGCTGGGACATCCAGTTGCAGGATGTGGTGCTGCCGGAACGGGCTGTCTGCTCTGGCCAAAGTATTGCCGTGCTTAATGTGCGAACGCGTTTCGGCTGCTCGATTGTCGAGATAAGCCGTGGCGGGCACACCATCATTTCTCCCGAGTCCACCCAAACCATTTTTAGCGGTGATCGCCTGTTGTTAATGGGGACAGCCGCGCAGCTTGCCGCCGCTCGCGAAGGGTTGGAACAGACCACATCGGCCGAGCTCCAGCCCGATTTTGAGGATGCCCGGCTCGAAACGGTGGTCGTGCCGGCCGGATCCCGGGTCGGTATGACCTTGGCCGAGCTTGAGATTCTTAGGAAAACGGGGGTGCTGGTTGCCGGTATCCGGCGTGATAATGAAGAAATCATCAACCCGACTGGCGGGGATCGGCTGCAGGAGGGAGACGAGCTCCTGATACTGGGGGCGCCGCAGCAGATTCGTCATTTCAACGGGTGGTTGAGATTTTTCTGTGCCGATCAGGACTCTGAATAGATTCAGACCTGCTGTTGTACCACCTGATTTCATCCGTCTAGGTAAAGAGGCCGGCAGCATGCTTTTTCAGCGCGTTCTGCCGGCCTCCTGGTGTGTAAAATCCCCTGCGGTCTGTCGACCTCTTACAGGGTCAGCATGGCCTCACCCTGGAAGTGCTGGTTGCGGATGTGGCTGACCTCCGGACTCTCCAGGTACTCGTCAAAGGTCATGGAGCGCTCGATAAAGCCGCCGGGGGTGAATTCGACGATGCGATTGGCCACGGTCGAGAGGATCTTGTGGTCGTGGGAGGCGAAGAGGATGACCTCGGGATAGGCGATCAGGCCGTTGTTCAGGGAGGTGATCGATTCGAGGTCGAGGTGGTTGGTCGGCTCGTCGAAAATGAGGACGTTGGCGCCGGTGAGCATCATCTTGGCGAGCATGCAGCGGACCTTCTCGCCGCCGGAGAGGACGTTGGCCTTTTTGGTGGCCTCTTCGCCGGAGAAGAGCATGCGGCCCAAAAAGCCGCGGGCAAAACTCTCCCCTTCGTTGGGGGCGAACTGACCCAGCCACTCGATGAGGTTGAGGTCGTTGTCGAAGTAGCGGCGGTTTTCCTTGGGGAAGTAGGCGGAGGTGATGGTCACGCCCCAGCGGAAGCTGCCGCTGTCGGGTTTGAGCTCGCCGGCCAGAATCTGGAAGAGGGTGGTCTTGGTCTGGCTGTCGCCGCCGACAAAAGCGATCTTGTCTCCCTTGTTGACGTTGAGGCTGAAGTTGTTCAGCACCTGCACGCCGTCGACGGTTTTGCACAGGTCTTTGATTTCGAGGATGATGTCGCCACAGGACCGCTCGGGCTTGAAGGCGATGAAGGGATACTTGCGGGAAGAGACGGGCATATCCTCCAGGGTGAGCTTGTCCAGCAGCTTCTTGCGCGAGGTGGCCTGTTTGGCCTTGGAGGCGTTGGAGCTGAAACGCTGGATGAACTCTTTGAGCTCGTTGGCCTTTTCGGTGACCTTGCGGTTTTCTTCCTGCTTCTGTTTCAGGGTCAGCTGGCTGGCCTCGTACCAGAAGTCGTAGTTGCCGACGTAGACGGTGATCTTGCCGAAGTCGATGTCGGCCACGTGGGTGCAGACCTGGTTGAGGAAGTGGCGGTCGTGGGAGACGACGATGACCGTGTTCTGAAAACGGGAGAGAAAGTCTTCGAGCCAGCCGATGGATTTGAGGTCGAGGTGGTTGGTCGGCTCGTCAAGGAGCAGGATGTCCGGGTTGCCGAAAAGAGCCTGCGCCAGCAGCACCCGCACCTTTTCGCCCCCTTCGAGTTCCTTCATCTTCTTGTGGCGCAGCTCTTCCGGGATGCCGAGACCGTTGAGCAGCACGGCCGCTTCCGATTCGGCCTCGTAGCCGTTCATTTCGGCGAACTCGGCTTCGAGCTCGCCGGAACGGATGCCATCCGCCTCGGTGAAATCTCCCTTGGCATAGATCGCCTCGCGCTCGGCCATGACCTGGTAGAGCTGGGCGTGCCCCATCATGACGGTGTTGAAGACCGTCTCTTCGTCAAAGGCGAAGTGGTCCTGGCGCAGCATGGCGAGGCGTTCGCCGGCCCCGACGGAAATTTTCCCCTTGTCCGGATCGAGCTCCCCGGCCAGAATCTTCAGAAAGGTGGATTTGCCGGCCCCGTTGGCGCCGATGAGACCGTAGCAGTTGCCCGGTACGAACTTGATGTTGACATCTTTGAAGATGACCCTCTTGCCATAGGCGAGGGCGACATTGTGTGCGCTGATCATGATAACGACTGTCCTTTGCGAAAAAATAAAAACCACAGGGGTGACCCCTGTGGTTCACATGCCGGCCCCTTATACCACTGGCGACCGGCCGGCGGCAATCAATTTTATGTGGACACCTTGTCGCAGACGGTGATTTCTGCAAGATTTTTGCTAGGCCTGTAGCCGCTTTGAGGGTATCCTGCCGGCACCATCGCCACGCTGCTAACCGCTTTCAGGATTTCGCCATGGATCGCTCTTCGCGCAATCGTCTTACCCGGCACCAGCTCCCCCTCTTTACCACCGATACCCTCTTCGACCGTCTGGCGCGGGCGGCCTGTGAGGCCGGCTGCCTGCCGCGCAAAGAGCTGTTCGAGGCCTGGGAGGTGGCCCGGCGGGTGCGCCGCCGTTTTCGGGGCGGCCGCGTGGTCGATCTGGCCTGCGGTCACGGTCTGCTGGCTTATATCCTGCTGCTGCTGGATGATACCTCGCCGCAGGCCCTGGCCGTCGACCGCCAGCTGCCCCAGAGCGCCAGGACGCTGGCGACAGTGCTGGAGGCTGCCTGGCCCCGCCTGGGCGGGCGGGTGACCTTTGCGTCCACCGACATCGACAGGGTGCCCCTTGATCCCGGCGACCTGGTGGTTTCCGTCCATGCCTGCGGCGGCTTGACCGATCTGGTCCTGCAACGGGCGGTGGAGGCTGGCGCCCGGGTGGCGGTGCTCCCCTGCTGTCACGACCTCGATAGCGGCGATACGGGCGGCCTGCAGGGGTGGATGGACGGCGCCCTGGCCATGGACGCCACGCGGGCGGCGCGCCTGAGCTGTCAGGGTTACCGGGTGCATACCCAGACCATCCCGGCGGATATCACGCCGAAGAACCGTCTGCTGCTGGCGGAGCCGCTGTAAACCTGAGCTCACGAGGATGAGAAGATGACGTCAGAACAAAACGGAGAGAGGCAGGAGGAGGGGGTCGAAGTCCCCTACGAGGAGCTCAGCCCCGGGGCGCTGCGGAACCTCATCCAGGAATTCGTCAGCCGGGACGGGGCGGACTGGGGGGAGGCCGGCTGTACGCTGGATGACAAAGTCGAGGAGGTGCTGGGACAACTCCGACAGAAAAAAGCCAGGGTGGTCTTCGATCTGCAGACCCAGACTGCCAATATTGTCGTGCGGCGCTGAAGGCAGTTTAATCCCTAATCGGAAGCAAAGGCTCGTCAGCAGTCTTTGGGAAAGCAGTAGGCATGCATCACCACAGATATTGGTTCGAGGCCGAGGTCGCCCGGCAGGTGCTGACAGCGCTGGACAGGGGCGATGCCCGGGTGGAGATTTCCGCCGATCTGAATCTCTCCCGCGCCACGTTCACGCTGCAGGGCGACGCCCTGGTGCTCGATGACGACAACCTTTTGCAGCGGGAGGATCTGCAGCGGATTGCAGGCAAAAAGAACCGGATCTTTTTGCTCGAAGGCGGCGAGCTGGTGGTGCTGGAGAGCCGGGACGAGGGCTATTACAAACTCGTGCCGACGGCGCAGGCCCCGCTTCTGGAGATCAGTGGCGTGAAGATGCACATCTCCAAGGGGATCAACCCCTTCGAGAGCGCCGGTCAGATGGCGGCGCAGGTGGTGAAAAAAGGGGATCGGGTGCTCGATACCTGCAGCGGCCTCGGCTATGCGGCGCTGGCGGCGCTTCGGCTTGGAGCCCGTCAGGTGGTGACGGTGGAGCGGAGCGCAACGGTCATGGCCCTGCGACGGCAGAACCCCTGGTCGCAGGGTCTGTCCGCCCCCGGCATCCAGTCGGTGCAGGCAGATGTCGGCACCTACATCTGCGAGTTTGGCGCGGCCTCCTTTGAGGCGGTGATTCACGATCCGCCGCGCTTTTCCCTGGCCGGCGAGCTCTATGGCGTCGAATTTTATCGCGAAATTTACCGTGTCCTCACCCGACGCGGCGGGCTCTTTCACTACACCGGCAATCCCCAGCTGGTGCGGCGCGGCAGCAGTTTTGTCGACCAGGCGGTGCAGCGCCTGAAAAAGGCCGGCTTCACCCGGGTGGAGAAGGTGCCGACCCTGATGGGCGTGAGGGCGTGGAAGTAGGTCGTCAGGCAGCCTTTCCTCTTTTTGATATAGTGTCTTATATTCACGTTGAGCCGCGACTCGGCTAACGACGGATCGCCGGCGATCGCGGGGCATCAGGACGGAAGGGAGTTTTTCATGGAGAGCATCTGGCTGGAACTGGTCATTGTCCTGGTCCTCATTTTGGCCAATGGCTTTTTTGCGGGAGCGGAACTCGCCATCGTCTCTGTCCGTCGGGGGCGTATTGCCCAGCTCGCCAGCGACGGGAACAAAAAGGCCAAAGTGGTGGAACAGCTCCACGCCGACCCGCACCGATTTCTGGCTACGGTACAGATCGGCGTCACCCTCGTCGGCACCATGGCTTCGGCGGTCGGCGGCGCGGCGGCCATTGAACTGATCAAGCCGGTGCTGCAGCAGTCGTCGCTTTCTCTGCTCCGTGATGCGGCTGAACCCCTGGCTCTCTTTGTGGTGGTCGGCTGTATCGCCTATCTCTCTCTGGTTTTGGGCGAACTGGTTCCCAAAGCGCTGGCCCTGGAATATTCGGAACGAATTGCCCTGTTTGTCGCGGGGCCCATTCGAACTCTTGCCCGCCTTGGGGGGGCGGCGGTTTACGTTCTGACTCTTTCGAGCCGGATGGTTCTGCGTCTGTTGGGGATCAGGGCCTCAGGGGAACGGGCGTTTATCACGAAAGAGGAAATACAACAGGTGGTCGCCGAGGGGCATGCCTCTGGCGTTGTTTCTGGCAGTGAGCAGACCTTTATCCGCAATGTGTTCGACTTCTCCATCCTGCGTGTTCGCGAAGTCATGGTGCCGCGTCCACGGGTCATGGCCCTGAATCTGGATCAGGACTGCAAAGAGATTCTGAAAACCGTGCTGAGCAGTCAGTATTCACGCTTCCCGGTTTACCGGGGTGATGTCGACAATGTGATCGGGTTCGTTCATGCCAAGGATTTGCTCGGTTTGGCCGTGCAGACTTCTGATTTCAACTTGGAAAACATCCTGCGCCCCGTATTTTTTGTGCCGGAATCCAAGAGGATCAACGGGCTGCTGCGAGAGATGCAGCATCGTCATATACACATGGCGGTGGTGGTCGACGAATACGGGGGAATGAGCGGCATCGCCACCACGGAGGATCTGTTGGAAGAACTGGTGGGCGAAATTGAGGACGAACACGATGCGGGATTGCAGCGTTTTCGTCGTCTGGCGGACGGCAGTTACTTGGTGGACGGCCTTTTGCCTCTAAACGATCTGGCGGATTTTCTGGACATACGTCTGCCCGAACAAAGGCCTTTCGACACGTTGGCCGGCCTGATCCTGTTCGCGCTGGGCCATCTTCCCGTCGAGGGGGAAAAGGTGGTGTGGGAAAATTACCTGCTGACCTGCGTGAAGGTGACGCCGACGGCTATTCTCAAGGTTAAAATGGAGCCGATGAAACAGGAGGGCGATGCGGGGCAAGAATCTGCCTAGGGTGTTTTTTGGCAGAGGATAGTGTGCCGGGCGGCACTCATCTCCTATTTCCTTTCCTGCTCAGAGGCAGACCATGTTCACCTGACTCAGGTCGGTGATCCCCTGGAAGATCTTTTCAATGCCGTCCTGGCGCAAGGTTTTCATCCCCTCCTGGCGGGCAACTTCCTCCAATTCCCCGGCCCCGGCGCGCTGCCGGATGGCCTGCTTGATCGCGGGTGAGTTGACCAGCAGTTCCTGAATGGCGATGCGGCCGCTGTAGCCGAAGCCTTCACAGACCGGGCAGCCCTGAGAGTGCATGAGCGTGAGTTCGTCTGTATACGCAGGCATGTTGTGGGTGCCGAAGTACTCCTCGCCATAGGATACGACCAGCTGCTCGTATTCTTCCGGGCTGGGTTGATAGGGCACCTTGCACTGGTTGCACAGGCGGCGGACCAGGCGCTGCGCGATGATGCCGAGCATGGCTTCGGAAAAGTTGATGGGGTCTTCGCCCATTTCGATCAGGCGTACGATGGTCTCCGGCGCGTTGTTGGTATGCAGGGTGGAGAAGACCAGGTGCCCCGTCAAAGAGGCGGCGATGGCAGCCTTGGCAGTGACCCGGTCGCGCATTTCGCCGATCATGATGACGTCGGGGTCGGCGCGCAGGAAGGAGCGCAGGGCCTCCTCGAAGGTGAAGCCGATCTTGGCGTTGACCTGTACCTGGCGCAGGCCGCGCTGGGTGATTTCGACGGGATCCTCGGCGGTCCAGATCTTGCGGTTGCCGGTGTTGATTTCCGAGATGGCCGAATGCAGGGTGGTGGTCTTGCCTGAGCCGGTGGGGCCGACGCAGAGGATGATGCCGTAGGGCTTTTTCAGCAGGGCTTTAAAGCGTTCATGATTATGTTCCGAGACGCCCAGCTGTTCCAGGGAGAGGATGCGGGCGGCGTTGAGCACACGCAACACGGCGTCTTCCTGGCCGCCGATAGTGGGGGTGATTTCCACCCGGTACTCGATGCGTTCACGCCCGTGCTTGAGCAGAATCTTGCCGGACTGAGGTCGGCGGCGCTCGGCGATATCGAGCTTTGAGACGATCTTGAGGCGCGAAATAATCGCCTTCTTGTATTGGGAACCGATCCGGTGGGCCGTGTAGCACTGGCCGTCCTTGCGGTAGCGGACGACGAGGGGCAGGGTACCCATCTCCGGTTCGAAGTGGATATCCGAGACGCCGCGACGATGAGCGTCGAGCAGGATTTTATTGACCAGCGTGATGACTTTGGAGTCCGACTCGGTGACGCGTTCGACTTCCTTTTCCTCGACGACTTCAAGGTTGACGTCCCCCAGGTTGTCGATCAGCTCTTCGATCTCGTCTTCAGAATCGTAGAAGAGGCGGTTGATGTGCTCCTCGATCTTGCGGGCGCTGGCCACAACCAGTTCGATACGGCGGTTGGTGGCAAAGCTGAGGTTGTCGCCGATGGTCGGGTCGGTGGGGGTCGAGGTAGCCACGACGAGGCGGTTGCTGGTGACCTCGATGGGCAGGACCTGCATCCGTTCAATGAGAGAGCGGGAGATCATGCGGACGGCCTCCGGGTCGATGCTGGTCTCGTCGAGATCGATGACCCGCAGGCCGAATTTCTGCGCCAGGGCATCCAGCAGCTGATCTTCCGTGATCCAGCCCTTTTCCACCAGAATCACCCCGAGCTTTTTGTGGCGGTTATTTTCCTGCTTGGCGCGGGCCTCGTCCACCTGTCGCCGGGTGACCAGCCCCGCCTCGATGAGAATGTCGCCCACGCGGAACTGCGCGGCACGATGACCCGATTTTTTGGCGGCGGCGGCGATGACCGCTTCCCCCTTTGTCGGGCTGAGGTGCCCGTCTTCGATGAGGATGTCCCCCAGTTTCTGCTTCCGCAATTTTTCCTGCAGCTCCAGCGCGAGCTTCAGCTTGTCCCCCTGGATGGCGCCCTGTTTGGTCAGTACCTTGCCGAGCGGCAGGTTGAGTTTCTTGATGTCCAGGCCGATGCGCGTGAAGAAGATCCGCGTAAACCCTTTTTCCGTCGGCTTTTCAGGGTAGCCGAAAACGCCCCGGAAATAGCGCTCCCCTTTGTTGAGAAGAAGTCGAAATCGATCCCCCGTGGCTGTGTAGATATCTTCCGCCACCGCATCTTTGGGAAAGGACGGCGGGCAAAAACCTTTCTCATACAGGCGGACAAAGCAGATCGCCTCGAAGGGGTAGGTAGCCGGTTCGGAATCGCCAACCTCCACAATCTCGATTCCCGCCTCTTCAGGGTTGATTGGCCGGGTGAGGAATCCCTCGCAGTGATTCCCGTTGAGAAATTTTATGGTCGCCTTGCAGGACACGAGACCTCCGTGGATGTGGGGCTTTGGATTGAGTTTTTAAATTTACCAGAAAAATCATCAGAGTTCACGAAAAGACCCGTTTTGGCACATTTTTGCTGTCGTACTATGGCGTGGCTGAAAGATCTTTTGATCCAGCGGAACTGTGCCTGACCAATTTATACAATTCCATGACCGCGATCAGCACCAGGGACATAAGGATCAGCCGCCCCCAATGGGACAGGCTGACCGGTTGAACCCCCAGAACGTTCTGCATCAGCGGGATGTTCATGCTCAGAATGTGCAGGCCCTGGGCAACGCCCACACCGCCGACCAGAAGCCAGTTGCGGCTTAAGGGAACGCGGAAAACTGACTGCCTTTCCGAGCGACAGTTGAAGGCATGTGCGTTTTCCAGCAGGACCATGAGCAGCAAGGTGCTGTTACGGGCCGCCTGCTCATCCCAGCCCAGTGCGAGCAGACTGTACCAGTTGGCAAAGGCAAGCAGGCCCATGGTGATGCCGGCGATGACGACCTGCTCGATCATCAGCCGGTTGAAAACCCCTTCGGTGGGCGGCCTCGGCGCCCGTGCCATGGCGCCGGGTTCGCCCCCCTCAAAGGCCAGGGCCACATCCTGAATGCCGTTGGTGACCAGATTGAGCCACAACAGCTGTACGGCCAGCAGCGGAAGGGGAACGCCCAGCAGCAGCGCCAGAGTGAAAAGGACGAGTTCGGCGCCGCCGGTGGAGATGAGCAGGGCGACGACCTTGCGGATGTTGTCGTAGGCAAAACGGCCTTCTTCCACCCCGCCTTCGATGGAAGCGAAGTTGTCGTCGGTGACGATGATGGCGGCCGTATCCTTGGCGACGTCGGTTCCTGACCCCATGGCGACGCCGATGTGGGCGCGGCGCAGGGCAGGCGCGTCGTTGACGCCATCGCCAGTGACGGCGACGAAATGGCCGAGGGTGCCGAGGGCGGCGACGATATCGAGTTTTTGCAGGGGGGCGACCCGACTGAAGACGGCGGCGCGCTGCACGGCCTCCAGGTAGCGCGGGTCTTCAGGCGATCCCAGGTCCTCCAGGTCGGCGCCGACGATCTGGTCCTCGGCGCTGCGGGCGATGTGCAGTTCCCGGGCGATGCTCAGGGCGGTGGCCGGATGGTCGCCGGTGATCATGACGACGCGGATTCCCGCCTTCCGGCAGCGTTCCACCGACGCCGCCACCTCCGGACGCAGCGGGTCAATGAGCCCCACCAGTCCCAGAAAGGTGAGGGGTGGCAGATTCTCCGCCGTAAGTTCTTCCTCGGGCAATCGGGAGCTGTGCGCCACGGCGATGACCCGGTAGCCCCCTTCGGCCAGGGCCAGGGCCTGTTCCCGGATATCCTGGGCGTTCACCTCACAGTCACTCTCCCCCTGAAAATCGGCGCAAAAAGGCAGAACGGCCTCGACGGCGCCCTTGACGGCCACGCCCGCTTCCTGGCCGTGCCGGTAGGCGACAGCGGCGTAGCGCTGGGCCGACTCAAAGGGGATTTCGCTCATCTTGTCCACTTCGCGGGCCAGGCGACGGGGATCGAGTCCGGCTTTGTAGGCCAGGGCCAGCAGGGCGACATCCACGGCATCCCCCTGGTGTTCCCAGTCGCCGTCTATCTCCGCCAGGCTTCCTTCGTTGCAGATGGCCGCCGTCTTGGCGAGACGGGTGAGAAAAGCCTGATCCTGCGCGTTTGGGGGCTGGCCGTTGGCCTCGAGCAGGATCCCGGTACCCTGGTACCCTTCGCCGGTGACATCGAAAAGTTTGCCGCAGGGCAGGCCGAGAACTTTAGCCGTCTGTTTGTTGACAGTCAGGGTGCCGGTCTTGTCGCTGGCGATGCAGGTGCAGCTTCCCAGCGCTTCCACCGCCGTCAGTTTGCGGACAATGACGTTGCGCCGGGCCATGCGACTGGCGGCGATGGACAAGGCCACGGTCATGGCGACGGGCAGGCCCTCGGGGATGGCAGATACGGCCAGGGCGACAGCCATGAAGAATACCTCCATGACAGCCACCCCGCGCGCCAGGGAGATGAGCGCCAGCAGAGCCACGAAGCCGAGGACAAGGTAACTGATCTGCCGGGCAAAGCGCTCCATGCGAATAATCAGGGGAGGCTTGGTCAATTCCGAAGCGGAGACGGCCAGGGCGATTTTGCCCAATTCGGTGTGGAGCCCTGTGGCGACCACGACGGCCGTGGCCCGTCCGCTGGCGACCGTCGAGCCGGCGAAGACCAGGTTGGAACGATCACTCAAAGGTAGATCTCCCTGAAGGGCCGCCGTCTCCTTGCCGACCAGCTGCGACTCGCCGGTCAACAGCGATTCGTCGACGGCAAGATTACGGGTGCGCAGCAGGCGCATATCCGCGGGAATTCGGTTGCCCGATTCGAGCAGGACGATATCCCCAGGCACCAAAAACTCGGCTGCGAGCTGGAATTCCCGCCCCTGCCGGCGGACATGGGCTTTTATGCCCAGCAGGCGCTGGAGAGCAGCGGCGCTCTTCTCGGCCTTCCATTCCTGAAAGGTGCCGAGCCCGGCGTTGAGCAGAATGACGGCGAAGATGAAGAAGGCATCGGTGTGTTCGTTGATAAGCAGGGAGACGGCACCGGCCGCCAGGAGAATATAGATGAGAGGGCTGAGAAACTGGTGCAGGAAGATGACGGCCAGGCCAGGGGGCTTCCGTTCGGGGAGACGGTTGGGGCCGAACTCCCGCAGCCGTCGGTCAGCCTCGTCCGGCTGGAGTCCTGCCTGGGTCGAGCCGATTTTTTCCAGCGTCTCGTCGGAGGACAGCTGATACCAGGCGCTCAGGTTCGGGTGAGGCTGGTCAGGGAATTGCTCTCTTTCGGGAGTGCCAATCGCCATCGAAAACTCCAGTCAGGAACACGTATCGTCTGTAAATATAGCAAAAGATCCCAAGGGTGCTTCCGGACCCGTCCGTCTTTTCTCGAAGTTGTTCGGGCCACAAGTGCAAAATTGCCGGCACCTGCTATATTGGTGCAGAGAACCGGGGAAAACCGATTTGTGAAAACCTTATTTGCAAAGGAGAGAAACCATGTTCCGATTGATTGCCTTAGGTGCTGCTGTCACCCTGATGTCCCTTGGCCCGGCCTATGCCGCTGCCAATGAACTTCTGAGCCTTAGTCAGACAATTTTCAAGCCACTGCCCGCCGAGCCGCCGGTCATTGAAGGTAACCCGGCGACTCCGGCCAAGCTGGATCTGGGCAAGATGCTGTTTTTCGATCCGCGGCTGTCCTCCTCTCAACTGATCAGTTGCAACACCTGTCACAATGTCGGTCTGGCCGGTGGTGATCTGCAGGAGACCTCCGTCGGGCACAACTGGCAGAAAGGGCCTCGCAACGCCCCCACCGTCATGAACGCCGTCTTCAATTCAGCCCAGTTTTGGGACGGCCGGGCCAAGGATCTGGCCGAACAGGCCAAAGGGCCGGTGCAGGCCTCCGTGGAAATGAACAACACCCCTGAACGCGTACTGGAAACGCTGAGTAGCATCCCCGAGTACGTCGACCTCTTCACCAAGGCTTTTCCGGGCGAGGAAAAAGCTTTGACCTTTGACAACGTCGCCAAAGCCATTGAGGTTTTTGAGGCCGTGCTGCTGACCCCGGCCCCCTTTGACAGCTATCTGCGCGGAGATGCTGATACGTTGACGGACAGGGAGAAAGCGGGCCTGGAACTGTTCATCAACAAGGGCTGCGCCGGCTGCCATGACGGCGTCAACGTGGGCGGCAGCGGCTACTTCCCCTTCGGGGTCGTGGAGAAGCCCGGCAGCGAGGTCATGTCTGCCGATGACAAGGGCCGCTTCCAGGTCACCAACACGGCCAGCGATGAGTACGTTTTCCGTGCTCCTTCCCTGCGCAATGTGGCCCTGACGGCACCGTATTTCCATTCGGGCAAGGTCTGGAGCCTGCAGGAAGCCACCAGCATCATGGGGTCTTCCCAACTGGGGATTTCTCTTACTCCCGAGGATGAAAAGCTGCTGGTGACCTTCATGAAAACCCTCAATGGCATCCAGCCGCAGATCGTCTATCCGCTGCTGCCGGTGAGTACCGACAAAACCCCGCGGCCGATCCTGCAATAAATCCAGGTCGGTGAATTATTGACCATTGCAAAAAGGCCCGCTCCTTCATCGAAAGGGCGGGCCTTTTTGCTGCCGTTAAAGTGGATTATTTGACGTGGCAGGCGGTGCAGGAGGTGGGGGCGTTGCCGCCGCTGGCCTTGTGGCAGCCAGTGCACAGCGTGTGGGCGATATCCTTGTCGATCTTCACCATCCGGGGCGGGTCGGTGGGATGACATTTGTCGCAGCTCAGACGACTGCCATGGTCCGCATGGTTGAAGGTGACCTTACCCATGCTGGCTTCGTAAACGACCACGCCGGGTGGTTCGGGTGTGGCGGCTTTCTCTACGGCGGCGGCCGTTTCCGCAACCTTGGCCTTGGCGGCGCTGACCGCCACGTCAGCGGCCTCTTTCGTCTCTTCCGCCACGTCTGCTGTCTGCTCTTTGACGGCATCTACCGCCTGGGCGGTCGTGGTCTTGGCCTCATCCACCATCTCTGCGGTGGCTTCCTTGGTGGCCTGAACCTGTTGCTCGGCCTCCGTCTTGGCTGCGTCGACCGCGACGGCGGCAGCCTCTTTCACTTCAGCCGCCGCCTCTTTGGCTTCCTCGCTGACCGTACCGGTTTCAGCGGCGGGCTTGGCTGTTTCTTCCGGCGGTGTCGATTCCTTGGAGCAGGCGCTCAACAGGGTTGCCATTAAAAATACCATACACCAGGTGGCTACAGTTTTCATTTCTCTCTCCTTTTCTAAGGTTAAAATGCGACAAGCCTTTAAACCATATCACGGTGGATGCTGTATTCAACTGGGGCAGAAATTGCTTTCTCTTTGACTTGGTCCGCTTGCAATTGCTGGATATGGCGACATACTTTTTGCATCGCTTTTTGCGGTGCTTGTTTTTTTCACTGCAACCCACCAGAGAGGAGATTGTTATGGCCGGGAAGTTCGAACTGAAGAAAGCAAAGGACGGACAGTTCATGTTCAACCTGAAGGCGAGCAACGGGCAGGTGATTTTAACGAGTGAACTGTACAAGACCAAAGCCAGCGCCGAGAACGGCATCGAGTCGGTGCGCAAGAACGCCGTGCGTGAGGGGGCTTTTGAGGTGCGGGAGAACGCCAAGGGCGAGCCCTATTTCATCCTCAAGGCGACCAACGGCCAGGAGGTCGGGCGCAGCGAATATTATTCCTCCAAGGCGGCCATGGAGAACGGTATTGCCTCGGTAACCAAAAATGCTCCCGACGCTAAGGTCGACGACATTACCGCATAATTTTAGTCATACCTTCATGGCACCAGTCTGAACGAAGAAGGGCGGCTTGATCAGCCGCCCTTCTTCGTTTTATTTACCCCACTTCTTTTTGATCCGCTCCACGGCTTCGATGACCTTTTCCTTGTCGCCGAAGGCACTGAGGCGGAAGTAGCCCTCTCCGCTCGGTCCGAAGCCGGAGCCGGGGGTGCCGACCACGTGGCATTCCTGCAAAAGCTTGTCGAAGAAGTCCCAGGAGGACAGCCCGGCCGGCGTCTTCAGCCAGATATAGGGGGCGTCGACGCCGCCGTAGCAGGTGATGCCGGCGGCCTGGAGACCTTCGCGGATGATGCGGGCGTTATCCATGTAATAGTCGATGATTTCCTTGGTCTGCTGCCAGCCTTCATCCGAGTAGACGGCGGCGGCGGCACGCTGCACCGGGTAGGAGGCGCCGTTGAACTTGGTGCTGGTGCGGCGGTTCCACAATTTGTTGAAGGAATATTTCTCCCCCTTCTCGGTGGTGCCCATGACCTCTTCGGGAACGATGACCAGGCCGCAGCGCACGCCGGTGAAACCGGCGGTCTTGGAGAAGGAGCGGAATTCGATGGCGCACTTTTTGGCCCCCTCTATTTCATAGATGGAATGAGGGATGCCGGGCGTGGTGATGAAGGCCTCATAGGCGGCGTCGTAGAAGATGACGGCATCGTTGGCGTTGGCGTAGTCGACCCATTTCTGCAGCTCTTCCTTGCTGGCGACGGTGCCCGTGGGGTTGTTGGGGAAGCAGAGATAGATGATGTCGACCTTCTCTTTGGGCAGGTCGGGGATGAAGTTGTTGGCCTCGGTGAAGGGCATGTAGACGATGCCCTTGTAGTAGCCCTTTTCATCGGCTTCGCCGGTGCGGCCGACCATGACGTTGGTGTCGTTGTAGACCGGATAGACGGGATCGCCAATGGCCACCTTGTTGTCGAGGGCGAAAATGTCAAGGATGTTGGCGCAGTCACACTTGGAGCCGTCGGAGATGAACATCTCGGAGGTCTTCAGCTCGACGCCAAGGGGCTTGTAGCTCTTGTCGATGATGGTGTTGATGAGCCAGTCGTAGCCCTGCTCGGGACCGTAGCCATGGAAATTTTCAGTGGTGCCGAGATCGTCGATGGCCTCGTGAAAGGCCTTGAGCACGGCGGGAGCCAGGGGGCGGGTGACGTCGCCGATGCCGAGGCGGATGACTTTGGCCTCGGGATTGGCGGCGGTGAATTCACGCACGCGGCGACCAATCTCGGGAAAGAGATAGCCGGCTTTGAGTTTCAGATAATGATCGTTGATATGAGCCATTGCATTCCTCCAAAAATGGTAGGGGCGCGATTGATCGCGCCCTGAATGATGAGTTAAAGAGCAAGCCAGCGTCGCCAGACATGGCGCCCCTGCCCAAAAGCTTATTTCAGTTCCAGCACATCCTGCATGTCATACAGGCCGGCCGGCTTGTCGCCGAGCCAGCCGGCGGCGCGCACGGCCCCACGGGCGAACATGTCCCGGCTCATGGCCCGGTGGGTGATCTCGATGCGCTCTCCCATGCCGATGAAATAGACGGTATGCTCGCCGACGATGTCGCCGCCGCGAACCGTCTGCATGCCAATCTCTTCCTTGGTGCGCTCGCCGCACATCCCCTCACGGTGGTAGTTGGCGACCTGGTTGTAGTCACGCCCCAAGGCCTCGGCCACCACCTCGCCCATGCGCACGGCGGTGCCGGAAGGGGAGTCTTTTTTCTTGTTGTGATGCAGTTCGACTATTTCGACGTCGAAGCCGTCGCCGAGAATTTTGGCCGTCTCCTTGAGCAGCTTGAAGCAGGCGTTGACCCCCACGCTCATGTTCGGGGCCAGCACCACCGGGATGGTCGCCGCCAGCTTCTGCACTTCAGCGCGCTGTTCGGGGGTAAAGCCGGTGGAGCCGATGACGATGCTTTTGCCCAGGCGGGCGCAGACGGCAATGTTCTCCAGGGTGACTTCGGGAAAGGTGAAGTCGATGAGCACATCGGCGTCGGCCAGGGCGGCCTCCAGGCTGTCGGCGATGGCCACGCCCAGTTCGCCGCAGCCGCTGACCAGACCGGCATCGTGGCCGACCATAGGGTGTCCCGTACGTTCGGCGGCGCCGGCCAGTTCCATGCCAGCCGCCTCTTTGATGGCGGTGATGATGCGGCCTCCCATGCGCCCGGCCGCTCCGGTAACAGCAACTTTGGTCATTTCGTCCTCGTGGGGGGCTCGGTGGCGCCCGGTTGAAAGGTTCAAATCAGCCCGTAGCCCTTCATCACCGCCTTCAGCTTGTCGAGGGTGGTCGGCTGCATGGGCACCAGCGGCAGGCGGACGTCGGCGCCGCATTTGCCCATGAGGCTGGCGGCGGTCTTGACCGGCACCGGGTTGGATTCGATGAACATGGCGTTGTGGATGTCGAGCATCTTCAGGTGCATCTTGCGGGCTTCGTCCCACCGACCCTGCTGTACGGCAGTAACCATGGCCTTGACTTCCTTCGGCATGATGTTGGCGGTGACCGAGATAACGCCCTTGGCGCCGCAGGCCATCAGCGGCAGGGTGAGGAAGTCGTCGCCGGAGAGGACGTCAATCTTGTCGCCGGCCTTGTCGAGGATTTCGCTGGCCTGTGTCACGTTGCCGGAAGCTTCCTTGATGGCGACGATGTTGGCGAACTCGGCCAGGCGGATGGTGGTCTTCGCCTCCATGTTCATGCCGGTGCGGCCGGGCACGTTGTAGAGCACCTGGGGCAGGCTGACGGCTTCGGCGATGGCCTTGTAGTGCTGAAAGAGGCCTTCCTGCGAGGGCTTGTTGTAGTAGGGGGAGACGAGAAGAACGCCGTCGGCGCCCATCTCCTTGGCGTGCCGGGAGAGTTCGATGGCCTCGGCGGTGGAGTTGGAGCCGGTACCGGCGATGACGGGGACACGCTTGGCGACCTGCTCGATGCAGATCTGGATGACGCGGTCATGTTCCTTGTAGTCGAGGGTGGCCGATTCGCCGGTGGTGCCGCAGGGCACGATGACGTCGGTGCCGTTCTCGATCTGGAATTCGATAAGCTGACGGTATTTCTCTTCGTCGACCTGCCCCTTCGCATCGAAAGGGGTGATGATGGCGACCATGGAGCCTTTGAACATAGATTTCTCCTTCATGTAAGCGGATTCAAAAGGATGATGGGGGCGGGTTCACAGCCTGTCTGTATGGCGGAACACGACGCCCAAGGCTTTATAATGCTGTTCTGAAAAGCAGTCAATATCCTTAACATACCTGCCTGTCAAAGTCAAAGAGCCCTTCTAAAACCCAGCTTTCGGCGTGACGGTCACTCTTTCCGAGAGCGCGCTTTCCACTTCGGTGTCCTGCTGCCGGACAATGAGACTGATGGCATAGGTCAAAGGCGTGCCGTTGTCGCGGCCGAAGTCTTCGAACCGAGGCTCGGTCAGGGGCTGCCGGTTAACCGGGGAGGCCGCGACCTGAGTGGGGTCGGCGTGACGATAAAGGCGATAACCGACCACCTGCCCCTGGCTGCCGTCGAGAACCGGCGCTTCCCACTGCAGGCGCACGAGGCGGTCCAGCCCTTCGGCCGTCAATCCGGCGGGAGACGGCGGCGCCGGGTAGACGATGGCGCTCAGGCTGGCCGGGGCCCCTTCGTGATCGCGCGCGGTAAAAGGCACGATGCGGTAGCGGTAGCCGGTTCCCGCCTGGACCGCGTCATCCACATAGGTCAGGCGACTGCCGTCCCGAATGGTCCCCTGCGGATAGTCGAGGTCGATCTCCGTCAGCAGCACGGACAGGTCGCGGCATTCAGGACATTCCTGCCCGGGGACGAAGGGGAGGCGGAAGAGGCGGAAACCCTGCAGGTCGGTAAGGGGTGTGCCGTTCTGGTTCGCCGTCGGCACCTCCCAGGACAGTCGCAGGGCTTCCCCCCGCTGCTGCAGACTGAGGTCGGACGGGGCGGCCGGCAGGGGCAGCTCGAGGGGCCGCACCGGTCCCTTCTTGCCGCAGCCGGTCAGCAGGGTGGTCAGCATCAGGGCGGCCAGGCCCAGGAAACGCAGCGTCCTCATCGGCTTCAGACCAGTTCCTGGCGGGCGCGGGTGATCTCGCGTTCCACCGCTTCGCGGGCGGTGCCGCCGGTGGCGCGGCGGGCGTTGACGGAGGCCTCCAGGGTGACGTAGTCGTAGATGTCCTCAGCGATCAGCTCCGAGAACTGGCGGAATTCCTCGAGGGAAAGCTCGGGGATGTCCTTGCCGTGCTCGATGCAGTAGCGCACCGTCTTGCCTACCACCTCGTGGGCCTGACGGAAGGGCAGCCCCTTGCGCACGACGTAGTCGGCCACATCGGTAGCGGTGGAGAAGCCGCGGGCGGCAGCCACCCGCATGTTCTCGGCCTGCACCTTCATCTCGGCGATCATGTCGGCGAAGATCTTCAGGCTCCCCTTGACGGTGTCGATGGTGTCGAACAAGGGCTCCTTGTCTTCCTGCATATCCTTGTTGTAAGCCAGCGGCAGGGACTTCATCAGAGTCAGCAGGCTGATGAGGTTGCCGTAGACGCGACCGGTCTTGCCGCGCACCAGCTCGGGAACGTCGGGGTTCTTCTTCTGCGGCATTATGCTGCTGCCGGTGCAGAAAGCGTCGGTGAGCTCGATGAAATGGAAGTCGGCGGAAGACCAGAGGATGAGCTCTTCCGACAGGCGGGAGAGGTGCATCATCAGGATAGCGCTGGCGCCGCAGAACTCCAGGGCGAAATCGCGGTCGGAGACCGAATCGAGGCTGTTGCGCGTGACGCCGTCGAAGCCGAGCTGCTCGGCGACGAATTCGCGGTCGATGGGGAAGGTGGTGCCGGCCAGGGCCCCGGCCCCCAGGGGGAGCACGTTGAGGCGCTTGAGCACGTCGGCGAAGCGGCCGGCATCGCGCTTGATCATCTCGTAATAGGCGAGCATGTGGTGGGAAAAGAGCACCGGCTGCGCTGTCTGCAGATGGGTATAGCCGGGCATGATGACCGCCAGGTTCTGCTCGGCCTGCTGCAGCAGCGACTCCTGCAGGCGGCGCAGGTAGCCCAGGATCTCCTTGAGCTCGTCACGCAGGTAGAGGCGCACATCCAGAGCCACCTGGTCATTGCGAGAGCGGGCCGTGTGCAGCTTGCCGCCGACGGCGCCGATGCGCTCGATCAGGCGGGCCTCGATGTTCATGTGGATGTCTTCTAACGAGACCTTAAAGACGAAATTGCCGGCTTCGATGTCGGTCAGGATGCCCTCCAGGCCGCCGATGATCTGCTCGGCGTCCTCGGCGCCGATGATGCCCTGGCGGGCCAGCATGCGGGCATGGGCGATGGAGCCCTGGATATCGTAGCGGTACATGCGTTTGTCGAAATCGATGGAGGCGGTGAACTCTTCCACAAATTTGTCGGTGGGCTGGGTAAAGCGCCCGGCCCAGGGTTTTTCACTCATGATGTCTGTGCTCCATTTCAAGGTTTCATGGCGGCCCATAAGGACCGTCTCAGGTTGAACCGTTATTCGCTGAAAACGCGCTGCCAGCCCTGGCTGCCGTCGGGCTCGAAAATGCTGTGCACCCGCAGCGGCACCCGGGTGGTGCGCGGATCGAGCTCATGGAAAACCGGCAGGTTGAAGTAGTAGAGGCGGGTGCCGGTGCCGAAGCGCATGCGGCAGACGGGGAGACCGCCGAAGTCGTCGGTCTCGAACTCGGCGAACTGCTTCTGCTTCATCTTGTGATTCTCGTGGATGATGACCGCGGAGCGCCCGAAGGTGGCCTCGGGGGTGCTGCCACTGCCCGTGGTCTCGTCCGACGTGTTGCAGAAGACGGTAATCGAGTCGCGCACGCCGGGATGCTGCGACAGGTACTCGCCATAGTAGCCGTTGACCACGTCGCGAAAGGCGCGGTGTTCGGGTTTGGGGTTGCACTCCAGGACCGCCAGCAGGTCGAGGCGCTGGCGCGTCTGGAAAAAGAGTTCGTTGGCTTTATCGATCAGGACGCTGATGTTCGACTGGTAGATGGTGCGGTAGATGTAATCGAAGCAGATCAGAGCCATGAAGTTGAAGGGGTTGGGGTGACAGTGGAACAGGGGAAAGACCTTGCCCCGATAGAGATCGTGAAGGGCGTCGGGGTTCTCCTCGGCGAAGTAGGGGTGGCTTTTGGCTTCGAGAAAGACCCGGACCTGGCCATCGGCCTCCTTGACGGCGATGACCGCCCAGTTGGCGGGCAGCTGTTCTACGTCGCCCGCATCAATATCTTCGAGCACCTGGGCCAGCGCCTCGGCGTTGTCGTCCCGGTAGCGTTCGAGCACCTCGCGATAATGGGCCAACGTCGTGTGTTCGACCCCGAACAGGGTCACCGTGTTGTTGTGAAAGCGGTGGCGGATGAGATCCAGTGCTTCTTCCACCCGTTCGGCCGGTACCGTGGATTCGGGAAAGAGCAGAAAATGGAGCTTCTTGAGGTTGCCTTCACCCGCGGCCACCATCTCCAGCACCGAGCGGACCATTTCCCAGCTGGTCGTGGGTTCGGTCAGCCGGCACAGGTGCTCCTTGCGCGACAGCCAGGTGGGAAGCTGGCAGACCATGCAGTGCAGGTGGTGCCCCCAGGGGAATTCGACCGACAGATTTTTCTCGACGATGCGGAACATGGCCGGCTTTCGGGTCAGGGCGAAGGGAAGGAACCGCCGGGAATCTCGGTTTCGATGGCGCCGATCGGTGGCGCCTCCGCCTCGGGAAAGAGGCCGGGATAGATCTTGCCCAGAATGTGCCGGGTGCCGGCTGGAATGCTCAGCGCCGACATCTCCCCCCGCCCGACCCAGCGGGCTTCCGTGCACTCACTGCCGTTGGGTTGCAGCTCGAAGGTCAGCGGCGCACAACGATAGTAGAGGATGATGAAATGATCGTTGCGCTCCCCGATGCCCAGACGTTCGAAGACATCAATAAGCCCCTCGACGCGCACCTCAATGCCGACTTCTTCCTGCACCTCCCGGTGCAGGGCCTCCAGGATCGGTTCGCCATGGTCGATCTTTCCCCCGGGCATCACCCACTGACTGCAAAACGGCTCAATGCAGCGGCGGGTCAGCAGAATGCGCTCCTGCTCATCGATGATGCAGGCGACCACCGAGGTCTTGATCTGGGGTTGTTTGGCGAATTCCATCTGGCGTCCGTAAGGGGTGAGGGGGTAGGCGTGAGGAGCAAGGCCCATTTGCCTCGCCCCTCACGCCTGACACCTTACTTTTTGTTCGCGCGCTGAATGGCGGCGATGCGCAGGCGCAGGGCGTTGAGCTTGATGAAGCCCTCGGCGTCAGCCTGGTTGTAGACATCGTCCGCCTCGAAAGTGGCGAAATCGACGTTGAACAGACTGTCGCTGGCCGAATCCCGGCCGACCGTGCGGCAGTGCCCCTTGTAGAGCTTGACGCGGGCCTTGCCGTTAACGGTCTGCTGGGTCTGGTCGATCATCGTCTGCAGGGCGATGCGCTCCGGGGCAAACCAGAAGCCGTTGTAGATCATGCTGGCATACTGCGGAACCATGGAGTCACGCAGGTGCATGACTTCGCGGTCCATGGTGATGGACTCGACGGCGCGATGGGCCTCCTCCAGGATGGTGCCGCCGGGGGTCTCGTAGACGCCGCGGCTCTTCATGCCGACGAAACGGTTCTCCATGAGGTCGACGCGGCCGATGCCGTGCTTGCCGCCGAGCTCGTTGAGCTTGGCCATCAGCTTGGCAGGGGAAAGGCGCTCGCCATTGACGGCGACGGCGTCGCCCTTTTCGAACTCGATCTCGACGTATTCAGGCTGGTCGGGAGCGTCTTCGGGGCGCTTGGTCAGCACGTACATCTCTTCGGGCGCCTCGGCCCAGGGGTTCTCCAGGATGTCCCCTTCAAAGGATATGTGCAGCAGGTTGCGGTCGGAGCTCCAGGGGAACTTCTTGCTGGTGGGGACGGGAATGCCGTGCTTCTTGGCGTAGTTCTCCAAAGCGGTGCGGCTCTTCATGTCCCACTCGCGCCAGGGGGCGATGACCTTGATGGCGGGATCGAAATGGTAGTAGGCGATCTCGAAGCGCACCTGGTCGTTGCCCTTGCCGGTGGCGCCGTGGGAAACGGCGTCAGCGCCTTCCTTGGCGGCGACCTCCATCTGGGCCTTGGCGATCAGCGGCCGGGCGATGGAGGTACCGAGGAAGTAGCGTCCTTCGTAGATGGCGTTGGCGCGGAACATGGGGAAGACGAAGTCGCGGGCGAATTCTTCCTTGAGGTCAAGGATGTGGCAGCTGCTGGCGCCGGTCTTCTTGGCTTTCTCGGGGATATGGTCAAGCTCTTCGCCCTGGCCGAGATCGGCGGAGTAGGCCACGACTTCGCAGTCATACTCCTCGGTGAGCCATTTGAGGATGATGGAGGTGTCCAGACCGCCGGAATAGGCGAGGACGACTTTTTTGACGCTGCTTTTCTTGGACATATGGATCTCCTGGTTCGATGAATGGGAGGCGAGGCACGGCGCGAAGAAGGTTGCCGTGCCTTATCTCCTGGTTTCTACAACTTTATAACATAGGTGCCGGCGATTTTATCGTGCAGGCCCTGTTTTTGCGAATCAAAGGCCACCATGAGGTAGCCGATGCCCAGCAGGATACTGGAGACGAACTTGCCGATGGTCTCCCGCAGGAAGGCCGAACCGTAGCCGATGTCGGCGCCATCGGTGCGGATGACCTTGATGCGCACGGCCATCTTGCCAGGCGTCTGGCCGCAGTAGCCGGTAAAAAAGACATAGTAGGCCACGGCCAGAACCATGCCGAACAGCCCGGTGGTCAAACCCAGCATCATGTGCCCTTCGCCGGAGAGATCTCCGCCGGACAGGCCGGCCGTCAGCCCGAGGATGAAGCCGAGCACCATCTGCACGACAGTCACCAGAATCGAATCGACCACGGAGGCGATGACGCGCACCCAGAAGCCGGCTTTGGGGAGCTCTGCCGCCGTAGGCGCGGCTGCCGGTGTCGTCGCGGGCAATTCCTGAGCCAGTTCGTGCTGACGGCGTTGCCATTTCTCGTAGACGATGCCGCAGCCCTGGCAGGAATCGCCGGCCGGCTGCTGCAGTCCGCAGGCCGGGCAGGTGATCTGCTCCGGCTGGGGCGCCGACTGGGGGGATCTCTCCGTGGTGGCGTTGAAGGTAAAGACCTGACGGCACTTCGGGCAGGTCACCCGCGTGGGGACGGCGGGAACTTTGGCCGGTTCGACGTCGCGAGAAAAATCGCAGTGGGGGCAGCGGATGTTCATACTATCTCCGGAATACGGCTTCAGGCCATGAGGGTCGCCATGATGGCCTTCTGCACATGCAGGCGGTTCTCGGCTTCGTCAAAGACCACCGAGTGGGGTCCTTCGATGACAGCGTCGGTGATCTCCTCGCCGCGATGCGCCGGCAGGCAGTGCAGCACGATGCAGTCGGGCGCGGCGGCAGCCACCACCTCGTCGTTGAGCTGAAAGCCGACAAAGGCTCGCTCCCGCTCTTTCTGCTCGGCCTCCTGGCCCATGCTGGCCCAGACATCGGTATTGAGCACCTGGGCGCCGCGGGCAGCCTCCAGGGGATCATGGGTGTAAAGGACGTTGGCCCCGAGTTCTTGGGCCCGGGCGACGACGGCGGCATCGGGTTCGTAGCCTTTGGGCGTGGCGACCCGCAGCTCGAAACCGAAGACGGCGGCGGCGTTGATCCAGCTGTGCGCCATGTTATTGCCGTCGCCAATCCAGCAGTAAGTCAAATCCTGGTACCCCCCCTTGTGTTCGATGACGGTGAAGAGGTCGGCCATGATCTGGCAGGGGTGATAGCTGTCGGTCAGGCCGTTGATAATGGGGATATCCGACCAGCGGGCCAGCTCTTCGACGCCGGCTTGGGAGAACGTTCGGATCATGATTCCGTCGACGTAGCGGGACATGACGCGGGCGGTATCCTTGATCGGTTCGCCGCGGCCGAGCTGGGTGGTGCCCGAGTGCAGAAAAAGGGCATGGCCGCCGAGCTGGTACATGCCGACTTCGAAGGAAACCCGGGTGCGGGTGGAACTCTTCTCAAAAATCATCCCCAGAGTCTTGCCCTTGAGGAGGTGATGTTCTTCGCCGCGCCGTTGCTTGGCCTTGAGATCGCGGGTCAGGTCGAAGATCTGGTCCAGTTCGTCGCGGCTCCAGTCGGTGAGAGCCAGAAAGTCTTTTTTCACGATGCTACTCCTGGGGTAAATGAATCAGGGACAGCGGCTGCGGCGGGCCGTCCCCCTACAATTCCACGAAGATGGCGGCCAGAATGTCGATGGCCTCGTCGATTTCCGCCTGGGTGACAATCAAGGGGGGCACGAAGCGCAGCACCTTGCCGACGGTGCAGTTGATGAGCAGTCCCTTGGCCATGGCGCGGTTGACGATGTCGGCCCCGTCGATGGTCAGCTCCATGCCGAGAATCAGGCCGCGCCCGCGCACCTCGGTGACAAAGTCGAAGCGCTCTTTCAGGTCGGCCAGGCGCTGGTAGAGGTACTGTCCCATGACCTGGCAGTTGTCGAGGACGCCGTCTTCCAGAATGGCGCGCATGGCGGCGACCCCGGCGGCCGTCATGAGGGGATTGCCGCCGAAGGTGGAGCCGTGGGTGCCAGGCCCGAAGGAGTCGGCCACCTCTTCCCGCGCCACCATGGCGCCGATAGGGGGGCCGCCAGCCAGCGCTTTGGCCAGGGTCATGATGTCGGGCTCGATGCCATCGTGTTCATAGGCGAAGAGGGTGCCGGTGCGGCCGCAGCCGACCTGGACCTCATCGAAAATCAGCAGCAGACCCATGGCGTCGCAGAGGGCGCGGACGGCTTTGAGATAGCCCGGCGGCGGTACGTTGACGCCACCTTCCCCCTGGACCGGCTCCAGCATGATGGCGCAGGTCTGGGGGGATACCGCCGCACGCAGGGCGTCGATATCGCCAAAGGGGACATACTTGAAGCCGGGCAGGATGGGGGCAAAGCCGGCCTTGATCTTGTCCTGTCCCGTGGCGCTGATGGTGCCGAGGGTGCGCCCGTGAAAGGAGGCGAGGGCGGTAATGACCTCGAAACGGTTCTCGCCGGAGCGGTCGGCGCTGTACTTGCGGGCCAGCTTGATGGCCGCCTCGTTGGCCTCGGCCCCTGAATTGCAGAAAAAGACGCGGTCTCCGAAGGAGTGCATGCACAGCAGTTCCGCCAGTTCGATCTGCTGGGGGATGTGGTAGTAGTTGGAGCAGTGCAGCAGTCGTTTGGCCTGCTCGGTGAGGGCTTCCACCACCTTGGGATGACAGTGGCCAAGATTGTTGACAGCCACGCCGGCGACGAAGTCGAGATAGGTCTTGCCGTCGGCGTCAAACAGCCGGCAGCCTTCGCCGCGGACGGCGACGATGGGATAGCGGCCGTAGGTCTTGGCAACGTGAACATTGCCGCGGTCGATCCAGTGCTGTGAAATGCTCATGAGTTGAACCTCGCGATAGCAGTGCCGATCCCCTTGTCGGTGAAGATCTCCAGCAGGCAGGCGTGCTCCATGCGGCCGTCGATGATGTGGGTCTTGGTCACCCCTTCCTCGACGGCGTCGATGCAGCAGTTGACCTTGGGGATCATGCCGCCGGAGATGGTGCCGTCATTGATGAGGTCGGGCACGCGGTCAACATCAATGGTCGAGATGAGCCGTCCCTGCTTGTCCTTGACCCCCTCGACATCGGTGAGCAGGATAAGCTTTTCGGCGCGCAGGGCGCCCGCCACCTTGCCGGCGACCAGGTCGGCGTTGATGTTGTAGGTCTCGCCGCCCAGACCGACGCCGATAGGGGCGATGACGGGGATGAAGTTGTTGTCCTCCAGAGCCGTGATAATGGCCGGATTGACCTGTTCGACCTCGCCAACCAGGCCGACATCGATGATCTCCGGCGTCAGGGTGTCGGGATTGACGGTCTTCATTTCCAGCTTGCGGGCGCGGATGAAGTGGCCGTCCTTGCCGGAGAGGCCGACGGCCTGGCCGCCGTGCCGGTTGATGTTGCCGACGATCTCCTTGTTGACCTTGCCGCCCAGCACCATCTCCACCACGTCCATGGTGGCCGCATCGGTTACCCGCATGCCCTGCACGAAGCGGGTCTCCCGTCCCATCTCCTTGAGAACCTGGCCGATCTGCGGGCCGCCGCCATGGACAACGACGGGGTTGAGTCCAATGTATTTCATGAGGATGACGTCGCGGGCGAAGCCCTCCTTCAGGCGTTCCTCCACCATGGCGTTGCCGCCGTACTTGATGACGATGGTCTTGTTGCGGAATCGCTTGATGTAGGGCAACGCCTCCATCAGCACGTTGGCCTTGTCGATGATCTCCTGCATGGTCGCTTCTCCCGGCATCCGTCGATGCCTCCCTAAAAGGCGGAACTAGAGTATGTATCTGGAGAGGTCTTCGTCCTCGACGATGTCGGACAAAACGCGGCGGACGTAGGCGGCGTCGATCTCCACCCGTTTGTCCGAGCGCTCCGGCGCATCAAAGGAGAGTTCCTCCAGCAGTTTCTCCATGATGGTGTGCAGGCGTCTGGCGCCGATGTTCTCCGTGCGTTCGTTGACCTGGCGCGCGGTGCGGGCGATCTCACGCACGGCATCCTCATGGATGACCAGGTCGATGCTCTCCGTGGCCATCAGCGCGCAGTACTGGCGGGTCAGGGCGTTTTTCGGCTCGGTGAGGATCTGGACGAACTCCTCTTCGCCGAGGCTGTCGAGTTCGACGCGGATGGGAAAACGTCCCTGCAGTTCGGGAATGAGATCCGAGGGCTTGGCGACGTGAAAGGCGCCGGCGGCGATAAAGAGGATGTGGTCAGTCTTGACCGGGCCGTACTTGGTGTTGATGCTGCTCCCCTCGACAATGGGCAGGATGTCCCGCTGTACGCCCTCACGGGAGATTTCCGGGCCCTGCCCTCCTTCGCGGCTGGCGATCTTGTCGATCTCGTCGATGAAGATAATGCCGCTCTGCTCGGTGCGTTCGCGGGCCAGGGTCTGCACCTTGTCCATATCCACCAGCTTTTCGGCCTCGGTCTCGATGAGGATCTCGCGGGCGTCGGCCACCTTCATGCGGGTGCGCTTGGTCTTTTTGGGGAAGAGATTGCCGAACATCTCCTTGAGATTCAGGCCCATATCCTCGGCGCCGGGGGGCGTGAGGACGTTCATGGCCGGCATCTTGGCTTCCTGGGTCTCCAGTTCGACGTAGCGCTCGTTGAGGGCCCCTTTGCGCAGCAATTTGCGTAGCTTGTCCCGGGTTGACTCTTTGCTCTCGCCCGCTTCGGTCGGAACGGGTTCGCCGGGCAGGAGCAGGTCGAGCAGGCGCTCTTCGGCGAGGTCCTCGGCCTTGACACGGACCTTCTGGGCTTCTTCCTCCTTGACCATGATGATAGCCAGATCGAGCAGGTCGCGTACCATGCTTTCGACGTCACGGCCGACGTAGCCCACCTCGGTGAATTTGCTGGCTTCCACTTTGACGAAAGGGGCCTGGGCCAGCCTGGCCAGGCGGCGGGCGATCTCGGTCTTGCCGACGCCGGTGGGGCCGATCATGATGATGTTCTTGGGGGTGATCTCCTCACGCAGATCGGTGGCGACCTGCTGACGACGCCAGCGGTTACGCAGGGCCACGGCCACGGCACGCTTGGCGTTTTTCTGGCCGACGATGTAGCGGTCCAGTTCGGAGACGATTTCTCGGGGCGTGAAGTTGGTCATGATAAAGACTCGATGAGGATGTGGTCGTTGGTGTAAATACAGATGCCCGCGGCAATTTTCATGGCTTCCTCGACGATCTGCCCGGCGGCAAGGGGCGAGTGGGCCACCAGGGCGCGGGCTGCCGCCTGGGCAAAGGCGCCGCCGGAACCGATGGCGGCCACGCCGTCGTCGGGCTCGATCACATCGCCGGCTCCGGAGAGCACCAGGGTAGTCTCTTTGTCCGCCACGATGAGCAGGGCCTCAAGGCGGCGCAGCACCCGGTCGGTGCGCCAGTCCTTGGCCAGGGAGACGGCGGCGCGCGGCAGGTTGCCGCGGTACTCCTGCAGTTTGGCTTCAAACTTTTCAAAGAGGGTGAAGGCGTCGGCCGTACTGCCGGCAAAGCCGGCCAGTACCTGGTCGTTATACATGCGGCGGATCTTGCGGGCGCCGTGCTTCATGACGGTATTGCCCAGGGTCACCTGTCCGTCCCCGGCCAGGGCGACATCCCCGTCTTTTCTGACACAGACAATGGTTGTTCCGCGAAACATAGCCTCTCCTTTTCACCAGGATCCCGGCAAGGTTTTGTCACCGAAGAAAATAGCGCGAATATAGCACAGAGACCAGGGCAAAAAAAGAAAAATGCCGTCGCAGACCCCATCCCAAAGGCGGTTGGAATCCGAGGCGGCAGTCGCTTTGTCGCGATCAACGTGGAAAGCTCAGCGTGACCGTCGTGCCGATGCCCGGCTGACTCTCGATCTGGATCGTCCCCTGATGGGCCTGGATGAATTCCCGCGCATAGTGAAGGCCCAGGCCGAAACCCCGGATCTGCCCGGTATGGGCGGGGTCGACCTGGTAGAACTTTTCGAAAATCTTGGGCAGGTTTTCCTTGGCGATCCCCTCGCCGTTATCCTCAATTTTCAGGACCAGCCGGTCGCTCTCTACTTTGCCGCTTAACTGAATGGTCCCTCCCGCCGGGGTGAATTTCACGGCATTATCCAGCAGGGCTCGGAGGGCGAAAATCAGACGCTCCCGATCCAGGTCCATGTCGGGAAAGTCACCCTGAATATTCTCACTCAGAGTGATCCCTTTGCGTTGGGAGGCGTACTTGAGCTGCTGAAAAACGCCCAGCGCCAGATCCTTGAGGTTGCACGGCGTCAGCGTCGGCGGGCCGTCCTGCAGGATAACGTCGCTGTAGTAGAGCAGGTCCTGGATGAGGGTGGCCAGGTATTCCGACTCTTCCAGGATGAGATGAAGAGTTTGGGCGAAGTCGGGATCCGATTTGTCCAGAGAACCATAGGCGAGATTCTGGATAAACAGGGAGATGGCCGTGGCCGGTGTCTTGAGCTTGTGGGAGACCAGGCCGAGAAAATCGGATTTGAGCCGGTCCATGCGCTGAAGATGGAGCAGCTCTTCCTTGAGGGCCTTCTTCTCCAGAACATTGTCCAGGGTGGTCTTGAGCTGCAGCATGTTGATCGGCTTGCTGATGAAGTCATCGGCGTTGGCCTTTAGGGCCCGTAGGATGACGTTCTTCTCGCTGTAGCCGGTCATGACCACCACGGCCTTGTTGGGGTCCTCCCGTTTGATGGTCTCCAGCAGATCGAGGCCATTCATGTTCGGCATCATGACATCGGTGAGAACGACATCGATGTTTTCTTTTTTCAGGACCTCCAGAGCCCCAAGGCCGTCGGCTGCCAGGAAAACCCGGTAGCCGTCCAGAACCATGGCGCACATGTCGCGGATGACGCGTTCGTCATCAACGATCAGGATGCCGCGCCCTGAAAATTCAGGGTGGAAAAAGGGTTGTTTGCCTGAATTCACGGCCATCTCCGCCAGGGGTTACTTCAAGGGAGGGGTGAAGAGGGCCAGCAGTTCCACCGGCTTGCTGCCGTTGTTTTTGAGGCCGTGGGTGACACCGGAAGGTGCCACGCAGCAGCTGCCGGCGCCGACGACGGTCTTTTCAGCGCCCATGGTGCACACCGCCTCGCCGGAGAGGATATAAAAGGTTTCCGTCTGTCCGTCGTGAGTGTGGGGAAAGATTTGGCCACCGGGGGCGATTTGGCCCCGGTGGACCGACAGGGCCGGGTTGAGCGCGGCCGTGACCACATCCCGCAGGGTAAAGCCATCGTGCTTGGGGTGGGGGTAGCTGGCCTGTTCTTCGGTCTGGACAATGGTGCCTGGCATGGGGCTCTCCTGTTAAATGAGCGGGTGGATTATTTCAAGGCTGCAGCGACCAGGGCCTCGACGTCTTTTAAAGCCGCCGCCAGTTTTTCCGGCTGACTGCCGCCGGCCTGGGCCAGGTCGGGGCGCCCGCCCCCCTTGCCGCCGACCTTCTCGGCCAGTTCCTTGATGAGCTGCCCCGCATGGAGGCGCCCGCTCAGATCCTTGGTTACCGCCACCAGCAGATTGACCTTGCCTTCGTAGTCGCAGCCGAGCGCCAGCACGCCCGACTGCAGGCGGTCGCGCAGCTGGTCAGCCAGCTCCCGCAGGGACTTGCCGTCCATGGCGGCGACGCGGGCCGCCAGCAGCTTGACGCCGGCCACCTCCTTGACCTGCTCCAGCAGCTGGTCCGCCTGGCCCGACTGCAGACGGCCCTGGAGGGATTCGAGCTCGCGCTCCAGCATTTTCTGCTGCTCCAGCAGCTTCTGCACCCGTTTGGCCAGCTGGTCGCGGTTGCTTTTGACCAGGGCGGCCAGGTTGTCGAGATATTCCTCCTGCTCCTGAACCGCCTCCAGAGCCTTGGGGCCGGTGACGGCCTCGATGCGCCGGACCCCGGCGGCAATGCCGCTCTCCTGCAGAATCTTGAAGAGGCCGATGTCGCCGGCGGACTGGGTGTGGGTGCCGCCGCAGAGTTCCAGGCTGAACTCGCCGACGCGAACCACGCGCACGGTGTCGCCGTATTTTTCGCCGAAGAGCGCCGTGGCCCCGGCGGAGACGGCCTCCTGGTGAGCCATTTCCCGGGTTTCGACCTTCTGGTTCTCGCGGATGCGGCAATTGACCTCGCGCTCGACCCGCAGGAGCTCTTCCTTGCTCAACGGGGAGAAGTGAATGAAGTCGAAGCGCAGCCGTTCGGGGGTGACGAGGGAGCCGGCCTGCTTGACGTGGTCGCCGAGAAGGTCGACCAGTACGGCCTGCAGGATGTGGGTGGCCGTGTGGTTGAGGGCCGTGGCCTGACGTATTCCACCGTCAACCTTGAGATCGGCGGCGTCGCCCTGACGCAGGGATCCCGAGAGAACGCGCACCTGATGAACGGTCAGTTCCGGTATCGGCTTGCGGGCGTCAAGGATCTGGCCATGGCCCAGGCCGGTGCTGATCTCGCCGCGGTCGCCCACCTGGCCGCCGGACTCGCCGTAGAAGGGGGTGACGCTGGTGATGACTTCCACCTCTTCCCCTTCCCGGGCTTCTTCGAGGCGTTGGCCGTCCTTGAGGATGGCCAGGATGGTGCCGTAATCGGTGAGGGCGCCGTAACCGGTGAATTCGCAGCGCATCCCCTCTTCGACCAGTTGACGGTAAATGGCGGCGATGGCCTCCTCACCCGAGCCTTTCCAGTGCTCCCGCGCCTTCTGCCGCTGCTTTTCCATGCAGGCTTCAAAGCCCGCTTCGTCCAGGGTGAAGTGTTCGGCTTCGACGATATCGGCGGTCAGATCGACGGGGAAGCCGAAGGTGTCGTAGAGTTGGAAGACGACGTCGCCGGGGACGACGGTCTCTCCCTGTTTCTTCAGCTTTTCCACCGCCTCGTTGAGGATGCGCAGGCCGTTGTCGAGGGTCTGCATGAAGCGCTCCTCCTCGTTGAGGACGACCTTGGCGACATAGTCACGGCGCTCGGCCAGTTCGGGGTAGGCCCCCTGCATCTGCTCCATGACCCGCTGGGCGGTGCGATAGAGCATCGGTTCCTGAAAGCCGAGCATCTTGGCATGGCGCATGGCCCGACGCATGATGCGGCGCAGCACATAGCCGCGCCCCTCGTTGCTGGGCAACACGCCGTCGGCGATGAGGAAAGCGGTGGCCCGGCTGTGGTCGGCGATGACCCGCATGGAGACAGCGTCGCTCTCGGCGGCGCCGTAAGTCTTGCCGGCGAGTTCCTCCACATAGGCGATGAGCGTGCGCAGCAGATCGGTGTCGTAGTTGGATTTGACCCCCTGCATGACCGTGGTGATGCGTTCCAGTCCCATGCCGGTATCGACGGAAGGCTTCGGCAGTGGGGTGAGGGTGCCGTCGGCGCTGCGGTCGAACTGCATGAAGACGTTGTTCCAGATCTCCATGTAGCGGTCGCAGTCGCAGCCGACGGCGCAGTCGGGACTGCCGCAGCCGACCTCGGAGCCGTTGTCCCAGAAGATCTCGCTGCAGGGGCCGCAGGGGCCGGTGTCCCCCATGGACCAGAAGTTGTCTTTTTCGCCGAAGCGGTAGATGCGCTCGCGGGGGACGCCTTCCTGTTCGTGCCAGATGTCGGCCGCCTCATCGTCGTCCGTGAAGACGGTGACAAAAAGACGGCTCTTGTCCAGCTTGAGGTCGACGGTGAGGAATTCCCAGGCGAAGGCGATGGCCTCCTTCTTGAAGTAGTCACCGAAGGAGAAGTTGCCGAGCATCTCGAAGAAGGTGTGATGGCGGGCGGTGCGGCCGACATTCTCGAGGTCGTTGTGCTTGCCGCCGGCGCGCACGCACTTTTGCGAGGAGGCGGCCCGCACGTAGGGGCGCTTCTCGCGGCCCAGAAAGAGATCCTTGAACTGGTTCATCCCGGCGTTGGTGAAGAGCAGGGTCGGGTCGTTGTGAGGAACCAGTGAGGAAGAGGAAACCACCGTGTGGCCACGGTCCTCGAAAAATTTGAGAAAGCGGGCTCGAATGTCGTTGCCGGTCATCATGGAATCTGTCTTACCCTTTCTTTTGGACCGCGTCCATCACGTCGGTGAAGGTGAAGCCGCGGCGCATGAAATAATGAATCACCCGGCGGCGTTGCCGGTCATCTGCGCTCTGATAGTCAAACTGGGGGAACCGCCGGTCGAGCAGATCGTCCAGCAGCGCTGTTTCGTCCTGTTCGGCCCGGGCCGCCTCAAGAGCCCGGTGGGCCAGACTTTCGTCGATGCCGAGGCGCTGCAGTTCAAGGAGCAGCCGCTTTCCCGTCGCCCGCCCCTGGCTCAGCAGCTGACGGGCCCGCTCTTCGGCGAAGCGTTCGTCGTCGATGTAGCCCAGCTGCCGGCAGCGCTCCAGGCTGGCGGCAATGTCCTGGTCGGAAAGCCCTTTGCGCCGCAGTTTACCGCGCAGCTCTTCTTCGCTGTGTCCGCGTCGGGCCAGGAGCCGCAGGGCGGCGCCCATGGCCTCAGAAGCGCTCAATTTCGATATTGTCCCCGGATTCCTCGGCCGGCTTTTCGCCCCCTTCTTTCTCGAAGGCATCCCAGGTCAGATCCGACGTGCTGGAAATGCCCGAAAGCTTGAGCTTGAAATCGTCCGGGTTGGAGCTCTGCCGCAGCGCTTCGTCGTAGGTGATGAGCTTGCGCTGCAGCAGTCCCATGAGGGACTGGTCAAAGGTCTGCATGCCGTAGGAGACATAGCCCTGCTGGATGGTGTCGCGCAGCAGCTTGGTCTTTTCCTTGTCGTCAATCAGTTCACGGACGCGGGCGGTGGAGACCATGACTTCGACAGCCGGGACCCGCCCCTTGCCATCGGCGCGGGGAACCAGGCGCTGGGAGACGACCCCTTTGAGGATGGCGGCGAGCTGCAGGCGGATCTGGCGCTGCTGGTAGGGGGGGAAGGCGCCGACGATGCGGTTGATCGACTCGGAGGCATCGAGGGTGTGCAGGGTCGACAGCACCAGGTGTCCCGTCTCGGCGGCGGTCAGGGCTGTTTCAATCGTCTCGTAGTCGCGCATCTCGCCGACCAGGATGACGTCGGGATCCTGACGCAGGGCGCTCTTGAGGGCCACGTCGAAGCTCACGGTGTCGAGACCGATTTCCCGCTGGTTGATGATGCTCTTCTTGTCGCGGTGCAGGTACTCGATGGGATCTTCAATGGTGATGATGTGCGCCGTCCGGTGGGCGTTGATGTGGTCGATCATCGAAGCCAGGGTGGTCGACTTGCCCGAGCCGGTGGTACCGGTGACGAGGACGAGGCCGCGGGGCTCCATGGCCAGCTTTTTAAGGACCGGCGGCAGCAGCAGTTCGTCCATGTCTTTGACGTCGAAGGGGATCGAGCGCAGAACCATGGAGACAGAACCGCGCTGGGCAAAGACATTGACGCGGAAACGTCCCAGACCCGGCACGCCGTAGGACAGGTCGAGCTCGTGGGTCTCTTCAAAGTGGGCCCGCTGGCGCTCGTTCATGATCGCCAGCGCCATCTTCTTGGTGGCCTCCGGCTCAATGCGCGGCACCTTCGGGTGCGGACGCAGGGCACCGTCGATGCGGTAGATGGGAGGCAGCCCCGCCTTGATGTGGATGTCCGAGGCTCTGGCCTTCATGGCCACGGCCAGGATTTCATTCAGTTCCATACTCTAAGCCTTTTCTGCGGCCTCATCCGGTTTGTTCAGGCCGTAATGGGTGAGTATCTTCTCTTCGATCGCGGCCGCCGTTTCCGGGTGATCTTTGAGGAACTGCTTGGCGTTCTCCCGGCCCTGGCCGATACGCTCATCGCCGTAGGAGAACCAGGCGCCGCTCTTGTCGATAACGCCGGCCTCGACGCCGAGATCGACGATATCCCCCTCGCGGGAAATGCCGGCGCCGTACATGATGTCGAACTCGGCTTCCTTGAAGGGTGGGGCCACCTTGTTCTTGACGACCTTGACCCGGGTGCGGTTGCCGACGACGTCCTGCCCCTGCTTCAGGGAGGCCACGCGGCGGATGTCCATGCGCACGGAGGCGTAGAACTTGAGAGCGTTGCCGCCCGTGGTCGTTTCGGGGTTGCCGAACATGACGCCGATCTTCATGCGGATCTGGTTGATGAAGATGACGCAGCAGTTGGATTTGCTGATGGTGCCGGTGAGCTTGCGCAGGGCCTGGGACATGAGGCGGGCCTGCAGTCCCATGTGAGAGTCGCCCATCTCGCCCTCGATTTCGGCCCGGGGCACCAGGGCCGCGACCGAGTCGACTACCAGCACGTCGATGGCGCCGCTACGGACCAGCACCTCGGCGATTTCCAGGGCCTGTTCGCCCGTATCCGGCTGGGATACCAGCAGATCGTCGGTCTTGACGCCCAGCTTGCGGGCGTAATGGATGTCGAGAGCGTGTTCGGCGTCGACAAAGGCGGCGATGCCCCCTTTCTTCTGGGCTTCGGCGACAATGTGCAGGGCCAGGGTGGTCTTGCCCGAAGACTCGGGTCCGAAGATCTCAATGATGCGGCCCTTGGGGACGCCGCCGACACCCAGGGCGATATCCAGACCCAGGGCGCCGGTGGAGATGGCCTGGACGTCGGGGAGGACGGCGTCCTCACCCAGACGCATGATGCTGCCCTTGCCGAACTGCTTTTCAATATGGCTCATGGCCAGGTCGATAGCCTGTGCGCGGTTTTTGTCCGCCATGTCTTTCCCTTTCCATCGTTAAAGATGTTGAAGCGGCCCTTCGCCGGGCCGGTATTGTTGCGGAGATGAATAGTTCCGTCAGCCCAGCGTGACGTCTTTTCGGGGTGTATGAACGGCGCCGTCCGGGCCCAACTGGCTTTCGTACAGAATCAATCGGTCTGCCTTGAGACTGCCGAAATCCGCCGAGCGATAGCGGTTCAGCACGTTTGCGGCCCCGCCAAAAGGGGTCCGGCAGCGACCCAGGGTCAGGTGCGGGGTAAAGGGTCTCTCCTCTGGGGGGAGACCGATGCCGGACAGGCCGTTTTCCAGCTGGGCATAGAGCGACGCCAGGGGTTTCCCCCCGTGAACGCCCGCCCAGATTACCCGCGGCCGCGTCGTGGACGGAAAGGCGCCGATGCCGCGGACGGGGGCCGAAAACGGCGCAGTGAAAGATTTAACCGATAGCATAACTTCCCCTATTTTTTCAAGGCATTCTTCAGGGAGAGCGCCGAAAAACCGGAGGGTCAGATGCAGGCTTTCAGGCCTTGTCCAGCGCACGCCAGGCCAGTCCGCGGCCAGCTTTCTCTGCAGTTCGGTCAGGGCCTCGCGGACTTCCTCATTCAGAGGGATGGCCAGAAAGGCCCGCACCAGGGGAACGGCGATCTCGGTCGACATGGCCGCCTCTATCCCGAGAGGAGGGCGCTGCCCTCTTCCAGCGGCAGCAGCACATGGAAAGCGCTGCCCTTCTTCATGGTGCCGTCACTTTCCACCCAGACCATGCCGCCATGGGCCTCCACCATCCCCTTGACCAGGGTCAGTCCCAGGCCGACCCCCTTGCCGCCGAAACGGGTATTGGAGGTGAAATGTTCGGTGATATCCCCCACCTCGTAGAACTTGTCGAAAACCCGGACATGTTCCTCGGGGGCGATACCGACGCCGCTGTCTTCGACGCAGACGCGAATCATCGGTTTCTGTCCGGCCTGTTCAAAGAAGGAGGTGGTGAACTTGCGCAGCTCTTCCTCCCGGTGGCGCAACTCTTCCGGGGTAATGAGTCCGCCGCTGATCCGCACCTGGCCCCCGGACGGGGTGAATTTTACCGCGTTTTCGACCAGGCGCTGGAAGGCTTTTTTCAGGTGGTGGCTGTCGCCGCAGACGCAGGCCACCTCCGGCAGGTCATCCAGCTGGTAGCACAGGTTCCGCTCGGCCATCACCGGAGCGAAAGCAGCGCCGACCTCCTGCAGCAGGGTGGGCAAGTGTATCGGCTCCTGGGCCAGATAGATGCTCTGGGATTCGATGCGGGCAACTTCCAGCAGGTCTTCGACGATGCTCTCCAGGCGACGGGCCCCCTGGTGAATGATGCTGAGGATCTGTTCACCTTCCTGATCCACGCAGCGCTGCAGACGTCCTTCCAGCATTTCCGCCCCGGAAAGGACACAGGTCAGGGGGGTGCGCAGCTCGTGGGAGGCCAGGGCCAGAAAGTTGCTCTTCATGCGGTCGATGCGCGCCAGCGTACGGTTGGATTCCTCCACCCGGCTCAGATTTTCGCGCAGCAACTGACGGGATCTTTCCAGCTCACGACTGCTGGCCTCGGTCAGGCGGACCTGCCAGCGCAGGGCCTCGAGCAATTCGGCCCCTTCCACCGCCGTCCCGAGATGGCGGCCGATGGTCATCAGCAGCTGGACTTGGTCACGGCTGAAGACGCGCTTGGATCGTGTGAAGACGAAGAGGATGCCCAGAGTTCTTCCCTGGGCAGTCAGGGGGATCGCCTGAAAGCCGTGCCACCCGGCTTCGCGCACCGCCTGAGAGGACAGCCGACAGTCTTTCTGGAGATTGGCCGAGGCGCGGGGGTGGCCGCTGACAGCCACCCGCCCGGCCAGCCCCTGTCCGGGCGCGAGGGCGCGAAGTTCGGCGAGCACTGATTCTTCGATGCCCTGATGGACCCGCAGGTCCATATCCGTGCCTTCGTGGCGAAGCAGGTAGATGCCCCCTCCGTCCGCCACCATGGCCTGGGTTACCTCGTTCAGGATGACCGTCAGCATTGCGTCCAGATCACGGCTGGAGGCCGCGCGCCCGGCAATCTGGTTGATCAGGAGCAGATCCTGGTTTTTCTGGCGCAGTTCCTTTTCGATGCGCTTGACTTCGGTGACGTCCCTGAGCACCCCGTGGACGAGAGTTTCCTCCCCCATTTCGCCCAGACGGGCGTGCACGGCGCCGATGAATTCGCTGCCGTCCTGGCGGCGGAAGACCAGGTTGGATTCCTCGCCATAGCCGTGCTTGAGCACCCGCTTGACCAGGCGCAGGTAGCGGCGTTGGTGGACGCCGGGGAAGAGCGTGGACAAAGAGAGGTGCCGGGCCTGCTCCGCGCTGTAGCCCAGCAAGTTTTCGGCCTGGCGATTGACCTCAACCAGGGTGCCGTCTTCGGGGTGAATGAAGAAAATGGCGTCGCCGGCGTGATCGAGAATCTGCTGATAGCGTTTCCGGGCGATGCGGGCGCTTTTTTCCTGGTGGTCGGCCTGCTCACGCCAGTGCGTCGCCTCCTGTTCCAGGGTTCTGTGGTGCCGCTCGAGCCGGGTGGTGAGGCGGGCACAGTGAAAGAGGAGGGCCGGGCTCAGGCCAAGGAGAAGCGCCGCCGCCAGCCAGACAGACGGGTCCGGTTGGGCCAGCCAAAGAAGAACCAGGGCGGACAGCATGGCGCCCACGGTCAGGCCGGTCAGGATTTTCGTGGAACGGGTGTTGGCGTTGTGTCTGTCCATGCCGGTTTCCCCTGTCAGCCCCTGCGCCGGGCAGCGTCAGCGGCTATTTCCTGGCTATAGGGGGTGTCTGATCAGCAGGTAGCGACGAATCCAGTCAAGGGCCATGCAGGCGGCCAGGGTGCGTATCTGGTGGCGGTCGCCGCGAAAACGGTAGCCCTTAGCCCGCTCCTCGTCCGCGGCGCTCAGAGCGATGAAGACGGTGCCGACAGGCTTCTGGGCCGTGCCGCCGTCGGGACCGGCGATGCCGGTGACGGCGATGCCCAGACGGGTGCCAGCGGCGCGGCGGATGCCGGTGGCCATGGCCAGGGCGCAGGCCTCGCTGACGGCTCCCTGTTCGACGAGGATCTGTTCCGGCACCTGCAGCCAGTCCTGCTTGGCCGAGTTGGCATAGGTGACCGCGCCGCGCTCCAGAAAAGCCGAAGCTCCCGGCCGGTCGGTCAGCCAGGTAGCGATAAGGCCGCCGGTGCAGGATTCGGCCACGGCCAGCGTGGAGCCTGAGTCGATGAGCCGACGAGCGACGTTTTCGGCCAGGGTCTGGCTGCCGGTGGCGATCACGAAGTCGCCGAGGGCCTGTCGCGCCTGCGCTTCGCCTCGGTCAAGCAGTTCGGCCGCCTCAGGGCGGGCGCAACGCAATTTGACGATGACCAGCGGAAAGTCGACGCCGAAGGCCAGCTGGACGCTGTCGGGCAGGGTCTGCCGGCTCAGCAGTTCCTCGACCCGCGGTTCGGACAGGCCGAAGACCTTGAGCAGTCTCTCCTGGCGGGGGGGCTGGCCGCCCTGGCGCTGCCACAGTGCCGGCAGCACGGACTCTTCCAGCATCGACGCCATCTCCGCCGGTACGCCGGGGAGAAAGAACAGGGTGGCGTTTTGGTATTTCAGGCTGAATCCCGGTGCCGTGCCTTTCGGATTGGGCATGAGGGCGGCGCCTTGGGGGAGCAGAGCCTGTTTATCGTTGCGCGGATGCATATCGACACCCAGACGGGTAAAGTGCTGGCGGATCAGGCGCAGAGCCTCATCGCTGGTTTCCAGCGGCAGGCCGAAGGCGTGGGCGGCGGCAGCGGCCGTGAGATCGTCGGCCGTGGGTCCGAGTCCGCCGGTGACGATGACGACGTCTCTTCTGGCGGTCAGGGCGACCAGGGCCTCTTCGATATCCCCTTTTTGATCACCGACGCAGAGAGCTTCCCGCAGCCCGTAGCCGTGTGGGCTCAGCAGGCGGGCGATGCGCCGGGTGTTTGTGTCGGCCAATTCGCCGCTGAGCAGCTCATCGCCGATGGTCAGTACCGCGATATCCATGGCCAGTCGCTCTTACCCCGTGATAGTGGTTTCGAACAGGTGGAGAAAAACCCGCAGGGCGATGGCGCCGTAAATGCCGGCGACGACGTCGTCGAGCACGACCCCATAGCCATTCTTCATCTTCCGGTCGAACCAGGAGGCCGGCGGAATTTTGCTGATGTCGAAGAGGCGGAAAAACAGGAAGCCGGCGATGGCAGCTGTCCAGGAGAAAGGGAGAAAGGCCACCGTGGCCAGATACCCGACCAGTTCGTCGATAACGATGCGACCGTCGTCCACCACGCCATAGTGTTTGCCCGCCTCACCGGCGGCCCAGAAGGAGAGAAAGAGCAGGGCCGTCCAGGTCAGGGCGTAGAGCCCCGGGGGTAGCGAAGCCAGCAGCCAGAAGGCGGGGATGCCGGCCAGGGTGCCGACGGTGCCGGGGGCAAAGGGCGAGTAGCCGAGGCCGGCGTTGCTGGAGAGAAAAAGGACAAAAGGTCGCACGGCTTATCGCGCCTCCACGGAAAAAAGGGGGTCGGCAGCGCGCTCCACCAGCCGATAGACTTCCGGTAGGGGTAAGCCGCTGCTCTGGGCCAGGCGCCGGCAGCTGTCGAACTCGGGGGTGACGCGCAGCAGCCGGCCGTCCTGGTAAAAAAGTTTGACTTCGGCCGGCCCCAGCGGCGTGTCGAGACGGCGCTGCTCGCGGGGGAGCTTGAGGCGGCGAGCCTGCTGCAGGCGCACGCCGCTGGCGCTGCTTTCGCGCAGGATCAGGGCGGCCAGTTCTTCACTCTGCGCTGCCGGTACGACGACGGTGAGGCCGATGCCAGGACGGTTTTTCTTCATCTGCAGGGGGGAAAAGGCGACGTCCAGGGCTCCCGCGGCGAGCAGACGCTCCATAAGGGCGCCGAGCCATTCCGGGTTGGTGTCATCGAGATGGCTCTCCAGCACGCCCACACAATCGCTTTCGGCGCTGGTCTCTGCAGCCGTGCGGCCAAGGATCCCCCGCAGCAGGTTGGGACGGTCCGCCAGGTCGCGGCTGCCGACCCCATAGCCGGTGCGGTCCACCGTCATGGCCTCCAGGGGCGCAAAACGGGCGATTTCGGCGGCGATGGCGGCGCCGGTAGGCGTCACCAGTTCCTGGTCGCAGCGGCCGTCGACAACGGGCAAGCCCTGGAGGATTTCGAGGGTGGCCGGCGCCGGCAGGGGGATGGCGCCGTGGGCGCAGTGGACGGTGCCGTGACTCAGAGGCAGGGAACCGCAGAGGATTTGGTCGATGTGCAGCTGCTCCAGGGCAAGGGCGGCGCCGACGATGTCGACGATGGAGTCGATGGCACCCACTTCGTGGAAATGGACCTCGGCCAGGTCGACGCCATGGACTTTGGCCTCGGCCACACCCACTCGGCGGAAGATGCGTCGGGCCAACTCCCGGGTCGCGACCGGCAGCGGACTTTCCGCCAGCAGGCGATCGATGTCGGCCCAGGTCCGGTGATGGTGCGACTCGTTGTAGAGGACCTCGACCTTGGTGCCAGTGATGCCCCGGCGCGACTGGCGGCTGCTGCGCAGTTGCCAGCCTTCGATGGGCAGCGTGGCCAGGCCCGTCTCGATGGCCTGCAGCTCGACGCCGAGATCGACCATCAGGCCGAGAAACATGTCGCCGGAAATGCCGGAAAAAGGGTCGAGATAGAGTGTCTTCATCGGGGTGTCGTTTTGATGATGCGGCTGGCGGCAAAGGCGGCGCCGAAGCCGTTGTCGATGTTGACCACCGTGACGCCGCTGGCGCAGGAATTGAGCATGCCGAGCAGGGCCGCCACCCCGCCGAAGGCGGCCCCGTAACCGACGGAGGTGGGTACGGCGATGACCGGCACGCGCACGAGGCCGCCAACCACCGAGGGCAGGGCGCCTTCCATGCCGGCGACGACGATGATCACGGCGGCCTTCTGCAGCTGGTCGGTGCGCGCCAGCAGGCGGTGGATGCCAGCCACGCCCACGTCAACCACCTCCTCGACCTGCAGGCCGAGCATACGGGCCGTCACGCTGGCTTCGCGGGCCACGGGCAGGTCGGAGGTGCCGGCGCAGACCACCAGGACCGCTCCGGTCGGCAGGGAGGTCTGCGGGTTCTGTACCAGGGTGAAGGTGCGGGCGAGGTCGTCGTATTCCCCCTGCGGGAAGGCGGTTCGCAACGGTTCGGCACGATCCGGCGGCAGGCGTGTCACCAGCACGTTGCTCCCCCGCTCCACCATCTTGCCGACGATGGCCACCAACTGCTCTGCCGTCTTGCGCTCGCCCAGGATGATCTCGGGGGCGCCCTGACGGAGCTCGCGGTGATGGTCGATCTGGGCGATGCCGATATCCTCGAAGGGGAGAGCGCGCAGCCGCGCCATCCCTTCGTCGATGGAAAGGTGCTGGTCGCGGATGGCGCTGAGCAGTTTATGGAGTTCGTCCTGGTTCACGTCTTAACGGCCTTTGCGGACTGCGGAAGATTGAGCTGTAAAGAATAGCAAGGAACGGATGCTTTTCAACGCGGGGCTTGGGGATGTCAGCTGCCGATCTTGTTGATGAAAACCTCGCGCGGCTTGCTGGTCCCGTCGGAGGGGCCGACAATCCCCTCCTGCTCCATTTTCTCGATCATGCGAGCGGCGCGGTTGTAGCCGACCCGCAGGCGGCGCTGCAGCATGGAGATGGAGGCCTGCCGGGTTTCGGCCACCATGGCCAGCGCTTCGTCCCACTTCTCGTCGTAGCCGTCCTCGTCGTCGCTGCCTCCCCCTTCCGAGGCGGGGGGCGCTTCGAGAATCGATTTATCGTATTCGGGCAAGCCTTGCTTCTTGAGGAAATCGACTACCCGCTGCACTTCCAGTTCCGAGACGAAGGCGCCGTGCACCCGTTGCAGGGCGCCGGTGCCGGGGGGGAGAAAGAGCATATCCCCCATGCCGAGCAGGGTTTCGGCCCCCATGGAGTCGAGGATGGTGCGCGAGTCGATGCGGGAGAAGACCTTGAAGGAGATGCGCGTGGGGAAGTTGGCCTTGATGAGGCCGGTGATGACGTCGACGCTGGGGCGCTGGGTGGCGAGGATGAGGTGGATGCCCGAGGCGCGGGCCATCTGGGCCAGGCGGGCCACCGACTCCTCGATCTCGCGGCCGGCGACCATCATCAGGTCGGCCAGTTCGTCGACGATAACCACGATATAGGGGAGGTGGCCATGGTCGAGTTCCTCCCCCTCGAGCATTTCGATCTCCGGCAGCGCCTCCTCATCGGCGTCGACCGTCTCGACGACCAGTTTTTCCTGGCTCTTCTGCAGTTCTTTCTCCCTTTCCTCCTTGGCGATCTTCTTATTGTAGCCGTCGATGTTGCGCACCCCCTTGTCGGACATGAGCTTGTAGCGCCGCTCCATCTCGCGTACCGCCCAGGCCAGGGCCAGCGCCGCCTTCTTGGGGTTGGTCACCACGGGGAGCAGCAGATGGGGGATGCCCTCGTAGATGGAGAGTTCCAGCATCTTGGGGTCGACCATGATGATGCGCACGTCGTCGGGGGTGGCGCGGTAGAGCAGGGAGAGGATCATGGTGTTGATAGACACCGACTTGCCGCTGCCGGTGGAACCGGCCACCAGCAGATGGGGCATCTTGGCCAGGTCGGCGACGACGGTGCGGCCAAAGATGTCCTTGCCCAGGGCCATGGGCAGGCGTCCGCCGGACTTCTGGAATTCTTCCGAGTCGATGATCTCTTTGAGGTAGACGGTCTCCCGCTCCTTGTTGGGAATTTCGATACCGACCACGCCGCGGCCGGGGATGGGGGCGACGATGCGGATGGAGAGGGCTTTGAGCGCCATGGTCAGGTCGTCGGAGAGACCGGCGATCTTGTTGACCTTGACGCCGGGGGCCGGGGCGAACTCGTACATGGTGACCACGGGGCCGGGCTTGACCTCCACCACCTCGCCGTCGACGTTGAAGTCCTTCAGCTTGGTTTCGAGGATACGCGCGTTCATCATGAGCGCTTCCTTGTCCACCGGCTTCGGCGGCTCGCCCTCGTGGTCCAGCAGGGAGAGGGTCGGCTTGTGGTAGGTTCCCGAAGGCTCCAGGAAATCAAAGGCCTCCTGCGGGTTTTCCTTAATCTCCTTCGTCTTCTTTTTGACGGGCTTGGGGGGTGGCACCGGCCGGACAGTCGGCGGCGAGATGCGGGGAGCCGACTCCACTTTTTCTCTCTTGACCGCATCGCGCTGCTGCCGGCGGGCCTGCCGGGCCTCCCGATTTTTTTCCAGACGGGCCGCAAAGCGTTCGAGCATCCCTTCGAGAAAGAGGACCATGGAGAACCGGGCCGCCAGCATAAGGGAGACCAGGAAGAAGACGCTCAGAAAGATGGCAGCTCCGGCCGGGTTGAGATAGCTCGACAAGGTGTCGGCGAGGACACGCCCGGCGGCGCCGCCAGCTTCGTTGACCGGCTGGCCGAAGAAGGACACCTTGGAAAAACGCAGGGCGATAAGAGCGCACAGGGACAGCAGGAGCACCAGAAAGGCGGTCCCCTTGTAAAGGCGCACCTTGACGTCGCGGAACTTGAGAAGGCGCCAGGCAAAGAGCAGGCAGGCCAGGGGCAGCAGCAGGGAGATCAGTCCGAAGGCCTGCAGCAGCAGGTCGGACAGGTGGGCGCCGACCACACCGCCGTAGTTGCGGACCAGGGCCGGGTCGAGGTTGTTGTTGAAGGACGGGTCGCGGCTGTCGAAGGAGATCAGGCACAGGGTCAGGAAGATGCCGGCGGCCAGCCAGAAGACGCCGGCGATTTCCTTCTTGAGATGCTCCCGAAAGAGGGTTTTGGTTTCCGTGCTCATAGGGGTGAAACCTCGCTAAAGGGAGAGGGTCAAGACCAGGCTCCCGACCAGCCAGCAGTAGATGGCGAAATAGAAGAGTCGGCGCCGGCGGATGATGGCCATCAGAAAATGGATGGACAGCAACCCCGTAATAAATGCAATTCCTGCGCCAGCCAGGTAGAGGGGGAGGCTGCCGGCGGGCACTGCCGCGAGGTCTCGCAGGGAGAGCAGGGCGGCGCCGAATATGGCAGGCAGGGCCATGAGAAAAGAGAAGCGGGCCGCCGTTTCGCCGTCGACCCCCTTGAAGAGCAGGGTGGCGATGGTCGAGCCGGAGCGTGAAATGCCCGGAATAATGGCCAGTCCCTGTACGGCCCCGACGACCAGGGCGTCAGACAGGGTGAGGGCCTCTTCCTTGCGCCCCTGACGGCGAAAGCGTTCGGCCAGAAAGAGGAGCAGGCCCGAGACCAGTAGCATCGAGCCGACGACAATAATGTTTTCAAAGAGTCCCTCGAAAAAGTCTTTAAAGGTCAGGCCGATGATGGCCGTCGGCACGCTGGCCGCGATCAGGAGCAGCAGCAGGCGGCGATAGATGGCCGCCTCTTCGTCGCGGCGGAAGGGCGAAGTGGCCAGCAGGATGATTTCACGGCGGAAATAGAAGATGACGGCGACCATGGTGCCGACATGCAGCAGCACGTCGAAGAGAACGCCCGGTTGATGAAAGTCTGTCATATAATGCTGGGCGATGGCCAGGTGCCCCGAGGAGGAGATGGGGAGAAATTCGCTGAGGCCCTGAATGAAGCCGAGGAAGATGGCCTGAAGTAGAGTCATGAAGAAGTCCCTTTATCTGTTCACTTGAAATCTGCCGCTGTGACGGTGGGAAATGGCGATGGCCGCCTGTCAAAGTTCGAGGATAACCGGCAGAATGAGGGGCCGACGCTCGATGGTCTTATTGAAAAAGCGGCGCAGAGTCTTGCGCACTTCGACGCGCAACTCCTCCCAGTCGGTAATGGTTTCGAGATTGTGTTCAGCCAGCATGGCGCTGACCGCCTGGGCGGCTTCGTCCAGGTAGGGGCGGCTCTCCTCTTCCGGCACAAAGCCGCGACTGAAGAGTTCGGGACCGTAGAGAATGCGGCCGCTGGACTGGTTGAGGGCCAGCAGAACCACTACCAGGCCATGGTTGGCCAGGTGACTGCGGTCGCGCAGTTCCATGGTCCCCACATCGCCGACCCCCTTGCCGTCGATAAAGACCCGGCCCGTCTCCACCTTTTCTTCCAGGGTGACGCCGTTGCGGGAAAGGGCCAGCGGGGTACCGTTCTCCAGTACCAGGGTGTTCGCCGGGGCCATCCCCATAGACTGGGCGAGCTGGGCATGCTTGACCAGGTGACGATATTCGCCATGGACGGGCACGAAATAGCGGGGCCGAATCAGGGAATGCACCAGCTTGAGTTCTTCGCGGCTGGCGTGACCGGAGACGTGGATTTCGCTGGTGCTTTCGTAGAAGACCTCGGCGCCGCGCCGGTAAAGGTGGTTGATCACCTCGCTGATGGCCTTTTCGTTGCCCGGGATGAATTTGGAGGAGAGGATGACCGTATCCCCCGGCTCCAGTTTGATCTGCCTGTGATCGTCCATGGCGATGCGGGAGAGGGCGCTGCGGGGTTCCCCCTGGCTGCCGGTGGCGATAATGAGCAGCTTGTCCGCCGGCAGGTAGCGGGCCTGACCGGGGTCGACGAGGATGTCGTCCGGCATTTGCAGGTAGCCGAGCTGGCGGGCGATGGCGATGTTGGCCACCATGCTGCGACCGATGACCAGAATCTGGCGTCCCGCGGCCACGGCGGCGTCGGCCACCTGCTGGATGCGGTGGATGTTGGAGGAAAAGGTGGAGACCAGCACCTTGCCCGGGCATTTTGGCACGATCTCCTGCAGGGCCTCGCCCACGGAGCGCTCCGACAGGGTGTATCCTTCTCTTTCCACGTTGGTGGAGTCGGCCAGCAGCAGCAGGACGCCCTCCTGCCCATAGGCAGCCAGGCGGCCCAGATCGGTAGGCTGGTTGTCGACGGGGGTCAGATCCAGCTTGAAATCACCCGTATGGACGAGAAGGCCGGCCGGCGTGCGGATGGCGAAGCCGACGCCATCGACGATGGAGTGGGCGACCCGGAAGGGTTCGATGTCGAAACAGCCCAGGGTGAATGCCACGCCGGGTTCGATGGGGTTCAGGCTTGCCTTTTCCAGCAGATGGTGTTCATCGAGCTTGTTCTGCAGCAGCCCGAGGGTAAGGGGCGTCCCGAAGATGGGCGGATTGCCCAGGGTGTCGAGCAGAAAAGGGATGGCGCCGATGTGGTCCTCGTGGCCGTGGGTCAGCACCAGCCCGCGGATGTCTTTCACCCGCTCCAGCAGGGGGCTGACGTCGGGGATAACCAGGTCGATCCCCATCATGTAGGCTTCCGGGAACATCAGGCCGCAGTCGATGAGCAGCAGGTCGCCGCGACATTCGACGGCCATCATGTTCAGACCGATTTCGCCCAGGCCACCCAGGGGGAGCAGGCGTACGGCATCGGGATGCAGGGGGCTGTGGAGGCTCATGCCGCGGAGTCCTCGACCGGTTGTCCGAGGGCGGCGGCGATGGGCTGTCGCACCTCTTCGATCAGGCGGTCCCGGTCGGCCGTCTGCCGTCCTGCCGTAGCCACCGCGGGAAAGAAGCGGATGCGGATGTCGCCGGGTCTGAACGCCAGCCGACCTTTGCGCATGACGTCGCGACTGCCGTCGATGGCGACGGGAACGATGGGGGTCTGGGCCGACAGGGCGAGCAGAAAGCCGCCTTTTTTGAAAGGCAACAGACGACCGTCCGTAGAGCGCGTTCCTTCGGGGAAGATGACCACCGAGGTGCCGGCGGCGATACGCTGCGCTGCCACGGCCATGCTTTTGGCGGCTTGGCGCCGGTCAGAGCGATTGATGGAGATATAGCCGGTACGGGCCATGGCATAACCGAAAAGAGGGATGCGGAAGAGCTCCTCCTTGGCCATCCAGCGGAATTGCCCGGGAATGCCGGCAAACAGGGCCAGAATATCGACGTTGCTTTGATGGTTGGGCATATAGACGACGGGTCGGGAGGCGTCGAGATGCTCCGTTCCCTCTACGATGAGCCTCGCTCCGATGAGAGCCAGACCGAAGCGGGCCCAGATCTTGGCGTAGGCGTGGAGCCAGTCCGGATTGATGAAGGAGAGGGGAACTCCGGTAAGGATGACGAAAAGGGTCCAGGGGATGAAAACGATCCAGGCGACCAGGGTGCGAAACATGCTGCCAAGCTCCTAACTTATTGAATAGGTGAGTGTACGAGAGATGGCGGCAGGGAGTCAAACCTTTTTCGGCAAAGGCCTTTACACCCCTGGGTATTTTGGGTAAACTCGCCCCATTCCCCTTTTTGGAGGTCTTTTTTTATGTCTGTGAACAAAGTTATTCTTGTCGGCAACCTGGGTAAAGATCCTGAGTTGCGTTACACTCCCTCCGGGGCGGCCGTGGCCAATTTTACCATCGCCACCACCGAACGCTACAAAGACCGCGACGGCCAGACGCAGGAAAAGACCGAGTGGCACAACATCGTGGCCTGGCGTCAGCTCGCCGAGATCTGCGGTAAATATCTGCACAAAGGCAAACAGGTCTACATCGAAGGAAAGATTCAGACGCGCTCCTACGACGATCGCGACGGCAACAAGCGTTACATCACCGAGATTGTCGCCGACCAGATGCAGATGCTCGGCCGGGCCGGCGACGACAACAACGCCAATCAGGGGCAGCAGCGCAATGCCGCGCCCCGCTCCAGTCGCCCCAGCCCTGCGGCCTCTTCCGGTCCCCCGGCCTACGAGGATTACGCCGATCCCCCCTTCAATCCGGACGACGATATTCCGTTCTGAGGGTTACGTTTTTTCAGCACGCGTCAGCCAGGCAAGAGAGAGTGGACATTCCTTGAGGCGGGAGCCCGACTGTGGAAGCAGGTGAGTTGAGAAAAAAGGTGTTGCTGCAGGCTCTGAGTGATCCTGAGGACGCCGTGCGCCAAGCTGCTTCACAGGCTCTGGAAAAGATCGAAGCGTCCTGGTCGCTGTCCCGCATCACCGCCCTGCTCAAAGAAGGGAGTCGGGGCCAGCAGGTCAAGGCGCTCATTGCCCTGGAGCGTATCGACAGTCTGCAGATCTTTCCCCTGCTGCTGGCTGCTCTCAAAAATCCTGATGCCGATATCCGGGCCGCCGCTGTGCAGGTGCTGGGTCACAAGGCGCACCCCAAGACCCTGGGCGCCCTGGTTAAACACCTCAAAGATCCGCATCCGGCGGTGCGGGTCCACTGCGCCGACGCCTTGGGAAACTTCACAGATGCCCGGCTGGTTCCCCTTTTGGCGGCATGTCTGCAGGATGCCGATGATGCCCTGGCGGTCAGCGCGGCGTGCTCCCTGGGTAAAATCGGCGCTCCGCAGGCGGAAGAAGCCCTGGCGGCTGCCGCGGCCGATCCCCGTGCCGCAGTGCGGGCAGCGGCACTCCTGGCTCTGGCCGAACTGAAGACCGTGTAGCATCTAGATGGACAAGGTGGGATTCAATCCAAAGAGGCCGACACAGTAATGTGTCGGCCTCTTTACTTCAATCAAGATAGTCGGCGATTTCGACGCCCTTGCTGAAGGGGTCCACTTCGCCGACGATTTGCAGTTCGTCGGCGGAACCCGGACAGAAGAGTCGCGGCGGGTCGAGCTTATTGCCTTCGGCGTCGAAGAGGATTTTCAGCCGGGTGGCAGAACTGGAGTCACCACCGACGGCGGTGACCAGCCCGATTTCATTGTTTTGCAGGCGCACGAGACTGCCGACGGGGTAGGGTCCCAGGGCCTGGATGAAAAGTTCGACGAACTGGGGGTGCAGTCTGGTGCCGGCATTGTCCCGCAGCAGCTTGATCGCCTGGCGCGGCGTCACCGGCCGCTGGTAGGAGCGCAAGGTGGTGATGGCGTCGTAGGCGTCAGCGATGGACGCCATGTCCACCAGGGGTGACAGGGGTTTGCCGCGGCTGTCGGCCGGGTAGCCCTTGCGGTCGTACTGAAGATGGTGGCACAGGGCAATGTCGATAACTTCCGGAGGGATGTCCTCCATCTGCTGCAGAATGTCGGCGCCGTCGCGGGGATGTTTTTTGATCTGTTCGAATTCCCCCTCGGTCAGACGGCCAGGTTTGGTGATGATGCCGACATCCACCTTGAGCTTGCCTAAATCGTGCAGCATGCCGCCGAGGCCGATAACGCGCAGTTCTTCTTCCGAAAGGCCGCAGGCACGACCGACCGCCAGGGCGATGACCGAGACATTGACCGAATGGGTGAAGGTGTAGTTGTCGTAGTCTTTGATGAGGGAGAGCGCGAAAAGGGCGTGGGGGTCTGACAGGGTGACTTCGACCATCCCCTTGACGGCCTGCATCGCGCCTTCCGACGACGGGATTTTGCCCAGGCGCACGTCGTGGAAGATATCTTCCATGACGCGCAGGGCCCGGTCGTAGACCTTGCGGGGCTTGCGGGCGAACTCGTCATCGTCCGTTCTTTCGACCGAGGCGGGGCGGATGTGATGAACCCCCATCTTGAGTAGAGCCGCTTCCAGATCTTCTCCTTTGATGTCTCCTCCCCGAACGATTTCCAGTAAGGATAAAATTTCCCCTCCCGTCAGGCCGGAGATAAATTCCAAACCTTCCACCTCCAGGGTTCGCAGCACCTGGGCCACGTCCTCTTCCGCCGGGGTAGGGTAGGCAAAGAGTTCTTCCTCAAAAAAAAGCGTATCGTCCATCAAACCGAGTTTCAGGCGGGATTTGTGGAGAAACAGTCCGGCCAGGGTGGCCATGAGATCCTGGACCTGCTTCTGGATGGTCGGGTGTGCCGGCGAGTAAAGGCGCATGCCCTGAAAAGTGCGAGAAATTTTCTGAATGACGTCTTTGTAAATCGTCTGCATGCCTTCAGCCTTTTTTAAGTTGCTTGAGCGACAGGACTGCCGCCCGGGCGACCTGCTGGGCCGGATCTTCCGTGGCCGCCTCCAAGGCTTCAAGGACCTCCGGAACGGGAAAGCTGGCCAATGCCCCCGCCGCGGCGGCACGCAGGTCGTTATAGCGAGAGCGCTTCCAGAATTTTTTGCGGTGCAGTACTTCCAACAGATGGGGCCAGGAACCGGGGGCGGCAATTTCTCCAAGGGCGCGGATAGCCTCTTTCTTCTCATCCAGTTTTTTGACCAGAAAATCTTTTGACTGAACTACTTTCAGCAGAAAAGGGACGGCCGCCGGTTCTTTCATGGCCCCGAGCGAAAGAAAGGCCAGGCGTCGCAGGTCCGGATCCTCGTCTTCGGCAACCTGCAGCAGAATGTCCAGGGCCTCGGGACCGCCGATGCGGGAGAGGGCACGGATCGCTTCGCGCCCAACGCGCACATCCTCGTGCTTAAGCAGCGGAATGAGGGCGGGGACAGCGGCGGGGTGGCGGATCTCACCGAGAATGAAGACGACATTGCGCTTGACATACCATCGCTCATCCTTGAGATAGGAATTCAAAATGGGGATTGCTTCCGCCCCCTGCCGGGATAAGAGTTCGGTAAGGCAGCGCCTCGCCTGGCCGCCTTTTTCGGAGCAGAGCCGGTCCATGATGCGGGTGACAACCCGGGTGCCGTAAAACAGCAGAATGGTGATGATAGCGTCCTGTTCCTGGCGGGTGGTCAGGGGCATGCAGAGCAGGTCGACGAGATAATTCAGTACGTCGTCCATTCCCAGCGCGTCCAGTGCCTGGTGAGCGGCTTGTCTGCGTGCGGCCGAAAGCCGTTCCGATTGCGCGTGGGTCAAAAGCAGGGCGAGAGCCTCGATGGCGAGGAAGCGGCCTTCGTCATTGAGAACCCGGCGAAGCTTGGTCGGAAATTCCTGCAGCAGAAGGCGGTAGCGATCATCGGAGATGTCCTGCTGCTGCAGATTACGCAGCAGTTCCTCCAGTTCCTGCAGTTCCTTCGGTTTTTCTTCGGCCTGTTTGGCGGCTTCTTCAAGCAGGGGTTCGTCCCATTGATTCGCATCGCCGGCTTTTCCCGAATCGACGGCAAAGGCCTTTTCGGCCTCCTCTTTGCGTCTGATGATGCGGTCAAGCTGTAGTTCATTGAACCAGAGAGTCGTTACCCTGGCCTGCAGGAGCAATTCCTCGATGCCGCCTTTCTGCGCGACAAGCTCGGGGCGAATCGCCAGGGCGCGAGCCACTCCCAGCAGGTCTCGGTCTGAGAAGTCCGGCATCACGAGTACTCGCTGGACGCGACGGGCGAAAAAGGCTGTGGCCAACTGAGGGAGAAACGCCGCATCCTTGCCGACCCGTGCTTCGTCAACGAGGAAGTGGTCTTTGCGTACGGAAAAGGTCAGGTTGCCCTCTGCCAGCAGAGGCCGCCAGGCCTTCAGCCCCTCCAGAACCTGGGCTCTGAGAGCGGGGTGTCCGGGAGGATAGAAACTGGCCGCTTTGATGATCCGGGCCAGGGATCGAAGGGCGTTTTCCAGAAGAATGGGTTTAGACTGGGGGATGTCCATTCAAAGGTTTTCCTTCACTTTGTTCATTTAAGGCTTCCGCGACAATTAATCGCGGATGACCTGTTGTATTAACGATCCTTGATCAGCGCCGATACCGCCTTGAACTCCGCGGTGCCCGCTTTTTGCAGCAGTTGGAAAAGTGCCATTTCCGTGGTTGTCACTGTTGCCCCGGCCAGCCGGGCGCTGTCGAGGGCGGTGAGGAAATCCGTCTTGCGGCGGGAGCAGATGGCGTCCCGTACCAGATGCACCTGGTAGCCCCGGCCCTGCAGATCGAGCAGGGTCTGAAAGACGCAGACGTGCGCTTCCATGCCGACCAGCAGGATCTGGCGCGCTTTTTTCCCTTCCAGTGCGTCAAGAAAACTCTCTTCGCCACAGCAGCTGAAACTGCTTTTCTGGATAATCGGACCTTCGGCGTAGGAGGCCAGTTCCGGCACGGTGCCGCCCAGCCCTTTCGGGTACTGCTCGGTGGCCAGCACGGGCAGGCCGATGATGCGGGCGGCCTCGGCGATGGCCCTGATGTTGGTGATCACCTGCTGACGAACGTGTTCATCCATGGCTGGCACCAGGCGCTCCTGCACATCGACAATGACCAGAACCGTACCGTCTTTTTTCAGCCAGAGTTTCTTGATAATGTCCATATCAGTCATCCTTCTCCGCGTCCGTGAGGTTTTCGACAATACAGAAACCGGCATCGTGAATGCCTTTATCCTTGGCAATATACATGCCTTCCAGGATTTTGTTAAAGTTTTTTGCCACCACCTTCCGCTTTATCTTGAGGGTAGGGGTGATTTCGTTCTCTTCTTTGCTGAAATCCCGCGAGAGAAGGGTAAAGCGTTTGACCCGCTGAAAAGAGGCCAGATTTTCCTGTAGCCGATCGATGCGCCGGCGGATGAGGTTGAGAACCTTGGGGTGGTTGACCAGGTCGCAGGGGGTCAGAAAGTCGATATTCTTGTAGCGGGCGTATTTCTCCAGGTTTTCGAAATTGGGCACCAGCAGGGCGGTGAGGTAGGGCTTGCGGTCCCCGTAAACCATGGCATTGGAGAGGTATTTGTCGGTCTTGAACAAGCCTTCGATCATCTGGGGGGCGACATTTTCGCCGCCGGCTGTCACCAACAGATCCTTCTTGCGGTCGGTGATGGCGAGAAAGCCGTCCGCATCGAGCTTGCCGATGTCGCCGGTTTTGAACCAGCCGTCGCTGAAAGCTTCCCGGGTCTGCTCGGGCAAATTCCAATAGCCGGAGAAGACATTGGGTCCACGTACCAGGATCTCGTCGTCCTCTCCCAGGCGGACCTCGACGCCGTCCAGGGGACGCCCCACGGTGCCGAGGCGCAGAGCGCCAGGATAGTTGCAGGCGATGACGGGAGAGGTCTCGGTCAGGCCGTATCCCTCATAAATAGGGATGCCGGCGGCGAGGAAGAATTCGGCCACATTTTCCGTCAGGGGCGCACCGCCGGAAACAAAAAAGCGCAGGCGGCCGCCCAGGTGTTTCTTGATGGGAGCGAATACAATTTTGCGGGCCAGGGCGACGCCGCCGCGCAGCAGGGCGGAAGGATTTTCACCGGCCTGCTGCTGACGAACCAGCTTGCGGCCGGAATTCAGGGCGCTGAAAAACATCTGCTTCTTAAGCCAGGGGCCGGAGACCACGCGGTCCATGACCCGGGCAAACATCTTCTCATAGAGGCGGGGAACGCTGATGGCGACGGTCGGTGCCACCTCCACCAGGTTGGCCGGTACGGAATCGATCCCTTCAGCGTAGGCGATGACGGTTCCCTGGTAGAGCATGAAATAATAGCCCGCCATCCGTTCGAAGACATGAGAGAGGGGGAGAAAGGACAGGCACATGTCCTTGTCGCTGATGTCAAAACGCTTGCAGCATTCCTCGATATTGGAGAGAAAATTGTTGTGCGTCAGCAGCACACCCTTGGGCGGGCCGGTGGTGCCTGAGGTGTAGACGATGGTGGCCACCTCGTCGGGTTTTCCCTTCTCCAGTCGCTCGTCCAGTTGGCTCTCCGGCACTTTTTCCGCCTCCTGGAGAAAGGAAGCCAGCGAGGTGAAGCGGGGGTGGTCCAGTTCGTCGTCGATGAGGATGATTTTCTCGAGGTGAGGCACCTCGTCGAGTTTTTCCGCCAGCTCCTCGGCGATATAGAGAGAGTAAATAAAGAGAACGCGGCTGGAGGAATTCTGCAGGATATAGAGGACGGTGTCGATTCCTTCCGTATGGTAGACGGGGACGGAAAGGGCGCCGCACGCCATGGCGCCCAGGTCGGCATAGACCCATTCGGGGCAGTTGGGGGCCATGATGGCCACCCTGTCTTCAGGCTGGATGCCCAAATGGATGAGGCCGCGGCCGCAGAGCCGGACCTGGCGCGCCAGGGTTTTCCACGAAATCCCTGCGTACTGTCCGTCTTCCTTGCGGCGGAGCGCTTCCTGGTCGCCGCGGCGGGCCGCTTTATCGAGCAGGATCTGGGGCAGTGTTTTGGTCATGGGACACCTCCTGTCGCCTGGGGTGGGGGCGTTGCCTTGCAGGGAAACGATGGAATTGACAACGTCCCGGGATTGTGAAAGTTTATATCGCCAGAACCGGAAAGGACAAGATGATGGTTGTCGGAGTGACGGGCGGAATCGCCACGGGAAAAAGCGCTGTCGTCGAGCAGTTTCGCCAACTGGGGGCAGCGGTCATCAGCGCGGACGAACTGGCGCGGGAAATCGTGCGGCCGGGAGAGGAAGCCCTGGCACAACTGGTGGCGCGTTTTGGGCAGGACATTTTGCAGGCGGACGGAACCCTGGATCGCAAGGCCTTGGCAGAGATCATCTTTGCCGACCCGGCGGCCCGCCAGGATTTGAATCAGATCACCCACCCGGCGATTGCCCGGCTGGCGGCGGCCCGTTTCGCTTCTCTGCAACGTCAGGGAGAGGCGCTGGTGATCTACGAGGCCCCGCTGCTTTTCGAGGCGGGAGCCGAAAGCCGCGTGGACCGAGTCCTCGTGGTGACGGCCCCCGCCGAGGTGCAGCGCCGCCGTCTGATGGCCAGGGACGGCCTGGATGATCAGGCGGCACAGGCCAGGATCACCGCGCAGATGCCCTTGGCGGACAAGGTGCGCCGAGCCGATTTCGTCGTGGAGAATGCCGGCTCCATCGATGAACTGGCCACCCAGGTCAGGGAACTCTATGGTCGCCTGCTGATGCTGGCGCGGAATCTTCCTGAGACCTCGCCAGAAACTGCAGGCTGAGGGCCAGCACCGAACGCCATCTCGGGTTCTCTTCCGTACACAGTACATGGGGAACCTCCGGTCCGTACAGGTGGTACTCTTTGTGACGGCTGCCCAGGAGCGTAAAGAGGGCCTGCCCGCTCTCAACCCGTATGGTCTGATCACCGCTGCCGTTGATCGCCAGGGCCGGGGTGGAAATCTTGCTGAGCAGGGGGCGCAGGTGGCGGATCAGGCGGTGAATCTGGTGAACGCCATTGAGAGGGCGGCTCTCGTAATAGCGCAAGGCCGTCTCGGGGGGAAGGGGGCGGTGGTGGTAGGGCTTGATATGCCTGAGCCACCAGGCGCTGCTGGCGAGACGGTGGCGGAGCCTGAGATAGGGGGAGAGCAGGACCATCCCCGCCATCTCCACCCGGGCGGCCAGGGCCACTAGCAGCAGGGCTCCGGTGCTCAGCCCCATCCCGAAAATCTCGGTCTCTTCCTTCTTCAATTCCCGGTAGCCCTCTTCGACAGCTTTCAGCCAGTCCTCGTAGCGTTTGGTTGCCAGGTCCTGTGGTGAGGTGCCATGGCCCGGCAGTAAAATCGCCAATGTCGTGTAGCCCTGCTCACAGAGAGCCTGGCCGAACAGCCGCATTTCCTGCGGGGTGGCGGAGAATCCGTGTACCAGAAGCACGCCGGCCCCTCTTGGAGTGGAGGGGCGCAGCAAAAAAGGGGCCGCGTCATCATGGGGCTTCGGATTCCCCCGTCTTGGGCCTGCAGACATGAAAGCAGCCTTTCTCGTTGAAATCAAAGGGGAAAAGCCTTTAATGAAGTGTAGCAGCCGTCCGTTCTCTGTCAATGCAATGGCCCGAAACACAAAATCCCCCTGAAAAGGGGGATTCTGAGAATTCACTGAAGCAGGCGCTACTTGTGAAAACCGAGACGGGTGGAGAGGTCTTCGCCGGCCTTGAGGACCAGGGGGACCAGTTCCTTCTCGATCCGTTCGTCGGAAAAGCGCATGGACGGTCCTGAGATGCTGACGGCTCCGACGATCCGACGGGTATAGTCGCGGATGGGAGCGGCCAGGCAGCGCACACCAGGATCAAGTTCCTCGTTGTCGATGGCATAGCCCTGCTCGGCAATCTTTTTCAGGTCTTTTTTGAGAACCTCGCGATCCGTGTAGGTCGTCGGGGTATAGCCCTTGAGCTCGCGGTTGGGGAGAACACTGTCGATCTCCTCGTCGGACATGTAAGCCAGGTGAACTTTACCGGAGGCGGTGCAGTGTGCCGGCAGGCGGCTGCCGACCCGGGACACGACCCTGACCGTGAGATTCGTTTCAACGACGTCCAGATAAACGATGTACCCTTCCTTGAAAATGGCGACATAGGCCGTTTCGTTACAGTCGTTGACGATGTCTTCCAGGATGGGCTTGGCCTGGCGCAGCAGGCCCATCTGCTTGATGAACGTCTGCCCGAGTTCCAGGGCGTTGAGTCCGAGACGGTAGTTTTCCGTTGCCTTGTTCTGCTCGATGTATCCACGGGACTCGAGGGTCGCCAGCAGGCGGAAGACGTTGTTTTTGTGGAGTTTCAGCCTCTTGCTGAGTTCGGTGACACCCAGTTCGTCCACATCCCCGTGGAACTGCTCCAGCAGGTCCAGGGCGTGGGAAACAGCCTGGATTATATATTCTGACTTCTCTTTCTTGGCCATGGCGGTTGTGTCCTCTTTTAATGAAAACTCAAAAAGCAAATTGCGGGGATTTTATCGACCCCGATAAAAAGATGTCAAGATAAACCGGAATGATTTTTCCTGAAGAGTCCGTTTTTGGGGTCTTGCGAGGAAAAAGGTTCTTTTGCCGGCCAATCGTTGCCGAAAATAATAGAATGTTGTTTTAGTTAAGTCAATATCCCCTTGTCGATTGTCAGCGGTCGAATCAGGGAGGGAAGGCCTTTCTGTTGACAGGTGTTAGCCATTCGGCTAGATTTGACAGGCCCTTGACACGGAGGTAGCCATGCTGAATCTCAGTAAAAAAATACTCGTCGCCATTGACGGCTCACCTCAATCGGACAAGGCGGCCGAAGAGGCGGTGCGTCTAGCCATGGCTTCAGGCTCACGCTTCAAAAGCAAGGTATATGCCATTTTGGCGCTTCCCGGCATGCGAAACCCCTCCTTTACGGATTTTTTCCCTTCTTTGCCCGCCACAGAGCGTCCCGACTGGGAACAAAAGCGCCAGCGTATTTTTTACGTGGTGGAAAAAGCGGCGTCCGAGGCGGATATCCCGTTGACCAGTGAGGTCGTTTATGGTGATGCCGCTGAGGAAATTCTGTCATATGCCGATCAGCAGGAGGTCGATGTCATTGTCATCGGCTCCTCCGGTTCCGGGCGGGTCAAGCGCACCCTGATGGGCAGCGTCTCCACCAAAGTCGCCATGCACGCCCGCTGTTCCGTCTATATCGTGCGATAAAAAGGGCGAGGCGACGAACCTTTTTCTGCGCGCACCTCCTGTTTCTATTCCAACTCATCTTGCCCGTCTCTTTTTTCTCCCTGATCTTTTTTTCCCTTTTCGCCGATTCCGGTCGGGGAGGTTCCGCGCCGCTGGTCCGCTAGCGGGCAATAGGACCCGTCTGGTGGATTGAAGCGTGTCTCCTTGCACAGGTAGTTGAAAATTTCAGCCATACTTTCGCGGATGAGAGATTCCTCCTCGGGAAATTCGTGGGGGGAGAGTTCCAGCGTGAGGGCATCATTGTAGGCGGTCTGCCTCAGGTGGTTCAAAAAGCGGGTCAGGGGGAGGACGCCATGGCCGGGCAGCAGATGCTCGCGGCCATAGCCGTAGTCGGAAAAATGAATATTGCGCATTTTGCCGGAATCGTAGAAGAGATGAAAATCGTGCAGGAAGTTGGCTTTGGACGAACCCATGTGAGCAGTGTCGAAGGTCAGGTAGAGATTCTTCTCCTGCATGAAACGGATCATTTTCTCCGTCTGCCCGAGAATGTAGGGATTGGTTTTAAAAGCGCCGGTGCTGGGCATGTTTTCCATGGTGATGATCACCTGGTGCTGGCCAACCTCTTCCTGAAAATCCTTGACCTTGTTGAGCCACCGCCAGAACTTGAGCTCGAGTCCCATCCACGAGGGGGGGTGAAAGTTGATCAGGGGGATGCCCGCCTCCATGGCCAGGGTGGTGGTGCGGAAGAGCTGATCGATCTTGTTCCCCCAGCCGTCCAGGTCGAAAAAGGGCGCATGAAGAGAGGCCACCGGCAGAATCTGCTGCAGATCCCGGATGAGGGCGAGGCTGTCCTGGTACTGGAAGTCATAGCTGATGATCACTTCCATGCCGTCAAAGCCTGTATCCCGGGCGATTTCAAAAACCTTGGGGAGGGGCAGGGTGTAGAGACTGCCCGCTGAAAGTATAAGTTTCATGGCTGACTCGCAGGATGATTAAAGTGCCACATGTCTGAAGGCCTCTCTGCAGTCCTTCATGCCTCAGGGGGTATGCACCTTCTCCAGCAGGAAGCGGCGGATGCGGTCAGGTGGCGGGGGGGTGAGCAGCGAGACGCCAATCGTGACGAGAATAACCAGCGGAGCTCCGATCAGAGCCGATCCCGTCGGCGGCAGCACGGCGGTCAGCCAGGGCAGCCACTGGCCGAGGATCACCGGGGTGAACGTGATGACCAGTCCCAAAAGCATGCCGGCGATGGCTCCCTGTTTGTTGGTGCGGTCCCACCAGATACCGAGCAGGAAGATGGGAAAGAGGGTGTTGCCGGCCAGGGCGAAGGCCACGGCGGTGATTTCGGCGATGAGGCCGGGCGGGTTGGCGGCGACGATCAGAACAACCAAGGCCAAAACCAGGGTGGTGATCTTGGCGACCATCATGCGTTGGTGTTCAGTGGCCTTGGGGTTGATGAGCTGGTAGTAGATATCGTAGGAAAAAGCCCCGGCGCCGGTGATGAGCAGGCCGGTAATGGTGGAAAAGGCGGCGAGAATGGCGGCCAGAGCCACGATGCCGGTGATCCAGACCGGCAGGCCCGCCCACTCCGCCGCTTTGATGACGATGATGTCGGCGATGGCCTTGGCGGTGGCGGGGTCGGTGACCAGCCCGTGACGCAGTTCCCAGAGCTTGGCGAAGGTGGCGTAGGCCGGCGCGCTCCAGTAGAGCAGGCCGATAAAGACCAGCCCCCACATGACACTCCAGCGGGCGTCGCGGATGTTGGGGACGGTATAGAAGCGGGACAGGACATGGGGCAGGCCGGCGGTGCCGACCATGAGGGTAAAGCAGAGAGCGATCCACTGATAGGGGGTGCCATGGAGCCAGGGCGCCGTGCCGGCGTTGTCGGCATGAAAGGCGATCTCCTGCAGGGCCTCCCCGTAACCGACCTGAGGAACCAGCCAGAAAAAACCCATCTTGCGAGCCACCAGCACCAAGGGGAGGATGAAGCAGAGAATCAGTACGGTGTAGTGAAAGCGCTGGTTGCGCAGGGCGCCGAGAGTGCCGGACAGCACCAGGTAGGAGATGACCACCGCGGTGCCGAAGAGGAGACTGGGGGTGTAGTCCAGACCGAAAATCCAGGAGAAGACCAGCCCCACCCCCTTGTACTGGGCCACACAGTAGACCAGGGAGATGAGGATGGCGATGCTGGCCGACAGCACCCGCGCGATGGGCGATTCGTAGCGGGCTTCGACAAATTCAGGCGCGGTATATTTGCCGAAACGGCGAATCTGGGCGCCCATGAGGATGAGCAGGAGGACGTAGCCGCCGGTCCAGCCGATGACATAGGCAAAGGCGAAATAGCCCTGCAGGTAGAAGATGCCGGCGATGCCGAGAATGGAGGCGGCGCTCATCCAGTTGGAGGCAATGGCGGCCCCGATGCCGACACGGCCGACGGAGCGGCCGGAGACCAGGTAGTATTCGCCCTTGGCGGTCCGGCTGGCCAGACCGACGAAGATGAAGAGGGCCAGAACGGCGAAAAGAAGCAGGGCCGGCGCCAGTTTCAGGTGTTCAGCGAGCATGGTGCCTCCTTTATTTGCGCTTCCGGTACTCGTTGGTCAGTTTGTCGACGAAGAGGTTGTAGAGCAGGCAAAGCAGTATGAACCAGAGGATGAGAAACTGGCCGGAAAACCAGTAGTGAAAGGGAAAGCCGAGGAAGCGAGTCGTCGTCAGCTGGCTGCAGCCGGCCGGGCCTTCCTGCAGAAGCACGAGAATGAATTGAAAACCGAAGGTAAAAGCGGCCCAGCTGGCCAGCAGTATCCAGATGTAATGGACCTTCTTGCGCATGAAGCCGGGGAGGGGACGGAAAAAGTTGACCCTGCCCTGACCGCTGGGGTGTCTTTGTGAACTCGAATCCTGTGTCACCCTGTCCTCCTTTATCGGTTGTGGCCCAAAGGCCGGCGACAAGCCTGCTTCAATATGCCGTGGGGCGCGCCGGGGTTGTGGCGGACGGATCTTCCTCAGATTTCATGACTTCGGCCAAAACGCTGGTCGCATAACTGCCGCGCGGGAGACTAAAGGAGAGTCGTAGATCCTGTCCTTCCATGTCGACCCGGTATTCGCCGAGAGGAACACGCAGGGGGCGTCTTTCCCCCTCCATACCCAGACCTTCCGACAGCCGGAAATCCTGCAGGGACAGCTTTTCCTTGGCCAGCAGGCCTTCCTCCAGGATGCCGGCCTGTCCCCGCGCCAGGGAGACCTTGTACCCGTAGAGAGGGGCGGAGGGGCTGATTTCCAGGCTGTCGGCGCGCGGCTGTTCTTTGGCGGGGTCTTCCACGATAAAACAGGCCCCGTTTTCGTGTTTACAGGCGTAGTCCCCGGCCCAGAGGGTGTCGAGGGTGTCGAGGCGCATATCGACCAGGCGGTCGAACAGGCTCGATTGATAAGCCGACAGGTAGAGGCGCAGGCGGTTGCGGGGCATCGTGAACACCGCCTCTCTGGCGGGATGGCCTTTGCCCAGGGCGGCCACCAGGTTGCGCTCGTCGCGGAAGCGAGCCGGCAAGGCGGCCAGCGTACCGTCGAGGTCGCCCCGTTCAAAGCGTTCCGCGGCCTCGCGCCAACGTTCCTGGGTGATGCTCTGCGGATCGCCGATGATCAGCCGGCCGGCCAGTTCGTAGTCCTGGCGCAGCAGGGCGCGGCCGATCAGGTGTGAATTGCCCAGTACACCGTAGCGCTGCTGGCCGAAACGGTTGGGCACGCCGACGGTCTTGAGCACGTGCAGGATGTCTTCGGCCTTTTCCAGTGCGCCCGGTTTGACCGCGCGGATACGGATCGTGAAACGGTTTCCCGCCAGGTGGCCCAGACGCAGCTTGTTGCGGTGCCAGGCGCAGGACAACACCCGAATGCCTGGCAGCTGCAGGCTTTCGACCTGGGCCGGTGTCACCCTCTGCAGAGACAGACGCTGTCGGGTGGTGGCCCGGGCATCCTTGAGGCCGGCGTAGCCGATATCGCGGCTGCGAATCTTCAGCGCACCGGCGACCTTCTGAATCAGGTCGAAGGTCGTCAGACCGGTCTTTTCCACCTCGACGTAGAGATGTTCACCCTCGCCGCAGGGGAGATAGAGAGGGATCTCCTCGACCAGAAAGTCCTCGGAACTCTCCTTGATCTGTCCTCCTGTTCCCTCCAGGGAGGCGCTGAGATATCTAGCCATTCTCCACCTGCTCCCACTTCAGGCGAAATCCCTGCGAAAGGCGCACCTCCGTGTCGGCGATGGTCCAATCGGGCCGCTTGCGGTAATGCACGAAATAGATGGGAAGGCCCTGATCGAGGAAGCGGCGCATGTATTTGGAAACGGGATAGCCGGGGCGCGCCGTGCTCAAAGATTCGGTCTGGCAGTTGGTATAGCCGTCCATCGCGGCGATGGTGGCGGCGACATCCTCGGCGTAATCCTGAAAGTCGGTGGCAAAGTTCAGCTCCCCGCCAGGGCGAAGATAAAGGAGGACCATCTGCAGAAAAGCTTCGTTCAGCAGTCGACGGGAGCGGTGGCGTTTTTTGGGCCAGGGGTCGGGGCAGTTGATGTAGATGGCCTCAAGGCTCTCTTTGGGGATGAAATTGGCCAGCAGGTAGCGGGCCTCGGACCGCATGACGCGGACGTTTTTGAGGCCGGCCTGGTCGATTTTTTTGCAGGTTTTGTAGCAGCCCTTGTTGTAGATGTCGATGGCCAGGTAGTTGCGCTCCGGGTGGCGGGCAGCCAGCTGCGTGATGAAATCGCCGATGCCGCAGCCGATTTCCAGACAGAGGGGCTGGGCGTTGTCAAAAAAAGAAGAGATGTCCTCCCCCCTGGCGAGCATCGGCTCGGTGAGGAAGGATTCGGAGGTGATCTCGATTACGCGCTGCGTCATGTGGTGCCTTTCTGAATGTCCTGTTTTGACGCAGAAAACTAGCACAGGCCGCGGCATTTTTCAATAATGGCGGACCTGGCCTGATCGTTATTTGCGGCTGGACAGGAAATCGACCAGGGCTTTGAGATTCTCCGCCGAGAGATGTGTCATTCTCGGCATGATGGAGTCGGGGTTGCGGGCTTTGGGATTGAGGAGCTGCCGCTCGATCTGGTCGGCCGTCAGGCGTCTGCCCACCCCGTCGAGGGCCGGTCCCCTGTTGCCGCCGCTCCCTTCCAGGCTGTGGCACCCTTTGCAGCCCTGGGCGTTGATGAGCCGGCGGGCGGTGCCCTCGTCAGCCCCAGTCAGGGCCGGCAGCAAAAGCAGGCATAGTAGCAGGACGAACCCGCGCTTGGTCGGGGCGAAGTCTCTCATGACAATAATTCCTCCTTGGGGAACGGTGTCGTGGAAAAAGGCGGCGATCTGGTCAGGATACTCGACGATACCCGAATTGCAACCAGGCTTTGGCTGTCATTCTGACAAAAAAGTTGAATTCTTTCCGGGGGGTGGCTAATCTAAGCCGTTGTCGCCACGGTTTTGTGCCAGGAAGGCGGAAAACTGTTTCAGGGGAAGAAGGCGCTTTGCCAAGGAGTCTGGATTATGCTTATCGTCATGGACCACAATGCCACCGACCAACAGATCGACGCCGTCAAAAAAGCCATCGAGGCGATGGGCCTGCGGGCCGAACCCATTCCCGGCAGTCTGCGCACCGCGATCGGCGTGCTGGGAAACCAGGGTTATGTAGACGATACCTCCATCCGCGAACTTCCCGGCGTACGCGAAACCATCCATGTCAGCAAACCATACAAGATGGTCTCCCGCGATTTTCATCCTGTTTCGACGGTCGTCAAGGTCGGTGACATCGCCATTGGTGATGGGCATCCGCCCGTCATCATCGCCGGCCCTTGTTCCATCGAGACCGAGGAACAGATGCTGGCCGCCGCCCACCTGGTTAAAGCTGCCGGTGCCCACATCCTGCGCGGTGGGGCGTTCAAGCCGCGTACCGGTCCCCACTCCTTTCAGGGGCTGGGCGTCGACGGGCTCAAATATCTGCGCCAGGCGGGTGATGCGGCCGGACTGCCGGTCATCACCGAGGTCATGCGGATCGAGCAGCTCGAACCCGTCTGTCGCTATGCCGATGTCCTGCAGATCGGCGCCCGCAACATGCAGAACTTTGACCTGCTTAAAGAGGTCGGCAAGCTCAAGTGCCCCGTGCTGCTCAAGCGCGGCATGAGCGCCACTCTGGAGGAGTTCCTCGCCGCCGCCGAGTACATCGTGGCCGAGGGGAACGATCAGGTCATCCTCTGCGAACGCGGTATCCGCACCTTTGAGCGAGCCACCCGCAACACCCTGGATCTTTCCGTTGTTCCCCTCATTCGGGAGATGAGCCACCTGCCGATCATCGTCGATCCCAGTCACGCCACGGGAAAACGCTCGCTAGTGCCGGTCATGGCCAAGGCCGCCTTGGTGGCTGGCGCCCACGGTCTGATGATCGAGGTGCATCCCGAACCGGAAAAAGCCCTGTGCGACGGGGCCCAGAGCCTGGCCGGGCCGGGTTTCAGCCAGTTGATGGAGGAAATCCGTCGCCTGCAGCAGTTCCTTGACGCCTAGTTTCTGGCCGTACCGACCAGGTCAAAGAGGGTGATTTCCGGCCGGCAGAGAAAGCGGACAGGAAGCAGGCTGGTGCCGATGCCTCGATTGACGTAAAGGGGGGTGGCGGTGGGGCCGACGCGGTACAGGCCGCTGACAAAGCCGCCCGTATAGCGGGGGAGGTAGAGGGGGGAGAGGAACGGCAGACGAACCTGACCGCCGTGGGTATGGCCGCAGCAGATCAGGTCGAGGCGGCCATCCAGTTTTTCGTGGTTGAAGGCCGGCACATGAGAGAGGAGCAGGTTGGCCCGTCGGGGGTCTGCCTGCTCCTGCAAGGCCAGGAAATCGCTCTCGCGGGAAGGGTAGTCAAGTCCCAGCAGCGACAGCTCAATCCCCCCGGCTTGCACATCCTCCCGCTGATTGATGAGCAGGGTGATGTCGATTTTTTTGAACTGGCGGCGCAGGGGCTCTCCTTCGATGCGCGCCCAGTACTCCCAGTTTCCCTGTACGGCGAAGATGCCGGCCGGTGCTTGCAGAAGTTGGAGAAACTCCAGCGCCCCAGGCAGGTTTCGGCTTTCCTCGATATAGTCGCCGGTGAGCAGGATGATATCCGGCTGCAGGGCGTTGGCGGCCTCGGCCACCCGGCGGAAGTAGGGGCGAAACGGGCCGATGTGGGTGTCGGAGAGTTGGACGATCCGCACTCGGGTGCCGGCGGGCGCCTTGGGCAGAGGGATGTCCACCCGCTCGATCTGCAGGGCTGTCGGTTCGCGCACAAAGGCGTTGCCCAGGGCTGCTCCTCCCAGACCCAGCCCTGTCCACTGCAAAAACCGTCGCCGGGACAGCCCCTTTGTCGGACTTTTGGGTGTTTTTTTTCTCTTCACGCGCGCTCCGAGGTGAGGTCAACTTGCAGGGTGTCACGGCGGCCGCCGCCGATGAAGGCCCAGTATAATTCAGTTGCCGGTCGATGGCCAGCGCCACCCTGTCTTGCCCCTGTCGGTGGTCTGATATATAGTTGTAATTCCCGCCGGGATTAAATTGACAGAAACCCCTTTCCGCAAGGGAGAGAAGACTATGAACCAAGCACGTGAGATCTGCCCGGGCGTCTACTGGACCGGCGTGAAAAATCCTGACCTGCAGGTGTTCGACGAACTTTTTCCCACCCGCCAGGGGACGACCTACAACGCCTACCTGGTCAAGGGCAAGGACAAGACCGCCCTGATCGATACAGTCAAGGAAGAATTTTCCGACGAATATTTCGATATCCTTTCCAGCCTTATCGGTACGGAAAAGATCGACCTGGTGGTGGTCAATCACACCGAACCCGATCACACCGGCGCGCTGGAAGAGTTGGTGCGGCGGCATCCCGAGATCGAGATCTACTGCACTCGCGCTGCCGATAATTTTCTCAAGCAGCTCATCGATATTCCCCTCAAGACCCAGGTGGTGGCCGAGGGGGACGAGATCGATCTGGGCGGGCGCACGCTGCGCTTCATCCTCGCCCCGAATCTGCACTGGCCCGACACCATGTTTACCTATCTGCCCGAAGAAGAAATCCTTTTCAGCTGCGATGCCTTTGGCGCCCATTTCTGCGGCGACGGCCTCTATGACGATGAGGTCGGGGATTTCTCGGGCGAATATCGCTTCTACTTCGACACCATCATGCGCCCCTTCAAGGAGAAGATCCGCGAGGCGGTCAGCAAGGTGGTTTCCCTGCCCATCCGTCTGGTCTGCCCGTCCCATGGCCCCTTGCGCCGGCAGGGAGCCAAAGAGTCTATCGACGGTTACGCCCGCATGGCGGCTCCCCCGGCAGACGAGGGACTGCGCGCGCTGACCCTGACCCTGTCTCCCCACGGCAACACCCGTACCATGGCCGCCGCGGTACGTCGAGGGCTGGAAGAGTTCGGGATCAAGGTGGTGGAGTTGGCCCTCTATGAGGCCGAGGAGGGCGAAATCCGCGATGAACTGGAGCAGGCCGATGCCCTGCTGATGGCGACGCCGACCATCAATCGCGATGCGCCGCCGCCGGTTTGGAAGGCCCTCTCCCTGCTTTCCACCGTAACCCCAAGGGGGAAGGTCGCCGGTGTTTTCGGTTCCTACGGCTGGAGCGGAGAAGCGGTCAAGTTGGTGGAGGATCGTCTGGCCGGTCTTAAATACACGCTGCCCGAAGAGGGGATTCACTTCCGCTTCAAGCCGACGGAGGCCGACGTGCAGGCCTGTCAGGAATTCGGCCGCAAAATCGGGCGCTATCTGATCGAGCACCATAAGACCGATTGAGGCTGACGCTCTGTTGCCCATGCCATGCCCCGACGAGGGATTCCCCTCCGCCGGGGTTTCTGTGTCCATCTCATTGTGATTAAAGGAAAGGTGACTCGTTTTGCTCTCTCACATCATGTCCACCGTCAATGGATTTGTCTGGGGCCCGGTGATGCTGGCTTTTCTGGTCGGCACCGGCGTCTATCTGAGTTTCCGTCTCGGATTTCTGCAGTTTCGTCAGTTGCCCCGGGCACTGCGGCTGGTCTTCAAAAAGCCGGACGGCGAGGCCCTCGAGGGGGACATCTCGCCCTTTCAGGCGCTGACCACCGCCCTGTCGGCGACAATCGGCACCGGCAACATCGCCGGGGTGGCCACCGCCATCTTTCTCGGCGGTCCCGGCGCCATCTTCTGGATGTGGGTCTGCGCGCTGTTCGGTATGGCCACCAAATACGCCGAGGCGGTACTGGCCGTCAAATACCGCGAACATCTGCCCGACGGCACCATGCAGGGCGGCCCCATGCGGTATATCGCCGAAGGGTTGGGTCTGAAGTGGCTCGGCTGGATTTTTGCCCTTTTCGGCAGCATCGCCGCCTTCGGCATCGGCAGCATGGTGCAGTCGAACTCGGTGGCCCTGGCCCTTGAGGATGCCTGGGGGGTCTCGCCCCTGGCCAGCGGCATCGTCCTGGCTGTGCTGACCGGTATCGTCATCATCGGCGGTATCCGCCGCATCGGCAAGGTGACGGAAAAACTGGTGCCGATCATGGGCGTTTTCTACGTGGCCGGCGCTCTGCTTATCCTCGTTCTCAATGCCGACAAGGTTCCCGGGGCTTTCGCTCTGATTTTCAGTCACGCCTTCGCCCCGGCCTCGGCGGCGGGAGGTTTTGCCGGCGCCGCTGTCTCCGCCGCCATCCGCTTTGGCGTGGCCCGGGGGGTTTTCTCCAACGAGGCGGGCCTGGGCAGCGCCCCCATCGCCCACGCCGCCGCCAAGACCAAAAGCCCGGTCCGGCAGGGACTCATCGCCATGACGGGGGTCTTTTTCGATACCATCGTCGTCTGCTCCATGACCGCCCTGGTCATTCTGTCTACGGGCGTCTGGACCAGCGGCGCCACCTCCAGCGCTCTGACCCAGGCCGCCTTTAACGCCGGCATGCCCGGCCCCGGCGGGCTCATTGTCACCATCGGCATCGCCGTTTTCGCCTATTCGACCATGATCGGCTGGGCCTACTACGGCGAGGAGTGCATCGAATATATTTTCGGCATGAAGGCTCGCACCCCCTACCGTTACATCTTCTGCCTGGTCATCGCCCTCGGCGCCGTGCAGAAGGTCGGCTTCGTCTGGGACTTCAGCGACACCATGAACGGCGCCATGGCCATCCCCAACCTGATCGGTTTGATCGGTCTCTCCGGGGTGGTGGTGAAGGTGACCCGTGAGGCTCTGAGCGAACCGGAGAAATACCTCTGATCACCACGGATGACCAAGGGGCGACTTGCCTGATTGCCACCGTCGCCGTGGCCGCCCCCCTCGATAAAACGCTCGCCTATCGGGTGCCGGCGGCACTGGCGCCGGCGATCCGGGTCGGGGTGCGGGTGCGGGTGCCACTGGGACGGCGGCAGGCCACCGGCTATCTGCTGGCGGTGCAGGAAGGGAAGGATGACGGGCTCAAAGAGATCGCCGAAATCCTCGATCGCGAGCCCCTGTTCAGCCAGGAGTTGGCGGCCTTTTACCTGCGGGCGGCGGACTACTACCTCTACCCGCCGGGCGAGGCCGTGCGCACGGCGCTGCCGGCCGGGTTGTCCGGGCGTGGGACCGATGTGGCCGTGCTGCGCGAGCGGATCTATCTCCCTCTCGAACAGGAGGGGCAGCCTGCGGGCGGACGCCAGCGGGAGATTCTCGATTATGTTCGTCGGCAGGGGAGGGCGACTCTGACGGGTATCCGGGGGCAGTTCCCTTCCCCCTATGCGCCTCTGGCCCGCCTGGTCGCACTGGGCTTTGTCCGGGAAGACGAGGCGGAGAAGGTGCGCGACCCTTTCCTCGCCGCCCCTGTCCCCGCCGACGTGCCCGTAGAGCCTTCCTCCGATCAGGCCGAAGCCCTGGAGGCGATCGAGGGCGCCCTTGAGGCCGGCGGATTCGCGCCCTTTCTGCTGCACGGCGTCACCGGCAGCGGCAAAACGGAAGTCTACCTGCGGGCCATCGCCCGGGCCGTGGCGCTCGACCGCACCGCCCTGGTACTGGTGCCGGAAATCGCTCTGACTCCCCAGCTGGTCGGCCGTTTTCGGGCCCGTTTCCGCGACGGCGGTCCGGTCATTGCCGTGCTGCACAGCGGCCTCTCGGACGGCGAGCGCTACGATGCCTGGCGGGCCATCGCCCGTGGGGAGGTGTCGATCGTCATTGGCGCCCGCTCCGCCCTCTTTGCCCCCCTGGCGAACCTCGGCATCATCGTGGTGGACGAGGAACACGAGGCCAGCTACAAGCAGGGGGAAGGGTTTCGCTACAACGCCCGCGATCTTGCGCTCATGCGGGCGCAGATGAGCCAGGCGACCATCGTGCTGGGCAGCGCCACCCCGGCCGTCACCACCTGTCACCGTGCTCTGGAAGGTCAGATGGGGTATCTGCGCCTGACGGGGCGGGTGTCGGAGCGCTCGCTGCCGGCCGTCGAGCTGGTGGACATGCGCGGCGAAGCCCTGACCGGCGCCCTCTCGTCGTCTCTCGCCAGCGCCCTCGAGGGCAATCTGGAAAAGGGGGAGCAGTCCCTGCTGCTGCTGAACCGGCGCGGGTTTTCCCCCTACCTGCTCTGCGCCGATTGCGGCGCCACCTTCCGCTGCCCCAACTGCGAAATCACCCTTACCTATCACCAGGGTGCTCGCCAGCTGCGCTGCCACTATTGCGACTATCACCTGACGCCCCCCGATCTCTGCCCCTCCTGCCGGGGCGGTGCCATCCTGCCCGAGGGGACAGGTACCGAGCGGCTGGAAGAGGAATTGCGCGGCCTCTTTCCGCAGGCTCGCATCGCCCGCATGGATCGGGACACCATGGGTCGCAAAGGAGCCCATGGGCAGCTGGTGTCCCGCATGGAGGCCGGCGAAGTCGATATTCTGGTCGGCACCCAGATGGTCGCCAAGGGTCTCGATTTTCCCGGCGTGACCCTGGTGGGGGTGGTCAACGCCGATTCAACCCTCAATTTTCCCGACTTTCGCTGCGCCGAGCGCACCTTCTCTCTGCTCACCCAGGTGGCGGGGCGGGCCGGGCGGGGTGAGAAGGCGGGGCGCGTTCTCATCCAGACCTATTCTCCCGAGCACTATGCCCTGGCCTGCGCCGCCAACCACGATTATGGCGACTTTTTCGAACAGGAAATCGGCTTTCGTCAGGAGCTGGGCTATCCCCCTTTCGGCTATCTGGCCAACCTGGTTCTCGCCGGCAACGAGGCGGGCAAAGTGCAGAGCGCGGCGGATACCCTGGCTTTGGCTCTATCCGAAATGGCCGGGCCGGTCGAGGTTCTCGGTCCGGCTCCCTGCCCGTTGTCCCGTCTTCGCGGCAAAACTCGCGTTCAGATTCTGCTCAAATCCCCCCAGCGTCCCCCCCTGCGCCGCCTTCTGCACCGACTCGCCGTTATGCGGCATAAAGTCGGGGCGGGCGTCCTTCTCTCCATTGATGTCGATCCTCTCGATATGCTGTGATTGAAAAAGAGGCAACACGCCCTTTCCTCTCCCTCCTTAGACGATTTTTTTGCGCAATCATTGTGCAGAGAGCGGATTTTTTGAGTAATTGCTGAGCAGCCAATGTACTCAGTGATTAAGATAGGGGCAGCTTGCCCCCGGTTGGGGGAAAGGAAATTGTTCTTTATGATTAATGTGTTAGCAGTGATGTGCTAATAAAGAGGCATTGTGGCACGGAATGTGGATTCGATTGATCGGTTACCGAAAGCAAGTCAGCCGTCGATCCCCGTGAAAAACGGATTTAACCCATATCCCAATACAGGAGGCAGTATGACCAAGCTGGACGAAAAAGTAGAGCCTATGTTTCAGGAAGTCCTCAAGCGCAACCCCGGCGAGACCGAGTTTCACCAGGCTGTGCGGGAAGTCATCGAATCCCTCGGCCCCGTGCTGGTCAAGCACCCCGAATTCGGCCACCACAAGATCATCGAGCGTATCTGCGAGCCCGAGCGTCAGATTATCTTCCGGGTGCCCTGGCAGGACGACAAGGGCGAGGTTCACATCAACCGTGGCTTCCGCGTCGAGTTCAACAGTGCTCTGGGCCCCTACAAGGGCGGCCTGCGCTTTCATCCTTCCGTTTATCTCGGCATCGTCAAATTCCTCGGCTTCGAGCAGATTTTTAAGAACGCCCTGACCGGCATGCCCATTGGCGGCGGCAAGGGCGGCTCCGATTTCGATCCCAAGGGCAAGTCGGATGATGAAGTCATGCGTTTCTGCCAGAGCTTCATGACCGAACTCTACCGCCACCTTGGCGAGTACACAGACGTGCCCGCTGGTGATATCGGTGTCGGTGGCCGCGAAATCGGCTACATGTTCGGCCAGTACAAGCGCATCACCAACCGCTATGAGTCCGGCGTGCTCACCGGCAAGGGTCTTGATTGGGGCGGCTCCCTGGTGCGTCCCGAGGCTACCGGCTACGGCGCCACTTTCTTCGTCAACGAGATGCTGAAGGCCCGCAAGGATTCCTTTGACGGCAAAATCTGCTCGGTTTCCGGTTCCGGTAACGTCGCCATCTACACCATCGAGAAGATCACGGAGCTTGGCGGCAAGGTCGTTTCCTGCTCCGACTCCAACGGCTATATCTACCACGAGGCCGGCATCGACCTCGATCTGGTCAAGCAGCTCAAGGAAGTCGAGCGTCGCCGCATCAAGGATTACACCAATTATCACAAGGACGCCAAGTACGTCGCTGGCGGCAACATCTGGCAAATCCCCTGCCAGGTGGCCATGCCCAGCGCCACCCAGAACGAGATCAACGGCAAGGATGCTGCCCTGCTGGTCAAAAACGGCTGCATTGCTGTCGGCGAAGGCGCCAACATGCCCACCACGCCGGAAGGGGTCAAGGTCTTCCTCGACGCCAAGATCGCCTACGGTCCCGGCAAGGCGGCCAATGCTGGCGGTGTGGCCACCTCTGCTCTGGAGATGCAGCAGAACGCCAGCCGCGATGCCTGGTCCTTCGAGTTCACCGAGAAGAAGCTCGAGGACATCATGGTCAACATTCACCGCCTCTGCTACGAGACGGCCGAAGAGTATGGCGAGCCCGGCAACTACGTGGTCGGCGCCAATATCGCCGGCTTCATCAAGGTGGCCAAAGCCATGGTCGCCATGGGTCTCATCTAAGAGATCCATTCTGTATACCGTACCTTCGAGGGCCCGGCTTGCCGGGCCCTTTTTTTATAACTGCAGCCGTCTTTCTTGTTGTGTGCCATGGCGCACATGTGGCACTTTTTTCTGAAGCGGAGAACCATCAGATATGGTATCCAGCTTGGCGATCCGAAGGTTTTTCTGTTCTGCAGAAGCGTTTATGTCCATAGCCCTGCCTCTACGGCCTGAGATTTGTTTAATTGGCCTGGACTGAAATGAAAAAAAGCCTATAATCTGGCCCGATTGTCGAACCGGCATGACTTTTGGATGGAGATATGGCGGGTGTTTCAAATATGCCCTCTTTTTGGTGATATGACCGATATCTGTTTTGGGTGATGCGAGTCTTTTGGCCCCCTGCCAAGGTTTCCCCATGCTGCGAATTGTACTGTTTCTGTCGCTGTTGCTTTATGCCGCCCTCGCCTTTGCCGAGCCGTTCACGGTGGCGTTCTACTACGCCGATAGGCCCCCGGTCGAGGAATTACAGGCTTTTGATATCGCCGTCGTCGACCCCGGCGCCGGTTTGTCTCCCTCAGAATATCGGTCCAATCACAGTGAACTTTTTGCCTACGTCAGTGTCGGTGAGGCGGAACCCTTCCGTTCCTATTATGCCGAGATGGAGTCCGCCTGGCTCCTGGCTGACAATCCGGCCTGGAAGACCAAGGTACTCGATGTTGCCAATCCCGAGTATCAGGCTTTTTTCCTAGAGCGGATCATCGATCCTCTATGGGCTGCCGGTTACCGTGGCTTTTTTTTAGACACTCTCGATTCCTACCTTCTCCTGAATGATGATCAACGTCAAAAGGCCTTGCAAAAGGGCCTTATCACCATGGTTCGTGGAATTAAAGAGCGTTACCCGGAGGCCCAGCTGATACTGAACCGCGGCTTTGAAATTCTGGATGAGGTCCGGGATGTGACCTTGGCCGTGGCTGCCGAATCTCTCTTTCGCCGCTTCGATCCCCTGACCGGTATTTACGGTGAAGTGACTGAGGCGGATCGGCGCTGGCTGCTGCAACGGTTGAACGAGGTTCGTCGGGCCGGACTCCCGGTCATCGGCATCGATTATGTGCCCCCGGGCCAAAGGGAGCTGGCTCGTGCCACCGCCGGTCAAATCCAGGAACTTGGTTTTATCCCCTGGGTGACGGACAAGGATCTGGCTTCTCTGGGGGTCGGTGCGGTGGAGGTGATACCACGACGCATCCTCGGCCTCTACGACGGCAGCGAGGGGCCGGATCCGGTTTACAGCAATCTGCAGCGCTACGCGGTGATGCCCTTAAACCACCTGGGCTATCAGGTCGAACTCCACGATCTGCGGCAGCCTCTGCCGTCAGGGACTCTGGCTGGGCGCTATGCGGGGGTCGTGGTCTGGCCCAATTCCGACAGTTCCGGTGGCAGGCAGGGCCTGGCTCCCTGGCTGGAGCGAATCATGGCGGAAGGAATCAAGGTGGTTTTTCTCGACCGCTTTGGTCTGCCGATTCCGGCCATGACCCGTTTCGGTCTGGACGTTCTGACGCCGACCGGTCCTGCTGGGGAGGTGCGGATAGCGCACCGCGATCCGTTGGTCGGCTATGAAATAGCGCCTCGCCCCCGGTCCTCCAGCCTTATGCCGGTTCGTGTCGGTTTGCAGGATCGTTCTCTGCTGGCTCTGAAAGACGACAACGGAACCCTGTCGGATGCCGTGGCCATCACCTCGTGGGGGGGCTACGCGCTGGAGCCCTTCGTCATCAGGGAGACGGTGGGCGATCGCGCGCACTGGGTCATTGATCCGTTTGCCTTTTTCCAGCAGGCCCTTCGCCTGCCCCTGGTGGCGGCTCCCGATGTCACCACAGAAAACGGGGTACGGATGCTGCTGACCCACATCGATGCCGATGGCTTTGAAAGCCGGGTAGAGCGTCCCGGCACCCCCCTGGCCGCTACCGAGTTACGGAAGCGTATTCTGGAGCGGTATCGTCTGCCGACCACTTTTTCCGTCATCACCAGCACCCTGGGGGATCGTGGTGACGTCTCCGATGAGGCGGCCCAATGGCGAGAAGAGGCTCGCCGGATCTTTGCTCTCCCCTTCATCGAGGCAGGCAGTCACACCTATTCACACCCCTTTTACTGGCAAGACTCTCCCGAGGCCAAGGAAGGCTATACGGAGAAATACCTGCCCATTCCCGGCTATTCCTTCAACCTGGAAACGGAGATTGCCGGCTCCATCCGGTTTATGGAGGAAAATCTGCTGCCGCCCGGGAAAACCGTCAAGCTTCTGCAGTGGTCCGGCGACTGCATGCCGGGCGCCGAGGCCCTGGCCGCGGCCTATGCCGCCGGCGTCGGCAATATCAACGGTGGCAACACCACCATCACCGAATCGGACCGCAGCCTGACCTCCGTCGCGCCCCTGGGCGTGGCCCGTGACGGCTATTACCAGGTCTTTGCTCCCAATCAAAATGAGAACGTCTATACCAATTTGTGGACCGGCCCCTTTTACGGCTACCGGCGCGTCATTGAAACCTTCCGCCTCACCGACTCCCCCCGGCGGCTTAAGCCCATCAATATCTATTACCATATCTATTCCGCCACCAAAGAGGCCTCCCGCCAGGCCTTGGAAGATGTCTATGACTGGGCCCTGTCGCAGCGTCCCCATGCCATTTATACCTCGTCCTATGTAGACAAGGTGCTGGATTTCAACCGCACGGTGGTCGCTCGCCAGCAAGGCGGCTGGCTCATTCGCAATGCCGGTGCATTACGGCAGCTGCGTCTGCCCAAGACTGCCGGTTATCCGGATCTGGCCCAAAGCCGCCATGTCCTGGGGTGGTCCGACCAAGGAGATAGCCGCTACGTCCATCTCGGTCCCGGGGGGGAGGCCTTGCTGGTGCTTTCGGCCGCTCCATCCCGCCTGCCGTATCTGCAATCGATAGGGGCGGAAATTCTGGCCTGGGACCGTCATGACAGGGGCATCCGCCTTGAGGTCGAGGCCCATCTGCCGACTACCGCGACCTTTGTCGCGCCCAAAGGGTGCCGCTTGAGAGAGGGGACCGACCAGCCGCCTTTTTCGATCACGGCCAAGGGATCCTTGCATACCATTGACCTGCCGGAGGGTAGACATGTTCTTGAACTTCTCTGCCCTTGAAAATCCTTCACGGCGGGAGCGCTTTTCCCGGCCGCTCGCCGTTATTGGCACGGCTGTCGCTTTTATGGGGGTGCTGGCGCTCTTCTACCCGGAGCAGGAACTGTTGAACCTGGTGCGGCAGGACAACACCAAAGGTCCGGCCACCCGGGTTTATCTGCAGGCGCTGTTGCGGACACGACCGCAGGATCATGACCTCCGCCTGCGGCTGGCGGCCCAATATATGGATATGGAACAGTATCGTCAGGCCCTGCGGGTGCTGGACGCTGCGGTCGGAGAAGTCTCCGCCGCCGAGCGCGCACGCTATGCCGAGCTGCTCGTGACCAGCCTCGAACGTCTCTTCGCCCTGGACCAGGCCGAAGTCTGGCGTCAGCGATTGGTGGCGCTGGGGCGAAACGTCGATGTCACCGATCCGACAGAACCAGATGCTTATCGCCGTCGCGCCCAACAGGTTTTTAACCAGATGAGCACCGCCACCAGTCTGGAGCAGCGACGCACCCTGTTTTTCAGGGCGCTGAGGATTTTGCAGGAGGGCAACCTTCTGCTGGAGGCACTGGCGGCCGCCGATGCCCATATCGGTCGACTTGCCGGCGACCGCGAGACGCTGATCTTCCTCACCCGGCTGGCCCTGTCCGCCAATCGGCCAGACCTGGCTCAAATCTATATCCGCCAGGCTCTTGGCCTGTCGACCCAGGGAGGGAACCCATGAGATGGCTCGCGGTTCTGACTCTGGGCGGCCTGCTGGTTATCTCAACCCTCTTTGCCGGGGAAGGACGGGCCGAGGACGGGATCACCGCCCCCTATGACCAGGAACTGTATGAGCTGAGCTACGAGGTTTTTCTGGCCAACAGCAAACCGGACGAGGCCCTCGGGGTGGCGGAAAGGGCTCTGGCCCGGCAGCCGCGCCACCGGGGTTGGCTGCGGCGGGCGGCTCAGGCGGCCGACTGGTCCAATGCGCCGGAAAAGGCGCTTCGCTACTGGTTTGCCCTGGCTCCTCGCGATGAGGCCGCCACCTCCCGTGCCACCCAGCTTGCCCGCAGCCTGAACGATCTGCCCCGTCTCAAGGTGCTGATCGGTTATCAGCTCGACCGCCACGACGATCCTGCTCTCCTGCTGGAGTACATTCGTCTGGCGGAGGAAACCGGCCGGCCGGATGAAGCCCTTCGCCGGCTGCAAAGACCGGCCGCAAGCTGGCCCCAGACCCTTGTTCTGGAACAGCAATTCCGCCTGCTGGATCATAGCGGCTATCCCCTTGAAGCGCTGGCGGTCCTGGACAAACTTGCCGCTTTGCGCCCCTTGACTGCCGCTGAAGCCTTACGGGGGGCCGGTCTTTGGGCAGGTGTAGGTCAGCCCGAGCAGGCCTGGGAACTGCTGCAACGAACCGCACCCCATGTAGATTTTCTGGAAAACTTCTTCTGGGAAGGCGTCAGTGATCTGGGTTGGGGGCTAGGTCATGAGGATACGGCCGGCAACGCCTCGAAAATACTGGTAGACAATGGGGTCGGGCGGTTTCAGGATTATCAGCGTCTGGTCGAACTGTGGCGGGAAGAAAATCCCGAAGCCGGTTACGAGACGGCCCTGGCAGGCTGGCAGAGGCACCGTCATCCCTATCTTCTGCTGGTGGCTCTGGATACCGGCATCTCCCTGGGTCGGTGGGAGCAGCTTGAGCGCACCCTCAATGGTCTCTCTCCGGAAGAGCGTGCTTCGGTGGAAGAACTGGCCATCTATTGGCAATATCGCGCCCAGATTGCCCGCCAGCAAGGCGACATAGAGAGCGCTCGGCGCTACAGTCTGGAAGCCCTGCGCCGTGAGCCCGCCAACGAAGCCATTATGGCTTCTCATCTCTGGCTCCTTCTTGACTTAGGAGCGGTAGGCGAGGCGACGCGCCTGGCCGATGAATGGGGTACCTCCGCTGAATCCTCCTCCTTTCTGCAGGAGACCCTGGGCGCCGTTTATCTGGCGGCGGGCGAACCGCTGCGAGCCCTCGATTTTTATGGCGCGGCGCTGGCTCGCCAGCGCGACAACCCCTTCTGGCTGGCTTCCTACGCCGATGTGCTGGAACAGGCCGGATACCATAGAGCATCCACCCAGGCCAGGCTGACGGCCATGCGCATCCTGCACCGTCAGGGGGAACAGCCCTGGAACGTCGCCGAGCAGAAAGAGCGTGAGCGGTTGCTCGCCCAGCTGGGTTTGCTGATGAAGCCCGGGGATGCCCATGACGCGCTGATGCGTCACCTGGTCGAGGACCGCCATGCGGCCGACCGCGATCTGGTGACCGGCTGGCTTCTGTCCCGGGGCTGGCCTGATCAGGCGCGGCTGTGGTTCCTGCGGGCCTATGTTCGTTCCACGAAAAAACCCGGCTGGGCCGAACTGGAACTCGCCCTGCAGAACAACGATCGTCCCGCCATGGCCAGCCTGTTGTCGCGGACGCCGGAAGGACTTCCGGTGCCAGCGGCTGTGGAGGCCAACCGTCGTCTCGGCCAGTTGCCGCAGGCGGAGACGCTGGCGTTCGAACACTTCCAACGGCATGAGCAGGATTCTCTCTTCGATGCCCAGGTGCGGGATATGTTCGATGCCCGTCGCTCTGAGGTCTCCTACGGTCTGAGTATTCTTGAGCAGGATGGCGCCGTTTTTGTGGAAAATCGCCTGGCGGCTGCCGCGCGTGTCAAGGAACGCTGGACCGCCCTGGCAGAGGCCTTCCGGATTGAACAGCCCGCCGCCGAAGCCGGCAAACTGGCTAATCCCCCGGATGCGGCAACAGGCTTTCGGCTGGGGACTTCGCGCCGCCACCGGGATGGAAAATGGACCCTGCTCGGCGGGCGGACCGACGCAGTCTATGCTTTCTGGACCCTGGCCTTTTCCGCCGAACAGACGGTCTCTTCCCGTCTGACCCTGAATGTGAACCTGGCCCTCGGGACACAGGCCGAAGAGAATGTTCCCTTACGGGTCGGGGGGCTTAAAGACGAGGCGACGCTGGAAGCCTTTTGGAGCCTGGCTTCGCGTACTGGCCTGGGCGGGCGTCTTAGCCTGCTGTCTCTTCGCGATCAGGATCGACGGTCCCTGGCGGAAGGGTCCGGGGTGGATATCGAGTTGACCCATCGTCTGGCCGTAGCCTGGCCTGACCTGGGTCTGCGCCTGTTCGGAGGCTACCACGACTACGGCCGCGCCGGTCTGCCCCAGGGCCGCACCCTTGCCCTGGTTCCAGTGGGGGCAGACCCCGGGAGCTTTTTCGTACCGGAAAGTTATGCTCAGTTCGGCGCCGGTCTCTTCTTCGGCCAGGACTGGAAGTTGTCCTATACAAGGGACTGGAAGACCTTTGGCGCGGCAGATAGCCGTTGGAACAGCGTGTCAGGAATGGGCTATCGCTATGAACTGGGCGCGGTCGGCCCCCTGTTCGGTCTCGATGCCCTGCAGATTGATTTCTCACAGGATAGCGGCTCCTTTGGGCGCAGCGATGTGACGACGCAGTTCATGTTGAGTTATCGGTTGTATTTTTAACGGATTGCAAGGATAGGGAGGTAATGTATGAAGAGACTCATGTTTCTGGTTATCATGATGGCGATGCTGGCCGCCGGCTGCACCACTATTCACCAGTCAGCCCGAGGAACCGTTCCTCTGGAGGCGGAATGGGTGGTGCTGCCCTTTATCAACAACACCGAGACACCTTATGCGGCTGAACGGGCCGAAGCTATCACCACGGCGTTGCTCTACGCCAAGGGTGTGCAGCGCTTGACGCCCGTACCGGCGGATGTCCTCAAGGACGACCTGCTTCTGCCTGCCCGTGGAGAAAAGAACCTGCAGGCGGCTTTGCAGTGGGCCCAGAATCGGGGTGCTGCCTATGCCGTTTCCGGCACGGTCACCGAATGGCGCTACAAGGTCGGTCTCGATGGCGAGCCGGTCGCCGGCGTGACTCTGCAGGTCCTGGCCTTGCCTGGCGGGGAGGTCGTCTGGTCGGGTAGCGCCAGCAAAAGCGGCTGGAGCCGGGCTTCGGTCAGCGCCGTGGGCCAACAGATACTGGAGAAACTCATTTCATCCATTGAGGTTCGCTGACCTATGCGCTGGTTTCCCGAACGGGGTTCACAGTTGACGGCTTCGGCCTGGGTGGAGAGCCTGGTCATCGTGCTCGTCGTTCTGGGGCTGGGGTTTTTTCTCCGTCCGCAGGATCCCTTCTTTTTTCAGGCGGACTTCCCCTGGCTCTGGTTCGCTCCTCTTCTGGTGGCTCTGCGCTACGGCATGGCGCCGGCGATGATGTCGATAGTCCTGTTGGCAGCGGCTTGGCTGCTTGCACGCTGGGCTGGGCATGTCGCTGGCGACTTTCCGTTACTTCCCATAGCTGGCGGAGCTCTGTTGACCCTGGTGAGCGCCCAGTTCAGTACCGTCTGGAACCAGAGGCTGCGGCGGGCCAAACAGGTGGCCAGCCACGCCGAGGAGCGCTTTGAGCAGCTTTCCCGCGCTTATTTTATGGTGCGTCAATCCCATGATCGACTGGAGCAGAACCTGATCAGCAAGCCGGTCACCTTGCGTCAGGCCATGATGGACCTGCGGCAGTTGCTGAGCCGAACAGGCGGTGGCCTACAACGGGAAACGGCTACTGAGCTTCTGGGCATTTTGTCTACCTACTGTTCGCTCGAAAGTGCCGCTATTCACGAAGTGGTCAACGAAAAGGTCACGGCTGAACCCCTGGCTTTTTGCGGCCGAGGGGGACTTTTCGTGGAGGACGACCAATTACTCAAGGCCGCCATGGAATCGGGTAATATGGCCTACCAGGCTGCGAACCGCCTTCGCCGTGAAGAGCGCAGTCACTACCTGGTCACCGCACCTGTACGCAGTAGTTCAGGTAACCTCTACGGCATGCTGACGGTTACCGAGATGCCTTTTATGGAACTGCACCGGGAAACTCTTCAGGTTCTCGCCGTGCTGATTGCTTACGTAGCTGATCATGCCGAAGCTGTAAGCGCAGCCAAACCCATACTCGATGTTTACCCGGATTGTTCCGGGCCCTTCGCGGCCGAACTACTCAAGATGGTGCGCCTGCACCGTGAATTGGGGGTGCCCAGTACTTTGGTCAGAGTATCCATTCCCACGATGCCTCAGCTTGAAAATATCTGCACGGTGCTCAAGGATCAGCAGCGGGGACTGGATCACACCTGGCAGCGCCATACCCCCGCAGGAGTCCAGTTCATTACCCTCATGCCCTTTGCGGGAATGGGCGCCGCCGAGGGGTACCGGACCCGGATCAGTGAAATCCTGGTACGGCGATTTCGGTTTTCCCTGCAGGACGAACCAGCGTCTTTCCATTCCGTCATTATCGCCGACGCCGAACCGCTCACGCAATTGGAGGATCTTCTCGAGGAGGTCAAGGTATGAGCTGGAGCCATCTGCTCCTCTATGCCCTGTTGAGTCAAGCGGCGGCAGTGCTGGCGCTCTTCAGCCCCTATCCTCCTGAAATACAGCTTTGGCTCTTTGTTGCCGCTCACCTGATCGCCTCCCTGCTGCTTTCCGCTCTGCTGCTGGCGGTTATGCCCCACCGTTTTGTCAGGCGGCGCAGTTGGGTTCTGCTGCTTTTTTTCACGATTTCCTTCTTTATCCCGGTCTTGGGCGGGCTGGGGCTTGTCGGGGATATGATTTATTTCCGGGTGACCCGCAAGGCGGCCAATCGACCTGAGTATCACAGTCTGAAACTTCCACCCTTCTTGCAGGAAGGCTCTCTCATCGCGCAGGGCATGGGAGAGGGAGGAGCCTGGTCCCGACTGCGCACCCTCGATTTACCACGCCCTCAGCGGTTAAAGGCCCTGCTGGCCGTGAGTGCGGTAGGCGGCCGGAAAATCAACCAGCTGCTTCGTCTTGCGACCGGGGATACGGATGACGAGATCCGCCTGCTGGCCTTCAATCTTTTTGACCGGCAGGAAAAAGTCATCAGTCAGACCATCAGCGATAACCTCGGGAAGCTGAGGACGGCGACGAATCCGCTGCAAAAGGCGGAAGTCTGCCGCACTCTGGCCCTCTCCTACTGGGAGATGGTCTACAATGACCTTGCCCAGGCTGAATTGCAGAATTTTTTCGTCGAGCAGTCGTTGCAGTACGCCCGCCAGGCCTGTGAACTGGGGGGGGAGGAACCAGCCATGAGTCTGCTGATCGGCCGCATTTACCTGCGGCGGGGTCAGGTTGAAGAGGCTGAGAAGATGATCCGGAAAGCGTTGGCTCTTGGTGCACTTCCGGCCCGAACGCTGCCTTATCTGGCCGAAATAGCTTACTCTCGGCGTGATTTTCAGGCCCTGTCGGAGTATCTGCGGCAGGAGCCGTCATTGAGACACAAGCCCGGAATCGGGCCCGTTGCGCAGTTTTGGGGGGATTCATCGTGGCAAGAGTAAGATTTCCCAGGGCCGCCGAGGTCGACATCATGCTGCTGTTGGAGGGGACCTTTCCCTTCGTCAGCGGCGGCGTCTCCAGTTGGGTGAACCAGATGATACGCGGATTCCCACAATGGCGCTTCGGTGCGGTCTTCCTTGGCAGCCGGCGGGAAGATTACGAAGATTTCAAATACGAACTGCCGGACAACCTGATCCACCTTGAAGAGCATTATCTCCACGGTGACAAGCTTAAGCCCGTTGTCACACCCTGTCGTGGAGATGCTCAGGGTTTCGAGGTTATTCGAGAACTGCACGAGTGGTTTCTCAACCCTCAACAAGGCTCCCTGCCGGAGGGGATGAAAAACCTGGCCTTTTATCGCGATTCTCGGCACGGCGTCGATTTCTTCCAGTTTCTCCATGCGGAAAGATCCTGGGATTTTATCGCCGAAAAGTATCGGACACGCTGCACCGACCCTTCCTTTGTCGATTATTTCTGGACCGTCCGCAATATGCACATGCCCGTATGGCAACTGGCGGAGATCGCCGCCAATTTGATTCCAGCCCGCCTTTACCACACGGTCTCCACGGGTTATGCCGGTTTTCTTGGTGCCCTTCTCCATCATGCGACCGGGCGCAAACTGCTGCTGTCGGAGCATGGCATCTATACCAAGGAGCGGCGCATCGACATTCTGCACAACGAGTGGATTCTGGATCGCCGCAACCCCCTGCAGAAAGACCTGACCGAGGTCAGTTACTACCGGGAGCTGTGGATCCGCTTTTTCGAGACACTGGGCCGATTCTGCTACGATGCGGCCGGCACGACGATCTCTCTCTTTGAAGGGGCACGCCAGCGGGAGATTGCCGATGGCGCGACGGCAGAGCGCACCCGGGTGATCCCCAACGGTATCGAGCTGTCGCACTTTTCTCCCTTGCGCCGACTGCGGCCCATGGCCCCGCCGCCCATCATCGCTCTGCTCGGTCGCGTTGTGCCCATCAAGGACGTCAAGACCTTCATTCGAAGCCTCCGCATTTTGTCTGCCCGCCTTCCCGAGGTGCAGGGGTGGATTGTCGGACCGACGGACGAGGCGCCCCACTATGTGGAGGAGTGCCGCCGCTTGGCCGAGAGCCTCGCGGTGGACGACCGGGTTCATTTTAAGGGATTCATGGACCCGCGAGAGCTTTTCCCCCAGATCGGCCTGCTGGCCTTGACCTCCATCAGCGAGGGCTTGCCCCTGGTGGCTCTGGAGGGCTATGCTGCCGGCATCCCGCTGGTGGCTACCGATGTCGGCTCCTGTCGCCAGTTGGTGGAAGGATTGGGCGTGGAGGACGAAGCCCTGGGACACGCCGGAGCGGTGGTCCCCATCAACAATCCCCAAGCCGTGGCCGAGGCCTGCCTGGGGCTGCTGTGCGATCCGGGCGCCTGGCAGAGGGCGCAGGCAGCGGCCGTGGCCAGGGTGGAGCGTTTCTACACTCAGGAGAGGATGTTCACCGAATATCGGCAACTTTACGAGGAAGGACTGGCACCATGGCAGGCATAGGGTTCGAACTGCGCAAACTCCTGCGCCGGGATACCTTCTCCGGACTGATGATGGCCTATGCCTATGCCGGCGTCATCAGTTCCGGCCCCTGGGTTCTGTCCATCGTGGCGGTGCTGATCATTGGCGTCTTTTCCGTGCCGGTGGTGATCCCCCCTGACCTGGTCCGTCAGTTTCAGACCATTCTGACGACGATCATCGCGGCCAGCCTCATTCTCAGCGGCTTGGTGCAGCTGTCCTTTACCCGCTATTGCGCCGACCGTATTTTCAAAAAAGAACACGGGCTGCTGCTGCCCAACCTCAACGGCCTGCTGCTGCTGGTGAATATCACCGCCGCTGCTCTGGCCATTCCCCTGGTCATCTTCATCTTTCCGGGATTGAGCCTGCTGCTGCGCCTGCTCATCGTGGCCAGTTTTGTGACGGTGTGCAACGTCTGGATCGGCACGATCCTGCTGTCGGGGCTCAAGGCCTACAAGGCCATCCTGTTCAACTTCCTGCTGGGGTACGGAATCGCCCTGGTTTTGGCCTGGGGCCTTCGTTACTGGGATCTGGAAGGGTTGCTGCTGGCATTTCTTGTCGGCCAGTTTGCCCTGTTCAAGGGGATGCTCTACGTCGTCTATCAGGGATATCCTTCCCGGCATTTCATTCAATTCGATTTCCTGCGCTCCGGTCGCATGTATCTTTCCCTGGTCTTTACCGGCTTTTTTTACAACATCGGCATCTGGATCGACAAAATCGTCTTCTGGTACCATCCCTGGACCAGCGAGTCGGTGGTTGGCCTGTTGCGCGGTTCGCCCATCTATGACCTGCCCGTCTTCATCGCCTATCTCGCCATCATCCCCGGGATGGCGGTTTTCCTTATGCGCATCGAGACCGATTTTGTCGAATACTACGACCATTTTTACGATGCCGTTCGCGAAGGAGGCTCCCTGGGCTACATCCACGAAATGAAGGATGAGATGGTCCGTATCACCCGCGACGGCATCTATGACATCATGAAAATCCAGGGGATCGTCATTCTGCTGGTGGTAGTGGCTGGCGGCACGTTGCTGCAATGGGCCGGGATCTCCCGGATTCATTTGCCCCTGCTGCAGATCCAGGTGGTGGCTACCGGCTTCCAGGTGGTGTTTTTGGGGCTGCTCAATGTCTTCTTTTACCTTGACCGCCGTAACCGGGTGCTGCTGCTCACCGGCCTTTTCATGGTGCTTAACGGTCTGCTGTCCTGGCTCTCCATTCAACTCGGCCCCTTCTTTTACGGCTATGGTTTCGCCCTCTCTCTCGTCATCGCCGTCAGCGTCGGCATGGTACTGCTCGATCGGGATCTCGAACGGCTGGAGTACGAGACCTTCATGCTGCAATAAGATCTGCAGAGGTGGAATATTTGCACTCTCGTCCGGCGGTGCTAGTATGAAACTAACCACGGATTCCCCGTGGGGGAAAACAAATGAACAAGAGGGAGGCGAAGATGAAACGTCGGTCTATTGTGGGAGCGGTGCTGGCGGCGGCGATCCTGGTTCCAGGTTCCGCCGTTTTAGCGCAGGAGCAGATGCAGACGCAGGAACAGATGCAGACGCAGGAACAGATGCAGACACAGGAGCAGATGCAGACACAGGAGCAGATGCAGACACAGGAGCAGGCTCGTGAGCAGGTTTATGGCTGGGAGCTGATGACAGAAGAAGAGCGTCTGCAGCATCGGGAAAAAATGCGCACCCTGACCACGGAGGAGGAGCGCAACCGTTACCGTCAGGAGCATCACGAGAAAATGCGGGAAAGGGCGAAGCAGCAGGGGGTGGAACTCCCCGCCGGCCCGATGCCCCATGGCAAGGGGATGGGGCCGATGGGTCCCGGCCCGAAGGGTGGCGGTAAATATTGATGCATAAGAAAAGGCCCGGAGCACCGGGCCTTTTCTCGTGGGGCCAGGCTCAGCGGTAGCAGAGGAGTTTTTGCGAAACCACGTCGGCCAGCAGGTGCAGGCCGTCGCCGGGAAGCTGGCAGACGCGGACGACCCGGCGATATTTGCTGCTGGCCGGCATGAGGGCTTCCAGGCTGTTGGGCTGGGCGTCAAGCCAGGCCCGGTCGAAGGTACAGGTTTTGTTTTCGGGAAAAATGGCCAGGTAGAAGATATCCGTTTCCACCAGGTCCTGGAAGAAGTGGGAGCCGAAGGAAAGCTCGGGCATGAGCCCGCCGCTGCTGAAGGCGACTTCGCCCAGCACTGCAAAGTTATTGATCTCGGAAAATTTCACCGGGACTCCGAGGGCCGGCGTGGAGGTGCCCCAGCGCCCCGGACCCAGCAGCAGGGTGGGGCTCTCGAAGCGGTCGTTGATGCGTTTGTTGAGGCGGCCGATCAGGCGGGCGACGTCGTATTTTTCCGTCAGGGCGAGCCGGGAGTATTCCTCCGCATCGACGGAGATGACGCGGGTGATCTTCTGGGAGAGATTGCCCCCCATGAAGTTCCCCTCGCTCTGGATGAAGATCCGCTCGGCCGGAATGCTCTCGGGGATCTCCACCTTAAGCTCCTGCCCCTTGGTCTGCAGCGGTCGGCATTGCACCACATTGATTTTCGGCGTCCCTTCCGGCGTGAAGTTGACCGTAAATTCAGCGTCGACGGGGTAGTCGTAGGCCTTCTCCAGGGTTTTTAGCAGGCGCTGCATCATGGGGGTGAAGTCGCCGTCTGCCAGCAGCCGGTCGAAGGTCAGCAGCCAGTATTCTTCCCCCTTACGGCCCCGCTCGGCCAATCTTTTCATGGTCTCCTCGTCCCGCACACCGTAGCGCTGGATGGTCAGGTCGGGGTTCTCCCGCAGCAGGGCGGCCAGATTGACCGTTTGCAGACTGTTGTCGTTGACGTTGAGCAGATCGACATCCCGCTGGGAGAACTTGCGGGTGTCCTCAAAACCGGCGTGGGGGCGCTTGAGGGGGGAGTCGAGGGCGACAATGCGGGGATAGTCTCCCTCCACCCGATCCACGGCCCGGGTACCGAGGCCGAGCACGAGCCGCAGCATGCCGGCCTGCGGGTCCATCCCCTTGTCCCACACGAAGGTGTTGTAGGAGACGCCGACCCCGGCCAGTTCGGGGTAATAGAAGTGCCGGTGGTAGGAGCCGGAGACACGTTGGATCAGCAGGGCCATCTGCTCGTCGAGATGGTCGAGGCCCCGCTGCTTGCGGTAGCTCAGGGCGTCCTCGCTCATGGCGCTGGCGAAGATCTGGCGGATGGCTTCTTCGAGTTTTTCGTAGCGCTGTTCCGGGGTGCCCTGATTGACGCAGAAAAAACTGTCGTACTTGCCGGCGAAGGCGTTGCCGAAGCCATCTTCGAGCAGGGAGCTGGAGCGGACGATGATGGGATACTGGCCGTAGTATTCCAGCATCTTGCGCAGACTTTCCCGCACATACTCGGGCAGCTTGCCGTGCAGCATCTTCTGGCGCAGCTCCTCGGCGGCGCTGAAGTAGCCTTCTTCGGTTTTCTGCTCCATGTAGAGCTTCCACCAGCCGTTATGGACGATGTAGGAGTAGTAGACGTTGCTGCCGACGAAAAAGGAATCGTGGGATTCGAGGACATCGGACCAGTCGAACTCCGTGTCCCGGCGGAGAATGTCGCGGGCCAGCAGCATGCCGACGGTTTTGCCGCCGATGAAGCCGGTGCCGATCAGGCGCTTTTTGATGTGGAGCAGGTCCTGCAGAGAAAAGGTGCGCCGGGCCAGGGACAGCATGCGATCCTCTCGGCCGATGAGGTGGTGGCAGAGATGGTCGACCATTTTGGCCTGTTCCTCGTGAGCGTCCGGCTGGCGCGCGCATTCTTCGGCCTGGAGGAAGAGACGATGCCAGTGGTCCAGTTGGCGGGTGGCGCTGCTGCCGTCGGGGTCGGCCAGGCGCGACAGCATATTGGTGGCCTCATAGCTGTTGGCCAGAGGCATGAAGCGCTCCCCGTCCAGCCGGTGCGGCAGAAACATGGTGGGGGAGTGGCGTTCCCACACCTTGAGGGGATGAATATGGATGCGGCCGTCGAAATTGTAGACATCGAGCAGAACCTGGGTCGTCTCGCGGATGCGGGCGATGGTCTGCAGCGAGTGGCGGTCGCGGATGAGGGCGAAGTAGGCGACGGTGTCGAGTTCAAAGAGGTAGGGGCAGGTCACCTGGAAAAAGTTGCCGATCATGTGGTCGGTAGCCCAGGCCGACAGCAGGTCTGAGAGACAGTCAAAGACATAGAACGCCCCGATCCCTTCTGCGGTGATGATGGCGTGAATGCGGCTGGCAAAGGGCTCGAAACCCCGCCGGGCATCGAGCTCGTGAATCATGACGTCGTCACCGGGCGGGACCAGCGGAGGGTGCTGGCCGAAGCGCATATAGATAATGCGCCGCCCCTTTTTTCTGGCCGCTTCCACGTAAGGGGTGACAAACTGGCGGTAATCGTCGATATCGTCGACCTTCCACACCACGTTGTCACCGATGCGCAGATCGTCGAGAATTTCATCCAGTCCCTTGAATCCGGTGGTCACCCGTTGTGTTTTCATGCCGACTCCTTTTTATGCAGGTCAGATGTGATTGAAAAATCATGCCGAAGAGTGCCTGTTTTTATAGCATGACAGACCCCTTCTGGTCACGGTTTTCCTGATGTCGTGGGCGTTTGACCACGACTGGAAAAAAGCTTATGGTACATTCCTGCCAAGAAAAGGTTGTCGAAATGAATAAGAAGGATCGGAACAGATCAGGAAGGGGTGCCATGATGAGGAATTTTCGTCGCCGCCTGGCGGGCCTGGCGGCCTGCCTGTTGCTGGGGAGCCTATTTGCCTGTGCGCCGCCCCCCAGGGTCGAGCTTCCCGTGGAGGAGGCACCGGAGGAGGCGCCACCGGTGCCGGTCCCTGTTCCTCCCCTGGCCCCCGTGGACTGGAATGCGGTCGATGGCTGGGAACAGGACGCCATGTCGCCCGCCCTGGAAGTGTTTATGAAAAGCTGCCGAAGCCTGCGCTGGCGGGACGGCTGGCAGGAGGTCTGCCGCGAGGCGGCAGAACTTAATCCCTATGACCAGGCCGCCGCCCGTCTCTTTTTCGAGACGCGTTTTCAGGCCTATCAGGTGCGCAATGCCGACGGCAGCGATACGGGCATGATCACGGGATACTACGCGCCCGATCTGCGGGGGAGCCGCCAGCAGACCGCCCGTTTCCGCTATCCCCTCTACGCCGTGCCCGATGACCTGCTGGTGGTCGATCTGAGCGCCATCTACCCCGAACTGGGCAATTACCGCCTGCGGGGCCGGGTGGAGGGGCGCCGGGTGGTTCCCTACTGGACGCGGGAGGAAATCGATAGTGGCAAGCAGCCCCTGGCCGGTCAGGAAATCTTCTGGGTGGAAGATCCCGTCGAACTCTTTTTCCTGCATATCCAGGGGTCCGGCCGTATCGTGCTCGAAGGCGAGGACCCGGTCATGGTGAATTACGGCGACCAGAACGGCCATCCCTATCGTTCCATCGGCAAGCTCCTGCTGGAGCGGGGGGCGATGACCCGCGACCAGATGTCCATGCAGAACATCGCCGCCTGGGCCCGCCAGAATCCCGATCAGGTCAACAGTCTCCTCGGCGAGAACCCCAGCTACATCTTCTTTCGCGAGCTGACCGACGTGCAGAGCCCGCCGGGGGCCATGGGGATTCCCCTGACGGCGGGGCTCAGCCTGGCCGTTGACCCGCGTACCATTCCGCTCGGCGCACCGGTCTTTCTGCAGACGACCTGGCCTAGCAGTGATTTGCCTTTGCAGCGCCTCATGGTGGCTCAGGATACGGGCGGCGCCATCAAGGGAGCGGTGCGGGCTGATTTTTTCTGGGGGATGGGGGATGACGCCGGCGCCTACGCCGGACGCATGAAGCAGCAGGGTCGCCTCTGGGTGCTCTTGCCGAAGGATATGACGCCCCCCGGTCTATGAGACTGATGGCGCCAGCAGCGGTCGGACCGCCGCCACCGTCTCCAAGGCAACCTGGCCGGCGCTCTTGCCGCCGCAGTCGAGGCGCAGGTCGGCATGGCGCCGGTAGAGGGGGAGTCTTTTGCGGTAGAGGTCGTTCAGGGATTCTCCCGGCTCCATAACGACGCCGCGGGCGTCCAGGTCGTTGAGGCGCTCGACCAGTTCGGGGAGGGGGACATCAAGGAACACGGCGATCCCCCGGCGCTTCAGGGCCGCCATGGCCGCGTCGCTGTAGACCGCCGAGCCGCCGGTGGCGATGACGGTCTGTTCGGCCGCCAGCTCGAGCAGGGTCTGTTCTTCCACCTGTTTCAGGGCGCTCAAGCCCTCGGCCCGAATGATGGCCTGCAGCGTCCTCTTTTCTCGCGCCTGAATCAGCACATCCGTATCGACAAAGTCCATGGCCAGCAGCTTGGCCACCACCACGCCGACGGTGCTCTTGCCCGCGCCGGGCATGCCGATGAGCACGATATTGCTTCGCGACCCTTCCATCCTCTGCCCTTTCTCGCGGTTTCTGAAAATCGGGAACTCGGGCGCCCCCAGCTGGCGGCGCCCGAGACAAACCTTCTTACTCGGCGGCGATCTGCAGCACGATTTTGCCGAAGTGACGGTCTTCATCCATCATGCGGTGAGCTTCCACCACGTCATCGATGGAGAAGGTCTTTTCGATGATGGGCACAATGCTGCGATCGGCGAATTTGGGCAGGGCCCGACGGGTGAATTCGGCCACGATGTCGCCTTTTTCCGAAACGGGGCGCGAACGCAGCACGCTGCCAATGATCTGCTGACGCTTGACCATCATGAGGGCGAGATTGAGTTCCGCCTTGATGCCGCTGATGACGCCGATAATGACCAGCCGGCCCTTGTAGCCGAGGGAGTTCATGTTGGGGGCGAGGTACTTGGCCCCAACATGATCGAGGATGACATCGACCCCCTTCTTGTGGGTGAACTCCTTGACCACCTCGGTGAAGTCGGGGGTCTGGGTGTAGTCGATGACCAAGTCGGCGCCGAGCTCTTTCACCCGCTCCATCTTGCTGGGGTGGGCCGTGACGATGAGCTTGGCGTTGGGGGTCAGCGCTTTGGCCAGCTGCAGCGCCGCCGTGTTGACGCCACCGCCGCCGCCATGCAGGATGGCGGTCTGGCCGTCCTGCAGATCGCCGATCATGAAGACGTTGAGAAAGGCGGTGATGTACGACTCGCACACGCAGGCTGCCTCGGCAAAGCTCATGCTCTCGGGGATGGGCATCAGGTGGTTGGCGTAGGCCACCGCGTATTCGGCGTAGCCGCCGCCGCCCACCAGGCTCATGACCCGGTCGCCCGCTTTCCACTGGCTGACCTTGGGCCCCACTTCGGCCACCACGCCGGCCACTTCCAGACCGAGAATCTCCGAATCGCCGGGAGGGGGCGGATACTTGCCCTCACGCTGCACCAGGTCGGGCCGGTTGATGGAAGTGGCCATCACCTTGATCAGAACCTGGTTTTCACCGGGCACCGGCCGCTCTGCCTCACCCACACGCAAGACCTCCACACCACCAAAACCGTCGAGTTGAACTGCTTTCATAATCCCTGCCTCCTTTGGGAAAGATGTCTGTCAAAAAAAGAATAAAACAGCGTGTTGATTATAAGGAATCCCTGTGAGGTTGCAACCCCAAATCCGGTGGGGAGATTTCTGAACGGCTTGCTGCCCCCCTTTACCCCGGTCCCGGCCCATGGGCAATATCCCACCCCAGCGGGATGGTCAGGCCTATCACATTAATGCCAAGACGAAAGGGGCGTGTTATTGATAGAGCAACTCAAGGCGATCATTAAGTGTGCAATGGCGACCACTTGGACTTGCTCCTGGTTGCCTTTCTTGCACATTCCATGAACGGAAATGAGGGTCATCCCCTATTTTTCATAATTCTCCATTCTTCGAGCATCTTGGGTGTTCTTGGCGTACCATTACTTAGGTGCTATTAAGTGGTCAAAAGGAGGTGTGGTCATGGCCATCAAGTTTTCAGAAGATATAGTCCCACTGGCAGATGTAAAGGTGAATCTTGGAAAGGTTATCCGCCGAACCAGGGAGTCCCATCGACCAATTCTATTGACCAGTCGAGGCCGGGGTGTTGCCGTTGTGCAATCGCTGGAGGATTTCGAGTTGGCAGAGGAGGAAAAGGCTTTTATGCGGGCAGTTGTCGATGGTCTTGACGATTTGGACAACAATCGTCAGGTCGACCTTGATACGGCAAAAAAACGGTTGGGCCTGTAAGCGCCATGTCCAAGGTTCTGCAGGTTATATTTGCCGAATCAGCGGTCAGGGATTTGGAAGAAATCCGCGAGTATTAGGTGGAGCAACAGGTCCCGGATGTCGGAGATCGTGTCGTGCACGAGGTCATCGCCTTCATTGAAGACCTATCATCGCATCCAGACAGAGGTAGAATGGTTCCTGAGTTCAACCAATCCAGACTCCGAGAGCTGATTCATCCCCCGTTCCGAATCGTTTACCGCCGCGACCCACAAAGTCTCCGCATTGTTCGTATCTGGCGAAGTGAACGGTTGATGCGCCTTCCGTAGTGCAATAACCCCTCGTAGGCCCTGATCTAGTAATCAAGCTTTTTGCATGACCCAGGGAATCCAGGACAAATGTCCTCAGGCAGGGGTGGACAAGGGGCTGATCAGGCGTCAACTGCTGGTGGTCTGAAGGGACTTCAGATATGTGGTCAGTTCATCGATCTGGGCAGGGGAGAACCGCTCGCCAAAAGCGGGCATCCCGTTTGGACGACCTTCGCGGATGCTCGTGCGCAGGGAGTCGGGGTCGCCACCGTAAATGAAGTCTGGTCCTTGCAGGGACGGGCCTTTGGAGGCCCACCCGCCCTTGCCTCGTTCACCGTGGCAGGGGGAACACCACGTGGCAAACTGTTGCGCGGCCGTTTTTTCGCCTCTTGCTTCAGGCCCAGAGGATTCCTGGCAGCCCAGAAGCAGGAACAGGAAGAGGCCCCCGCTCACGGCACGCCACAGGCAAAGGCGGTGGTGGGAGAGGATGTTATTTGGATTCATGATCACCGGGGCTCCTAGGATAAAAGTCGTCTCTCGGAAGAGTGAACAATAAAAACAGGCCAAAAAGCATGTTTTTTTCTCGCTCTTTGTGGAACAGGAATGATGATGGAACCCTATCACGGCCTCCACTAAAGTCAATATGGGGGGTGTTCTGGGGACATCCTACTAGGCAAGGTGTCGTGGGAGTTTCCAGAAGTTTGCCGGTCATGTCCGCCCGCTTCTCCGCCATCCATTTTTGCGCTCATTTATTCAGACTTACCTTTTTTCTGCGACGGAGATCCCACCAGATCCAAGCCCCGCTGAGGGTCATCCAGAGCAGGCCTATACCAATGAGAGAGTGGTAGATCCATCCGAATAGGCCAGGCCCGTGATGCATTTTAGCTATAATCAGACTCCATGCGGTTTGCACCGCCTCCGGTGAGTTTTCGGCAAGGGTTGAAGCCACTTGAGTAAAAACTCCATAGGTCAGAATCAGACCGCTAAGTCCCTGAAGAAAAAGGAAGGGTGCGAGGAGAATGCCCATGCGCCTATGCCAGCGTCGAATGTCACGTATCTCCATGTTCACTACAACAACTCCTTTCATCGATAGTTATTGAATGGCCTTTCATGTGGCTCATCTATGTTTGTTTGTATCAGTCACAAGGCGTCTGTCAAACACGGAAAGGCCAATTTCCCCAGCGGCGGTTCGAACTAGCGGGAACCCTTCTGGCCGACATGTCTGACCGGTTCTTTGGATGAAAAAAGGGTCAACGTGATCAGAAGGCATGAGCGCATCGGCAGGTTTTTTGGCGCAGAGCAGTTTGGCGTCAGGCTGGAGACAGTGCCGGGACGTTTGCTTGAAAGGGGCTAGCCAGAGCAAAGGTGGAAGGTAATTAAGTAAGGCGCCTCCTGCGGTGGGCCGTGGGGGCTGTCAATCCAGCTTTTTGTCAGGATACTGAGGACCCCTGACAACGTGTCGGGGTTGACAAATGCCTGACTTGACGTTAAAAAAGCGTGTTTATAAATACAATTTTCACAGATGCTATTATCTGACAGGGGGAGTTTTTATGAAAAAGGATATCCAGGAAAAAGGGGCCATTATTCAGCGCGACAAGGAGACTTATGCGGTGGCTCCGCATATTCCCGGCGGCATTACCAATCCGGCGACCCTGCGCAAGATCGCCGATGTGGCGGAGAAATACGGAGCTCAGGCGCTGAAGCTGACGAGTGCCCAGCGCATCGCCATTGTCGGGCTGCCCGAAGAGAAGCTGGATGAGATCTGGGAGGAGCTGGGGGAGAAGCCCGGTGCCGCCATTGGGCTCTGCGTGCGCAGCGTCAAGATCTGCCCCGGCACCACCTTCTGCAAGCGCGGCCAGCAGGATTCCGTGACCGTGGGGCTGGAGATGGATGAGAAGTACCACGGGCTGCAGCTCCCCTGGAAGTTCAAGATGGGGGTCTCCGGCTGCATCAACGACTGCGCCGAAGGGTGCATCAAGGATGTTGCCCTTATCGGCACGCCCAAGGGCTGGAACGTGATGGTCGGCGGCAACGGGGGCGGGCAGGCGCGTCTCTCCTACAAGCTGCTCGAGCATGTGCCTACCGACGAAGAGGCTTTGGCCGTGGTCGATCACATCATCCAGTGGTTCAAGGCCAAGGATCGCAAGTGCCGCCTCGGCAAGTTCATCGACGAAATGGGCATCGACGCCTTCCGCGACGAACTGTTGCAGGACTTCAAACCCTGAGGCATTAAAAAGGGGAGCCCAATCGGCTCCCCTTTGTTGTCAGGGCTGGGCGACGAAGCGGTAGCCGCGGCCGCGCACGGTGAGAAAGTGAACGGGGTTGGCCGGGTCCGGTTCGAAGTAGCGGCGCAGGCGGACGATGAAGTTGTCCAGCGTGCGGGTCTCCGTATCCGGCGCCATGCCCCACACCAGCTTCAGCAGTTCGGCGCGGCTGAGAATTTCTCCTTCGCGATCGAAAAAGATGCGCAGCATCTTGATTTCCAGCTCGGTCAGGCTGACCTCCCCACGGGGGGTGGTGGCCGTCTGTTCCCGCAGATTCACTTCATTGCCGCCAAAGGCGTAGAAATCGCTCGGCGGCAACTCTTCCTTGTACCATCCTGAACGCCGCAGCATCCCCTTGATCCGCAATAGGAATTCGTCCAGACTGAAAGGCTTGGTCAGGTAATCGTCGGCCCCGGCGGCGAGTCCTTTGACGCGATCCCGCTCCTGGGAGCGGGCGGTGAGGATGAGGATGGGCAGGCGCGGGCTCTTTTCACGGATCTGCCGGCACACCTCCAGGCCGTCGATCCCCGGCAGGGAGAGATCGAGCACCAGCAGGGAGAAGGGGTCCCGGTTAAAGGCCTCCAGGGCCTTCTCGCCGCTATCGGCGTGAGTGACCACATAGCCTTCGGCTTCGAGGTTGAAGAGGAGCCCTCGGGCAAGGCTCGGTTCGTCTTCCACCAGCAGAATGCGGGCTTGGGGCATCATTCGTTCTCCTTGCCCGGCGAAATCAGGGGGAGGGTGATGTGCACGGTGACTCCCCGGTTTAATCCCTCACTTTCGATCCAGACCTTGCCGCGATGCAGCAGAATCACAGCCCGGATGATGAAGAGGCCCAGGCCGCTCCCCCGGATCGTCTCCCCGCTGGGCTTGACCCGGTAAAACATGCGAAAGACTTTCTTCAGCTCCTTTTTCTCCAGGCCCCGCCCCTGATCGGCGAAGGTCAGGTGAGCCTGCCCTCCTTCGGCTTTAAGGGACAGTGTGAGGACAGGGGGACCATTGCTGTAGAGCAGGGCATTCTCCAGTAGATTGCGAAAGACGGCCTTGAGCCAGTCGGTGTCGGCGCGCACATGGATTTCGGGCGCGATGTCGAGGGCCATGGTGCCGGCCTTGGGCAGGGCGTATTGTTGGGGACGGAAGTAATTCGTGACCAGTTCCGACAGGTTGCAGGGGGTCAGGTTAAGCTTGAGTCCCCGCTGTTCCAGGCGGTTGGCGGATAAAAGATTGTTCACCAGGGTGTTCAGCCGGTCGGTGTCGGCCAGCATGGTGTCGAGAAAGGTGTCCATCTGCTCCGGGTCGGGCTGGCGGCGGCGGATGGTTTCCAGATGCAGCTGGATGGAGGCGATGGGAGATTTGAGTTCGTGGGTCACCTGGGCGATGAACTGGTGCTGGGCCCGATAGAGGGAAACCTGGCGGCGCCAGTAGAGAAAGATGACGTAGACCCCGGCCAGAATGGCTCCGAGCAGCAGCAGCCCTTCGATCAGGATGAGCCAGTCCCAGCCCTTTTGCAGCAGGTCGGGGCTGTATTGTTCGGCCAGGGCGCGCAGGCGCCGGTGGCTGCCCATGAACCAGGAAACCCAGGAGATGACGATGATCACCCAGATCAGCTGGACGGCGACAAAGGCGAAGAGCGGATTGATAACGCGTCGAAAGAGCTTCATGAGCCATCTTTATCATTTCGCGAGGCGGTGAACAAGACCTATGTCACAAAGGTTTTACATAACTATTACAATCGCCTTGGTCATCTTCTGCTAGGCTGTTTTCAGTTCAGAAACCGCCAGCGATGGCTGCAGCCAAGGAGATTGACCATGACAAAGCCTTTGACCATTGGTAAACATACGGCCCGCTTCCCCGTTATTCAGGGTGGAATGGGAGTGCGCGTTTCCGCCGGCCGTCTGGCTGGAGCCGTGGCCCGCAGCGGCGGCATCGGCCTGGTTGCTGCCGCCGGCATGGCCTTGAACAGCAGCCGTTACGACGGCAAAAACTATTTTACCGCCGATCCGCTGGCGCTGAAGGATGAAATCGCCAAGGCCTACGCCATGGCTCCCGACGGCATCGTCGGCACCAACTGCATGGTCGCCGTCACCAATTTCGATGAAATGGTGCGGGCTTCCTGCGAGGGTGGCGCCAAGGTCATCGTCTGCGGCGCCGGCCTGCCCTTGAACCTTCCCGGCCTCACCACCGATTATCCCGACGTGGCCCTGATCCCCATTGTTTCGTCCGTCAAGGCGGCCGAGCTCATCGCCCGCAAATGGAAGAAGGGGTATGACCGTCTTCCCGACGCGGTGGTTGTGGAAGATCCGGACACGGCCGGTGGCCACCTGGGAGAGAAGCTGGAAAAAATCGGTGACGGCACCTACGATCAGTATGAGACGGTGCGCGGCGTCAAAGCCTATTTCCGCGAGGAATGGAATCTGGATATCCCCATCATCGCCGCCGGCGGTATCTGGGACCGCCAGGATCTTCTCCACGCCCTGGAGCAGGGCGCCGACGGCGTGCAGATGGCCAGCCGTTTTGTCTGCACCGAAGAGTGCGACGCTTCCGACGCCTTCAAAGAGGCCTATCTGAACTGCCGTCAGGAAGATATCGGACTGATCATGAGTCCGGCGGGACTTCCCGGCCGGGCCATCAAGGCCAATATCGACAAGGTGCGCCAGCGGGACGTGGATCTGAATGTGCGCTGTCCTTCCGGTTGCCTGAAGAAATGCGCCTACAAGACCGACCAGGAGCGCTTCTGTATCGTCCACGCCCTCGATCGGGCTCAGCGCGGTGACGTCGAGACGGGTCTGGTCTTTTGCGGCACCAACGCCTGGAAGGCCGACCGCATCACCACGGTGCAGGCCATCTTCGACGAACTCTTCGACCTGGCGAAACCGGAGGCGGTACCCCAGGCGGTCAATCACTGAAAAGATCGAGTGAAAGCAAGATGATGAGAAGGCAGGAGCGATCCTGCCTTTTCCTTTTTTGAAAAGGGGCAGCACCCTGTATCCTAAGAGCTTGTCATTGCTGAGGGATATGGTGTAAGATCTGGCGGAGTTTTTAATCCGCACAACCGATAAGGAGTCGGCATGGCCAAGACGGAAGAGTTTATCCCCAAGTGGATCGCTTGGGAAAGCACCCAGCGCTGCAATCTCAACTGTGTACATTGCCGCTGCTCTTCGGATCTGCAGTCCTCCGAGGGGGATTTCACCACCGAAGAGGCCTTCAAGCTGATTGATGACATCTGCGAGGTGTCCAAGCCGGTTATGGTACTTTCCGGCGGCGAGCCTCTCATGCGCAAGGATATCTTCGAGATCGCCCGCTACGGCACCGACAAGGGGCTGCGCATGTGCATGGCCACCAATGGCACCCTCATCACCGACGAGGTCTGCCGGCAGATGAAGGCGGCGGACATCAAGATGGTCTCCCTCTCGCTGGACGGCTCCACCGCGGCCATCCACGACGATTTCCGCAACTGCCCCGGCGCCTTCGAGGGGACGATCCGCGGCGCCGAGACCCTCAAACGCAACGGCATCAAGTTTCTCATCAATTCCTCCTTTACCAAGCGCAACCAGCAGGACATCGCCGCCACCTTCAAACTGGCCAAGAGCCTGGGGGCGACGGCCTGGTACATGTTCATGATCGTGCCCACCGGCCGCGGTGAGGAGATCATGAACGAGCTCATCTCCAAGGAGGACTACGAGGAGATTCTCGCCTGGCACTACGAGCAGGAGAAGCACGAGGACGACATCCTCATGCGTCCCACCTGCGCGCCGCACTACTACCGCATCGTGCCGCAGATGGCCAAGGCCGAAGGGGTCGACTTTCAGCGGCGCAGCCTGACCTTTTCCACCGGCGGCGGCAAGGGCTGCATCGCGGCCCAGACTATCTGCCTTATCGACTGCTTCGGCAACCTCAAGCCCTGCTCCTACTTCCACTCCTCCGTTGGCAACGTCAAGCAGATCCCCTTCAAGGAGCTCTGGTTCAGTTCCAAGGTGTTCAACGATCTGCGTGATTTCAAGAAGTATCAGGGCAAGTGCGGCGAGTGCGAGTTCATCAACGTCTGCGGCGGCTGCCGGGCCCGGGCCGATGCCGTGTACGGTGACTACATGGCCGAGGAGCCTTTCTGCAACTACATCCCCAACCGCACGCGCAAGCGCATGGAGAAGGAAGCGGCGGAGAACGCGGCAAAATAATGACGTCGGGGCGCAATTCATGGCGTCCAGGGCGTGATGAATCACGCCCCTACGAATCACACATCCCATAGGAGGATCCAAGCGATATGACCACGGAATACAATTTCATCAAGGCCTGCTGGGGCCAGCCCGTTGACCGCACTCCCGTCTGGCTCATGCGTCAGGCCGGTCGCTATCTTCCCCAGTACATGGAGGTCCGCAAGAAGGTCTCCTTCCTCGAACTGTGCAAGACGCCGGAGTTGGCCGCCGAGGTCACTATCCAGCCCATCGATTATCTGGGGGCCGACGCCGCTATCCTCTTTTCCGACATCCTGACGCCGGTGGAGCCCATGGGGCTCAAACTCGACTTCGTCCCCGGTCCGGTCTTTGAAAATCCGGTGCGCACCAAGGCCGACATCGACGCCCTGCGCATCCCGGTGATGGAAGAGGACGTCCCCTATGTGCTGGAGACCATCAAAATCCTGCGCCGCGAGTTCGAAGGCCGCGTGCCCCTCATCGGTTTCGGCGGCGCGCCCTTCACCCTGGCCTGCTACATGGTGGAAGGCAAGGGAAGCAAGGACTTCGCCCAGATCAAGCGCATGATGTACGGGGCGCCCGAGCTCTATGCCGCGCTCATGGACAAGGTCACCGAGATGGACCGCCAGTACCTCAATGCCCAGATCGCTGCTGGGGCCCAGGCCATCCAGATCTTCGACACCTGGGGCGGCATTGTCTCCCCCCTCGATTACGAAAAGTACATCCTGCCGTACACTACCAAGCTCATCAACGGCCTCAACCGCCAGGACATCCCCATCATCCACTTTGTCAAGGGATCGGGGACCATGCTGGACAGCGTCAAGAAGGCCGGCTCTGACGTGGTCGGGCTTGACTGGCATCTCGGCCTCGGCAAGGCCCGGGACATTCTCGGCGCCGAAATCGCCGTACAGGGGAACCTTGATCCCACCGTCCTCTACGCGCCCAAGGCGCACATCGAGACGGAGGTCAAGCGCATTCTCGATGAAAATGCCGGCCGGCCGGGCCATATTTTCAACCTCGGCCACGGCATCCTGCCCACGGTCGATCCCGAGCACGCCAAGTTCATGGTCGACTGCGTACACCGGCTCAGCCAGAAGTAACGCGTAAGGGGTGAGAAGAAATTCTCACCCCTTACTTCTCACGGGTATAGCCATCATGGAATCTGACAAGCCGATCGGCATCGTCCTGCTCAACATGGGAGGGCCCGACTCGCTGGAGGCGGTAGAGCCCTTTCTCTACAACCTCTTTTCCGATCGGGAGTTGATCCGCCTGCCGCTGGGGGCTTTGCTGCAGCGTCCTTTCGCCCGGCTGATCTCTTTTTTTCGGGCCAAAAAGGTTCGGCTGAACTATCGCGCCATCGGCGGCAAAACGCCCCTGCTCATGTGGACTCAGCGGCAGGCCGAGGGCGTGGCCAGGGCTCTGGGCACCTCCTTCAAGCCTTATGTGGCCATGCGCTACTGGCATCCTTTCGCCCAGGAGACCCTGCGCCAGATGCGGGCCGATGGGGTGGAACGGGCTGTGGTGCTCTCCATGTATCCCCATTACACCGGCGCGACGGGAGGGAGCAGCATTAACGACTTTCGCCGCGCCGCCCGCGAGCATCATCCCGACCTGCAGTTTACCGTCATTGACCAATGGTACGACTGGCCCGGCTACCTCGACGCCCTGGCCCAGCGCGTGCGGGAGGGTCTGGAGCAGTTCCATGAGCTGCGGCGGGACGAAGTGCAGATCCTCTTTTCGGCCCACGCGCTGCCGCAGAAGTTCATCGACCGCGGCGATCCTTATCTCGAACATATCCTGGCGACGGTCAAGGGAGTGATGGAGCGGGTGGGTGAGCGGCCCTGGCATCTCGGCTTCCAGAGCCGTAGCGGTCCCGTCAAGTGGATGGAGCCGGACACCGTCGAGGTTATCGACACCTTGGCGGCGGAGGGGCACAAGGCCGTCCTCATGGTGCCGATCTCCTTTGTTTCTGACCACATCGAAACCCTGCACGAGATCGACATCGAGTATGCCGAACACGCCTACAAGGCCGGCATCCCTTCCTTCCAGCGGGTGCCCTCTTTAAACGACCACGACGATTTTATCCAGGCCCTGGCCGGCCTGGTGCGCGACTCTCTGGAGAAACCGGCATGAAAACCTGCGCCATCTGCGGCAAGACCTTCGACCCTGCGGCCCCGCTCGATAATCCCAGTGAACAGGCCGGTCTGCACATGGCCCGCGAGCTCTATGACGATGCCGATCAGCTCTGCCCTCAGTGCCTGGCCAATCGCGGCACCCTGGGGATGATGTACTGCACTGAGTTCTACGGTTGAGAATCGTTTCAGCGCCCCACGCAAAAAGGGCCTCCCGCGGTGGAGAGGCCCTTTTTTCATAGTCCGTTCTTTTGCAGCTCTTCCAGTAGTTTTCGCTGCCTGTCGGTAAGTTTCTGCGGCACGTCCACCTCGACGATGGCGTAGAGGTCGCCTTTTTCCTGCTTGCCGCTGCCGGGCACCCCGAAGCCCTTGAGGCGGATCTTCTTGCCGGCCGAGGTGCCGGCGGGCACCTTCACACGTTTGGGGCCTTCCAGGGTAGGAACCTCCACCGAGGTGCCGAGGCAGGCGCCGCTGAAGGGCACCTGTATGCGGGCATAGAGGTCCTGGCCCTCGCGGGTAAGGGTGGGGTCCGGGTCCACCTTGATCTCCAGGTAGAGATCGCCGGGCGGGCCTCCCATGGGGCTGGGGCCGCCCTTGCCGGCGACACGCAGCTTCTTGCCCGGCTCGACCCCGGCGGGGATGCGGACCTGCAGGTGCTCCACCTGATCGCCCTGTTTGTAGTCAACCCGGCGCTCGCCGCCGAGGACCGCCTGGCGAAAGGGGATGGTAAGGGACATCAGGTAGTCCTGCCCCTTGACCGCCTGTCGGCGGGTGGAGCCCGTGAAGGGGGCTTTGCGGCCGCCGCCGAACAGATGGCTGAAGATGTCGTCGGTGCCGAAACCGAACTCGCGGAAGATATCCCCCACATCGAAGTCGCGGTAAATGTCTTCCTGGCTGTAGCGCTGGTGGAAGCCGGTCGAGCCGAACTGGTCGTACTGCTTCTTTTTGTCGGGATTCGACAGCACGGCGTAGGCCTCGGTGATTTCCTTGAAGCGCTCTTCCGCCTTCTTGTCACCCGGATTTTTGTCGGGATGGTATTTCAGGGCCAGCTTGCGGTAGGCCTTCTTGATCTCTTCGGCCGAGGCCTCCTTGGCCACGCCGAGCACATCATAGTAATTCTTGGTCATGCGGTCTCCTGCCTGTGTAGAGCCTGTGTCGGAACTTACTATAATTACGCCGGCCCGCTGCGTCAAGCGCGCGCCGGTCAAAATGCAGGGGTAAAGGCATATTCCTTGCTTTATATGGAGCCTGAAAGTGACGCCGGGCGGTCCGCCGAGACAGAGAGTGCAGGTTCCGCTTGACCCCGCCGGTGGGCTGTTCTATGTTTTTTCGTGCGGGTGTGGGTTGAAAATACCCATCTTCCCGGTTATTTGACCAGGTCGGTCTAGGTCCTTTGAATCCATTCCATCCTCCAACCCAAGGAGCTACGATGCGCGTCGCCATTATCGGAGCCGGTATTTCCGGTCTGTCCACGGCTTTTGCCATTGAACGCCTGGCCCGCGAGGCCGGCCTCGACCTGCAGACGGTCATTTTTGAAAAGAAAGAGCGCACCGGCGGCAAAATTCACAGTATCCAGGAAGAGGGCTATTTGTGCGAATGGGGCCCCAACGGCTTTCTCGACAACAAGCCCATGACCCTTGAACTCTGCGATCGGCTAAATATCCGCGGCCAGCTGGCCCGCTCCAACGACAATGCCCGCAAGCGCTTCATCTATTCGGAAGGGCAGTTGCACCGTCTGCCCGAAAACGGACCTTCCTTCCTGAAATCCCCGCTGATCTCCTGGCCGGGCAAGCTGCGCCTCGCCTGTGAGACGCTGATTCCCGCCTACCGGGGTGAAGAGGATGAGACCCTCGCGCATTTTGCCCGCCGCCGCCTGGGCGAGGAAGCTCTCGACAAGCTTATCGCCCCCATGGTTTCCGGTATTTTTGCCGGCGACCCAGAGACCATGAGCCTCAAGAGCTGTTTCCCCCGCATCCATCAACTTGAGCAGGAATACGGCGGCCTGATCAAGGCCATGGTCAAGCTGGCCAAAAAGAAGAAGGCCGAGCGCAAGGCCGGCAAGGTCGTCGCCAGTGCCGCTGGCCCCGGCGGAGTCCTCACGTCCTTTGTCGGCGGCATCCAGGAATTGACGGACCGTCTGCAGGAGGCCGTCACCGGGGAACTGCGCACGGGGGTGGGCGTCAACGGCGTCCTGCCCAAGCAAGGGGGGTTCGAGCTGCATCTGGAAGACGGCTCTATCGAAGAGGCGGAGGTGGTGGTCAGCGCCGCGCCCGCCTACGCCCTGGCCGGCA